>JAYSRO010000284.1:0-5601 GCA_043720995.1 Candidatus Eiseniibacteriota bacterium
GATCTCAGAGCGAAACCACACTCGCCGAGGCACCGTTCGGGCCCGTGGGGGCCTGAACCGCGGTGACCAGGTGGAATCCACCGGCTCCTCCGGATCCCCCGATCCCGATGGTGTAACTCGCACCGCTGATCGACGGCCCGGAGGTCCCAGTGACCGCGATCCCCACGCTCACCCCGCCCGCACCGCCGCCGGCGCCGCCGCCCGCGCCGCCCCGATTGCCGACCGCGCCGTTGCCGCCCGGACCGGCGCCGGGTTGCCCTGGCGCGCCGCCGCTGCCGCCGGCTCCGAGACCGGGCCCACCTCCATTACCGCCCGTCCCGCCCGCGCCACCGCTACTCGTGCTGAACGTGCACGAGGTGAAGATGGGTGAGGAGTTGTAGAGGAAGACCGCCATGGACGCGCCACCTCCCATGCCTCCCGAGCCACCCGTCCCGAATCCGCCGCCACCACCACCACCGCCGCCCGCGCCGCCGTTGGCGTTGACGCCGCACGCGAATCCGGTGGACTGGCCGCCGCCGCCGCCACCACCACCACCGCCGGTGCCGCTAAGGCCATTGGCACCAGCGTTGCCCGGGGACGGGGTCCATACGCCGCCAGTAGCGGTGCCAAAACCCGAGACCGTGCTTCCGTTCGCACCATCACCGATGGTGCAGGAATTGAATCCATTGCCACCAGTGCCTCCCGTGGCGCACTGGAATCCGCTGCCGCCAAACCCGCCGGAGTTGGAGCCGCAGAAGTTCCCACCACTGGCGCCAGGACCTCCGTTGTTCGCCGAGCCGCCGCCGCCACCGATGCCGCCGGTCCCGCCGCCCGGCAAGCCACCGGCGCCACCCGATTGCCCCGCGCCTGTGGAGGCGTTGCCGCCGGCCACGCCCGCTGCCGAGTTGGAACCATTGACGCCACTACCAGCCGTGAACTGGCAGTCGACGAACTGGACCGCCGAGGTGCTGTTCAGCACGCGAAGCGCAATCGAGCTGGCTCCCGGCGACACTTGGTTGCTCGCAACGACCCGAAGGCCGCTGACCAGCGTTGGAACGCTGACGTTCACAACCTGCGCGGGAGACAAGCCGGTGTTGAAGACGCTGTAGTTGCCAGCGGTTCTTGTCCATGTGGTGCCCGGTGTGTATCCACCGCGAATCTCGATGTTGCCCGGGAACGTCGGCGCTCCCGTGTAAGTCCCCGTGCCGATGAAGACGTACCTGCGGCTGAACGACGAAGCGATGGCGAGCCCCTGGGACAGCGTCGCGACGGGCTGATTGTAGGTTCCAGGGTCGGCGTTGTTGCCCGTCGAGGACACGAAGACTCCGTCGACGATGCTGAACGTGATCGCGTCGAGGCCGATAGCACCCTGATTGTCAGTGACGCGCAACTTCGCGGTATAGGTGCCGCTCGTGGCGTACGCGTGGGTGGTGGCCGCCGAGGAGGGGCTCGAGTAGTCGAACGTGCCGTCGTTCTCGAAGTCCCACTCGTAGCTCACGATCGTGCCGTCGTCATCGGAGCCCGAGCCCGAGAAGTTCGCGGGGACATGGCTGACCGGCGAGGTCGGATTGATCGCCGCCGCGAGGGGCGAGATGTTCGAGTTCAGCGGCAACTGGAACGCGATGAGCGGAATGCTGTCCCCGGCCGCGGCAATCGAGCCCGTCACCGAGCGATCGAGATAGCCCGGATGCGCACCCCGTACCGTCCAGTTGCCGACCGGCACGCCCTCGATCCGGTAGTTGCCGGCCGCGTTCGTCACCGCGACATACGAGCTGCCGTCCACGTACACGATGGTGCTCTGGTGGTTCGTGGCGTTCTCGAGCGTGACGTTTCCAAAGAACTTGCCCGTGGGCATCATCGCGATGTCCACGACGGTCGTTTCGGCCGCGGTGGCGGAGAGGGGCCGCACGGTCGTGCGCGCGATGCCCGCGAGGTGGTTGGGGGCGACGCCGGTCAGGAGATACGCGCCCGAGGGCACTCCGTCGAAGGCGAACCGGCCGCGAGCGTCGGTCACCGCGGCGCGGCGCGGTGTCGCAAGCGTCGCGCTGAGCCCGTGGCTGCCCGCGAGCGACTGTTGCGCGCCGGCCCTCATGGCCGGGCGGGTGAGGTTCCGGCTCTGCATCGTCTGGTAGACGCTGGCCGACACACCGCCATCGATTGCCTCGAGCGTCACGACGACGCCCTGCAGTGTGCTGCCACCCTGCGCGTGCGCCGAACCCGTGATCACCACGCCGGTCGACGGCGGGACCAGCGGCTCGAACATGTTCTTGTTGGCGTTGCCGCACCCGGACTGAAGCGCGAACAGGATGCCGATCGCCGCGCACTGGAGTGTCGCGCGCAGGCGGGGGCTCGGGGTCCGTGGGGTACGGCGCATTGGAGGCTGCCTCCTCTTACGGAATACGCGCGAACGAGCGGGTGATCGCCAGATCACCGGCACTCAATCGCACGAAGTAACGACCCGCCGGCAGCATGCGCCCCGTCGCGTCGCGGAAGTCCCAGTTCAACGTGCGGTCTTCGCCGGCTCCAGCGAGTCCCGTCCAGCCCTTCATCACCCGCCCGTTCACATCCACGGCCACGAGCTCGATGGGCCCCGCGTCGCGGATGCGCAGACGAAAGCTGATACCCCTGCGCGCCGGGTTGGGCCACGGCGTCGAAAGAGTGCTCTTGAGGAATCGGGCGTCGACATCGACTCCGGTCACCGCGTCATTCACGACGACACCGCGGCGATAGGCGACCTGGTGATCGTCAAGGCGCACCTCGAGATCGTAGGTGCCCGCCGGGATGCCGCCGATGCAGTAGTGGCCCGCGACGTCGGTGGCGCCGTTGTAACCCGCGTACTGCCCGGTGGTCTGCCGGACGAAGATCCCCGCGCCCACGACGGGGTTGGCGGTGATCGCGTCGCGCACCGTGCCGCAGACGACGCCGGAGGCATGTGCC
Source organism: Candidatus Eiseniibacteriota bacterium (assembly GCA_043720995.1). Classification (GTDB taxonomy): domain Bacteria; phylum Eisenbacteria; class RBG-16-71-46; order RBG-16-71-46; family RBG-16-71-46; genus JANLWK01. The sequence goes on from JAYSRO010000284.1 coordinate 2,917, forward strand.
GGCAGGGCCAGGGCCAGGCCCAACGCAAGGGTGAGGATGGCGGCGCGTGAGGGGCAGGCGGCCATGGTGGGGGCTCCCGGAAGACGGACGGCGTCCCGACGTGACGTGCTACGAAAGGAGATTGTGGCAAGGTGCGGGACCAAGGGCAAGGACTTTGCTGCGATGGCGCGGCAGGTATGGCATTCCGCAACGTCCGCCCGGGCTCCCGCCGGACGAACGCCACCGCTCGCGACCGCAGGGGAGCCCAGCCCGACCTACCGATACAGGTTCTTCACGCGGCTCCAGCTCGTCGGACGCACGGGCGTGAGGCAATTCGAGTACGCGTAGGTGACCTTGATGATGGCGGCGGCCTGCACGCCGAATGACCAACTATTGGCGCCATTGTGGGTCGAGGTGTTGGCGACCGTGCACGGCAGAACGATCGTCCCGGGCCCCGAGAACTGCGCCAGATCGGCCACGCTCGTCAGGCAGGTGCTGTCTGCGGCGCTCGCCGGCAAGCCTGGTTCGGTGACGCCGGATGTTCCCGCGTAGTCCACGACGCCATCGAAGGTCGCGAGCGGGTAGGTCCTCCAACGCCGGCGGCTTCGGGGCCGCCGTCAATCGCATCTACTTCGGCGACGTCACGGGCGCTTCCAACGCCCGCGCAGAGATCACGCAGTACCGGTTCCTCCACGGCGCGGCGACGTCGGTGCATGCCACGAGCTGGGCTCGAATCAAATCGCTCTATCGTTAGCGGGCGCGGTGCGATTCGACTTCACCTGACGTTCTGGCCAGGGATGACCGCGCGGGTCCTCTCGGTAGACATCCGCAGCCTCCTTCGCACGTCTGGCTCGAAGCAGCGCGGCGCCCATAACGTGGCGCATCGGACCGGGGGCGTGCAGTGGTCGCCAGGGTCTTACTTCTTCCAGTTCGCGATCACCATGAAGGGGAACATGCCACCGCTCTTGGCGATGTTGAGCGCGCCGACCTGGAATCCATCGAGTTTCTCCGCGTAGTTCACGAGCGCAAGCTGCAGGCCGGATGCGGTGCCCGCGTAGTTGAGTCCGCCCCACTGGAGCCCGCTCGCGTTCCCCTTGGTGTAGTTGATGGCCCCCAACTGGAGCCCACTGAGCCCGCCCTCATTGTAGTTGATGGTTCCCCACTGCAAACCGTTCGACATGGTCGTCGTCTGATTGATGAAGCCGATGTCCAGCATCTCAACCGAGGTGTTCTTGCCGTAGATCAGGTTGAGTCGGAACGCGGTCACGCCTTCGCTGGGCTTGGCCAGGGCGATGGGCGGAAACAGCGAGATGTTAACGGGCTTGTCGGCCGCCGCAGCGGGCAGCGCCGCCAGCAACATGAGGCACAGAGCAGACCACACACCCACACGCTTCGAGCTCATCATGATTTCCTCCTGAGAACCATTCGACGTCATTCGATCCTGCGGTTGTTCGCTGCAGAACGCCAGATGCTACTGGAGCGGGAGCTGTTGTCAATCGGATCCCGACGTCGGTAGTTTCGTGTCGTGCAATGGCGCGGGGCTGTCGGGCCGTAGCTGTTCGCCGCCTCAGTACGCCGAGGCCTCCAGCTTCACGTCCGCCCGTGCCCATGCCTTTCGATAGCGCGCGTTGGCCGACTTGGCGTCAGCCGTGCGACCGAGGGCACGCGAGGTTTGCGTGAGGCCCAGCAGCGACCAGCCATTCTCGGGATGACGGCGCTGATCCTCCCGGTAGACGTCCGCGGCCTCTTGCGCACGTCCGGCCCGGAGCAGTGCTGCGCCCAGGACGTGGCGCATCGGAAAGCACCACGTCGGCGGCTCGTCGTAGTGCAGACTATCCTCCGCCGCCACCGCGGCGCGTAACAAGCGCAGTCCGGACTCCGTGGCCTGCCTGCGCGTGGCGATCTCGCCCGCCAGCGCATTCGTGGCGACACGCAACAGCATCGGTGCAGGATTGATGCTGATCTGCAGCCCGGCCGGCACCTGAGCCGCGTTTGCGCGCAGGGAATCGAGTTCGGTTTTCGCGAACTCGAACTCGCCCTTGGCGGAGTAGGCCACTCCGCGCGCGTAGTGGAAGAGGCCGGAGGCGTAGAACTGCGAAGCCGGCGGCAGCGGCTCGCTCAGCACCTCGTCCCAGCGCCCGAACCGGATCAACGTCATCACCGGGTAGGGTGGCACCATTTCGAGCATCGGCATCTGCGCGATCACCTCGTTCGGCACGATGCCGACTATCTTGCGGGCGGCTGCCAGGGCCTCGGCGCTCCGGCCCTCCATCATGGCCGTGAACCAGATGAACTGCACGTTGTGGGTGTAGTACATCAGCGGGTAGACGCCGTCCGGCTTCTGCTCCGCGATGTACTTCTCGTCGACAGCGGCAGCGATCCGATTGCGCTCGAGGGCTTCGGCGTAACGGCCGGTCCGCGCGTAGATGTGCGAAGGCATGTGGACGAGGTGGCCCGCGCCGGGCACCAGTGTCTCCAGCCGCTTGGCTGCTGCGAACGCGCGGGCGGGATTGTTCGAGGCCTCGAGCGCGTGAATGTAGAAGTGGTTGGCGCCCGGATGTTCCGGATGACGCTTCATCACCGCCTCGAGTGCCGCCACCGCTTCCGGCGTGCCCGGGTTCGCCTTGCCTTCGCTCGTCCACTGGTTCCACGGGTTCAGGTCGAGCATGGACTCCGCGAACAATGCGCCGGCATCGGCGTCCGCAG
>JAYSRO010000285.1:0-2789 GCA_043720995.1 Candidatus Eiseniibacteriota bacterium
TCGCAGCGTGGATCGAATATGCCGGCTTAAACGAGGTGATCTGCGCGCAGCGTTTCGACGCATCCGGATCGTTCCTGTGGTCCTCGATCGTCTGTCGCGCACCCGGACTGCGCCGCTACATGTCGATCGTCTCCGATGGCAGCAACCCGATCACGATCGGTTCCGCTGGCGGCGGCAGCGCGCTCGGCGCCGATGGACGCAGGGCGCGTACACTCTTGCGCAGCGAAGAGTACGACGCGGGCTCGCACGCGCTGGCGTGGGACGGCAACGATGTGGCGGGCCATCGCGTGGCCAGCGGCGTGTACTTGATGCGTGCAACTGCGGGTCCCGTGAGCGACGGGTGCTCGTCTCGCGATAAGCCCGCCGGACGCGACGCAGCGGCCCAGTGACACCTGCGAGGGCAGGCGCTCCATGCCGTCAACCTGTTAGGCTGCAACTTGTGCGCCCGCTCCCCGAGATATTTCGCCGCTATGTCGCAATGGGCGACAGTTCAACCGAAGGTCTTGGCGATCCCGTCATCGACGGCGTCGGGGGCGGCTGGTCGCGGCGCCTTGCGGCCCGCCTCGCCCTGCAAGGCGAACTCGCCTACGCCAACCTCGGTGTGCGCGGCCGCACCACGCGGGAGATTAAGCAGCAGCAGGTGGATGCAGCGCTCGCGTTCGCGCCCGACCTCGTGACGTGGTTTGCGGGGACCAACGATGTCATCCGGCCCCGCTTCAATCTCACGGAAGTCCTGGACGACATGCGCGAGATCCAGCGGGCGTGTGTTGCCAGCGGCGCCATCACGCTGACCTTCACGCTGCCCGACCTGACGCCACTGCTGCCCATTGCGAGGGTGCTCGCCCCGCGCATCCGTGCCATGAACGATGGCGTCCGCCGCATCTGTGCCGACACCGGTGGACTGCTGGTGGACTTCGCCGCGCACGCGCCGGTCGCGATCGACGCGCGACTGTGGTGCGAGGACCGCATCCACGCCAACACCCTCGGCCACGCGCGCATCACCGAGGCGCTGGCCGAAGCGTTGCAGTTGCCGGGCTCGAGTGGCGCGTGGCGAGAAACGCTCCCTGCGCTCGCGCCACCCAACCTGTGGCAACGCGCGCGCATCGAGACGCGTTGGGCTCGCTGTCATCTCCTGCCGTGGATCTGGGAGGGCATGACGCGCGGCGGCGAGTCACTCCCCACAACAGAGAGCGTTCAGGCGCTCGTGCTGACGAGCTACTCGAGCACCACGAACCGCCCGCGCTGAACGACGCCGGCGAAGCTCGCAACGTCGACCAAGCGTTCCGGGGTACTCTTGTGTTTGGCAGCAGTCAACAAAATGATCGAGGCGGCTGAACATGTTCGACTCGTAACCACTCAGCCTGGCGAGGGCATTCAATGAGTGAGAATGAATACGACAAGGCCTACGAGGCCGGACGCTCGGGCGGGTTCTATGCGGGCGGCAATTCGATCGACCAGGCCGGCTACTCCGCAGGCGTAGAGCAACGACGGCAAGCCGAAGCCCAATCGGGCGGCGGCGGAGGTGGTGGTGGCGCCATCAACTTCAAGGGCAAAGTCGTCCTCGTCGGCCTCGGCTTCGGCATGCTCGGGATGTTCTGGGGCTTCATCTCGACGCAATCGTGGCTCGGCGGCATCATCGGATTCGTCGTCGCGGGCGTCATCGGCATGGCGATCCGGCTGCTGATCGCCGCCCTCGCCTGGCCGCTCAAACTCATTGGCCGCATCCTCCCTTTCCTGCTGCCCGCCCTCATCGGCTTCTTCGTCGGCGCAGGATTTGGCGGCGTTGCCTCTGACCAGAACCACACGCCGCGCGAACCCACGATGATCCCGTACGGCATCGCAGGAGCCGTCATCCTCGTCGTGCTGTGGTTCCTGCGACGAGTGATCGCGCGCAAGCGATCGGGGTAGCGGCCGCACCGCACAGGAATCCCACTCGAGCTCCACTTCCGCTGACCCTGAGGGCTCCCCATGTCACAACCCCCGCGCGTCGTCCTGATCACCGGTTGTTCCTCCGGCTTCGGCAAGGCGCTCGCCGAAACGCTGCGCATGGAGGTGCGTTCCTTCGGCATCCATGTGTCGTTGATCGAACCTGGGGATTTCGCCACCCACGGCACCGCCAACCGCAAGTGGGCCGCCGCAGCCCTGGTTCGAAGCGCTGATCATGGACAACTACAAGATCCGCTGAGCCGTGTAATCAGGTCGCGCGATTGGCAGTTCGGTGTAGCCATTTCGACAAAATGGGTCGAGCGGACCAGCCGCGCCGACCATACAACCGCCACGCCTGCTCGATTTTGCTGCCGAAAAACCCGCGGATCCGAGAACTCCCTGACGTGGCACCGATTTGGCTATGTCGGTCCTGTGTCCACCGCCCCGCGGCGGACCGAAGCCACTTCCCATAGCCGAATCGCCACGGTCGCAACGTACAGCGGGAGGCCCCATGCTGAATTCCCAGCCCGTTCAGTGCACGGACCCAACGTGCCGCGCATCGTCCACCAAGCTGATCCACCACTCACGCCAATGGTTTGCCGCGGCGACCGCCAACGGCCAGCCCGGCCAGACCCACTTGTTGGTCTATCGCTGCTCCACGTGCGGCCACACGTGGGCAACCCGCGCCAACAAGGTGGAACCCCTTGTGGGCATCACGCCCCGCACGCTAGAGCCTGTTCGGGCATTTGCCTGAGACTCGCAGTCCCATGCCTTCGGTCGTGGCAACGGCATGACCTGCGCCGCCCCCGGACGCATGAATCATTTGGTAGCATAGGCTTCATTCACGGATCGAGAAGAAATGG
>JAYSRO010000286.1:0-2788 GCA_043720995.1 Candidatus Eiseniibacteriota bacterium
TTGAGCAGGTCGCCGCCGGGCAGGGCGTGGTGTCGGTGATCGTGGAGAAGGACTTCTGGGTGTGTTGGGCGCTGGGTCGAATCTTCGCGGCCGGTGCAATCGCGCCACATTTGGTGTTCAAGGGCGGCACGTCGCTGTCCAAGGTCTTCAGGGTGATCGATCGCTTCTCCGAAGACATCGATCTCTCGGTGGCACCGGAGCATTTGGGCACCACCGAGGCCGAATTGGACGAAGCACCCTCAGTATCCCAACGCGCCAAGCGCCTCACGGCGCTGGCGGAGAGCTGCAAGGCGTGTGTGCGCGATCAGTTCCAGCACGCGCTCGAGGCCGGGATCGCGGCCGTGCTCGGCCCTGCAAAAGAGGGAGCGGACTGGCTGGAGTTCGAGGTCGACGCGATGGCCGGCACACCCAATCTCTGGTTTTCATACCCGTCGGCGCTGCCGCAGGCCGGCGGCTACATTGCCAAGAGGGTCAAGCTGGAGTTCGGGGCCCTGACCCACCAGCGACCCACAGGCAAATATGCGATCTCCGCGATGCTCGCAAAGACCCTGGGTGATAGTTACGACGACTTCGAACACTCCGTGGTGGCGCTGGAAATCAGCCGTACCTTTTGGGAGAAGGCAACGATTCTGCACGCGGAGTATCACCGCCCGCCTGAGAACCCGTCGCGAGACCGCTTCGCCCGGCACTACGCGGACTTCGTGGCATTGTGGCTGCATGACAGTCGACCGCAGTGCTTGGCACGCATGGATTTACTTGAGGACGTCGTACGCCACAAGAGTCGCTACTTCGCCTCCGCATGGGCCAACTACGACACGGCCCGGCGGGGAAGTTTTCGTCTTGTGCCACCGAAGCACCGCCACGCTGCATTGGCTCTGGACTACGCTGCGATGCAGCCCATGTTTCTCAGCAAACGCCCTTCATTTGAAGCGCTGTTGCTTCAACTGATGCAAGCGGAGGAGGCGCTCAATACGCTCTGATCGGAGCCCCATCAAATGGATCGAGGCTCCGGAGCGAGATCAAGCTCGGCGCAGGTTTTCTTTCCTGCGGCGAGTGTAACTACCGCTTCACCCCATGATCCACCGCCGCAAATATCTTCCACGGTTCTCCCGCCATCTTCCGCCAGACGTGCACGTACACGACTGAATCCGGCGCCGCCGCGGAATCTGCTGCCGCCCTCACGCGCACGCCGTACGTATAGGCCATGTCCTGCGAGCGCGACACCGCTGAGCCGAGCGGGTTCCACGTTGCGTTGCGCGCGGCGAGGCTCAGCGCATTGCGCGCGACGTCGCCCTGGTACGGCGGCTGGCCTTCGCTCAGGAATCGCAAGTCGTCGGTAGTTCGCGCCACGATCGCGCGCGGCGTGTTGTACTCCTGCGCCATGTCCGACAGCGCGCGATCCTGCGCGAGCAGCGTGTCCTCCGCGCCTTGCACGGGTTCGAACGGCGTGTGATCGGGGCCCGTCTCCACAATCGTCGCGCGCAGGCTGGTGCCGGGCGGGTCGTGCGAGATTCCACCGTCGAGAACGTTCTTCCACGGCTTGCCCGGCTCGCGTCGCCACACCGACAGGAACGTGCCATACGCCGTCTCGGGGTTTTCTTTCTCGATGGGTGGCGTCCATTCCCATGGGCCGCAGGTCATGCCGAAATCGCCAGCGGCCGAGACTTCTGCGTAGGACGGTGCCCACGCCAGCTTCGCGGTGTTCGCGGGGCGCGCCTCGTACATGTCGTAACCGTTCACAGGCAGCGGGCGGAACATGACGCAGTCGCGCGACAAGCTCGCGAGGAACGCGGCGCGGATGCCCTTGGAGCCGGACAGCTTCGCGAACTCCTGCTCGGCGGTAACGAGCGATTGCAGCGGCGCCTTGTGGGACTCGGCGATCCTCACGAGTTCCCCGCGCACGGGCTTGCGGCCGACGACGCGGCGAGTGGTCCCCATCACGACGGCGGGAATGAACAGGGCGAGCATCAACAACAGCCCGGCGGCTCGACGCATCACGGATCTCCTGGGAACGGGTGTGGGAATCGCGCTGGGGAGCACGAGCGGCGATGATGGTCGCGCCGCCCCGGGCACACAAGCAAGGCCGGACCAACGCGGCGTGGGCAGGGGCGAAGTGCCTGCTCGGCCAGTTCGCTATCGGGCGGGCGTCAACGCATCGTCATGCAAACTGTCCGCGCGGACAGTTCGTGGGCGATTGGCCGACTACCCGGCACGCCCCATCGCGTCCTCCCGCTTTTGCGCCATGAACTCGCTCCCAAACCGTTGCTCCGCCGTGAACTGGTTATGACCGCGACAGCGAAGCCTCATGCGATCCGTCGTCGCCTCGCCGCCTCGCGCGACTTCGTCGATGTGATCAAACTCCAGCAGTGTCCGCGCGGAGCAGCGCTTTCCAGACTCTCCGATGAACGTGCACTGGCCCTGGTCGCGCTCCCACACCTCGCGCTTCACGTGCGCCGGGATCGTGCGAGGCGCGGTGCTGGGGCGCGGGTTCGACTGCGGCCGGTCGGTCGCGGCGAATTTGGTCTTCTCGGTTTCCTTCACCAACAGCTCGAGGGCACGCTCGATCAACTGCGCCACGTCGCGACCCAGTGCGCCGTGGCTGGCCAGTGACTGGATGTAACGCAGGTTGTCATGCGCCTCCTTGCTGATCGTGACGCGAAGCTCGAAGCGCTCCGCTGACAGCGGCGCAAGCTTCGGTGGCGCATCAGGAACTTCCACTTGCGTTTGAGCAACATCCACGATTGGCGCGGGTTCGGTGCACGTCTCAACAGGCCCCGGGGCCTGTAAC
>JAYSRO010000287.1:0-5579 GCA_043720995.1 Candidatus Eiseniibacteriota bacterium
GTGATGTGACGAGTGGCGGCGGCGAGGTGTACTCCGCAATTCCCAGTGACGTGGACGTATCCCGAGGGCCACGGCCCAGTACCCGGCCCGAGGTCGATATGTGCGAAACTAGGCCCCAGTCCCGTTGCACATGGAGACCTCGATGGCCGCGGCCGAATGGTCCCCAGCACGATGGAGGGAAGCATGAGTCCGGCAGAAAAGTTGAGCGTGTCGGAGGAGGCTCTGGCGGCCCTGTGTGCTCGTTACCAAGTCCGCGAGTTGGCGGTCTTCGGCTCCGCGGCGCGCGGAGAGACCGGGCCGGACAGTGACGTAGACCTGCTCGTGCTCTTCGAGGAAGGCTCGCGTGTGACGCTCTTCACGCTGATCGAACTCCAGACGGAACTCTCGGTGCTCTTCAGACGGCCGGTCGACCTCGTGCCGAAGAACGGATTGAAGCCGGCGCTGCGCCAGGAAGTGCTCGCCGAGGCGCAAGTGCTCTATGCGGCCTGAGCGCCTCTACCTCCTCGATATTATCGAGGCGGCAGACAACGTCGTCATACACATCGCCGGGCAGGATCGCGAAAGCTTCCTGGGGGATGTGACGACCCGTGCGGCGGTGCTTCACGAGTTGACCGTGATCGGAGAGGGAGCCTCCCGGCTCACCGAGGACTTCCGGATCCGCCATCCAGCAGTCCCTTGGGCGAAGATCGTTGCCTTCCGAAACTTCGTTGTTCACTAGTACTTTGGTCTGGACTGGCCGATCGTTTGGAACACGGCGATGGATCTCGTCCCGATACTCCGCCTTCAAGTGTCTGCGATCCTGCACGCGGAGTTCCCAGATTCGACGAGCCCGAGTTGAGTGGCTGCGCTGCGGACGCCCGAATGACGAACGCTCGTGGTCATATGAAATCACGGAATTCCCTGAGAATTGAGAGAGCGGGGCGGTCTTCTGGACCGCGTGCTTGCTTGATTTCACCGTTGAACTGAGTGCGCTATCTTGTTGCCTCGTGGCCCCGTAGCTCAGACGGATAGAGCAGCGGTTTCCTAAACCGCGTGCCGCTGGTTCGACTCCAGCCGGGGCCACCACCACCGCGTCGGAGCGGGCTCAAGCTGCCTTGCGCCTCGCTCGACTCACCGCGGCATACCGCCCTGCAGCTGCCGCCTCAGTGGGAGCTTTGCGGACGCAGCGCAACGGCCCACTCTATTATCGGGCGGGCAACGGAGAAATAGGCGATCCCGTTCAGGACCAGTACCCAGAACAGGATCACCGCCGACTCACGGACGCTCGCCCTCCATCGCCTGCACAAGACGAGCAGGAGGCCGAGGCCCAGCGTCTGGCCGATGGTGAGGTAGGCAAAACCGGCGGCCATTCCCGAGAATATCCCCCCCCTCGGGCGGCACCAAGTAGGCCGTCGAGCCTAGGAGCACCAACTGGATCACCAGCCCGGCTACGACTAGAGCGCTGAACTTCGCGGGGGGCAACTTCGACTCGGGGTCGGCCATGAATGTCCCTCCGCACGTTGATCTTTTGGGCCGACTTGGCGGTATCGCGCGCCACTGCCGGCCAGACGTGACTCAGCCATAGGTGAGGCCCCGTTTTTGACTGGGTGTTGGATCGGCGTAGTGTAATTGTCGCAGGCCATCTCTGGCCATCTGCCGACGCATTAGGTCGCTGGCCGACACTCCGGAGGGAGTCATGGGAATGACCTTTCACAACATGCCAGGCAGGCGAAGACTGCTCACGTCGCTAATCGCTACTGCCTTGATCGCACTGCCTGTCTGTTCGCGAGCCCAAAGCGGCACAGCGATCCCTCGGGTCATCACGAGTACGTCAATCGTGGCGTCTGACAACGTGGAATTGCCGTCCTGCCAGTCGCTGGAATGTGTGCGTCGGCACGTCGGTGCGTCGACCACCGTGCGTATGGCCGGCGAGTTCGGGCGATTCACTGGACGCGTGACGCGCTGGGACGTCGATTCGTTGGCGGGTCTTGAAGTGGATCCCGATTGGGGCGGGAGTGCGCCTGTTGCCCCTATCGCGTGGTCGCAGATTTCAAACCTCGACAAGCGCGTGAGCAACAGTGGCCGCGGCGCCGTTATCGGGGCCATCACGCTGGGAGGGCTGGCTGCCTTATTCGTGGCCGTAACGGCTGCGGTCGCCAACATCTCGCTCTTCGACCTTAACCGGAATGCAGATAAGCAAATCAACCAGGCTGCGCTGACAGGCGGCTTGATCGGTGGTGCGTTGGGAGCAGGAATCGGCGCTGGGATTGGAGCCGGATCGCACCGCTGGATACTCATCTATCGACGCTGATCCGTCGCGCTACAGCGATCTCAATCCCCCCGCAGCAGCTCGCCCAGCTTCGCCTCCAACTCCTTGCTGCTCGCCGGCGCGCCGAGCCACTGGGCGACGATCTTGCCCTCGCGGTCGATCAGATACGCGGCGGGCACCGCCTTCACGCGAAAGGCGTCCCACGCGGGCTCCTTCGCGGAGTCGATCGCGATCGGGTAGCTGAACTTCTTCGAGGTGACGAACTGCTTCACCTTTGCGGGGGCCCCTTCATCGATCGACACGCCCACGACGCTCAAACCCTTGCCCGCATACTTGGCGTGCAACGCTTGGAGCTCTGGCATCGATTTGCGGCACGGCATGCACCACGTGGCCCAGAAGTCGAGCAGCACGACTCGGCCCTTGAGAGTTTCGTTGGAGATCGTCTTACCGGAAAGATCCCTCAGCGAAAACGCCGGAGCGGCGCGGGGGAACTCCGGCGGGAGGTAGGCCGCCGGGTCCGCGTCGAATGTCTTCGCGCACTGGACGGAACAGAATCCGTACTCTTTGCCCTCGTAGGTTCGAACGGCCTTGACCGGTTCTTCCTCGGCTTCGCCTTTCGTCACCACGCAGACGAGGCATGCCGCGTGGGTTGGCGTGGCCACGGCGGGTCGAAGGGCGGGGCCCACCAGCAGCCCCGACACCACAAGCAGTGTTGCGATCAGCTTCTTCATTTTAGCTCCTGTTCTAGAAACCCATGGAGACCGCAGCCCCGGCACGTTCCATCCACGCCCAGATCAACGTGGTGCTGAATCGCGAGGTGGCGTATGTCCCGAGCAAGTGTGTTCGATGGCCGTCGTACATCGGCTGCACCGATATGCCGCGGCCCAATTCGATGTTCGCTCCAAACGGCACGTTCCAACCGTCATCCCACTCCGAGTAGTTCAGGCTCGCGTACGGCGAGACATGCAGCGCGGGCAGGTACTTGGCACCCGTCATGTAGTACGCCTGCGTTCCCGCTGGAGACCCGATGCGGTCTGAGCTCGTGCCGAGGAACAGCGCGGGCCGCCGCTCGGTCTCGGTGAGCAGGAAGCACGTCGCGAGTGGACCGACTTCGCTCGCAACGGGGTTGTACTCCACGCCGAGCTGCAGCCTGGGGATCACGCGGTAATTTGCCGTCATCCGCCAGCGTGGACGTTTGAGTTCCGTGTCCACGTAGCGCAGTGAGGCGACCCATCGTGTGTTGAGGCCACTCCCACGGAGCGGCGCGCCCTCGCCGGGTCAGCCACTTCAAGTGGGAGCGGAGGCAGTGGGTCGCGGCCGCTTGAGCGTTGTCGCGGCCAAGGTGTCCGGTTCAGCAGACTGCGCGTTCGACGCGAGTCCAACTACGAGTGCAGCCCAGATCCATCCACGCAGCATCATGCAATCCCTCCACAGACATGAATTCAACGGGGGAGCGGGTGGCTCGACCGTCCAATCAGTTGCGGAGTGGCTGCGCTCTTTGGGCTCGCGGAGGGCACAGACGGCCGTGAGCGTCCTCGCAGGCGGCGCCCATCGCGGGAAGTAACAGCGCGAACTCGACAGGCGATGAAGACTGCGGGGTTGCCAGCTGCGGCGTGTGCGCGACCGTCGCGACGGCCAGCGCCGCCGACGCGGTCGCACACGTGCCGTGCTCATCCACAGGGCAATCCGGATGTTCCCCAGCGCAGCAGGCTGCGACGCCATCGCAGCACAACGTGGACGCCCAAGTGGAGAGAGGGCTCACGCAAAGCAAGACGAAGACGCACAGGCCGCGGATCAGCATGGATTCATGGTACCACCGATCCGAATCGCCCACCCAACTCAAGCGCTCTTGCTGCCGCGATTTGTCAGGGCAATGACGACGATGAGAAACACTGCGATGCCCACCGCCCAGACCCACCACTGCGAGTACCAAAGCGTCGTCGTGGTCTCCGTCGCAGAGGTTGAAGTGCTATCCGCAACTGCCAGTGCGACATTCGTCGTTGTCACCGACAGGGCGCAGAACATCATTGCCAGTGGTGCGAGTAACCTGCTTCGCAGTCCCATGAAAGTCTCCGTCCAGGTTTGAGTCGACTGCCGGCCCCAAGTGGGGCTTCACAGCAGTCTAATTACGGCACGATGCATGCCGCCGGTGGGACATTGCATCACCATCACTTACGAGCCGGCCCTAGGCGTGTGCGCTTCTTCGGAACATCCGCCAGACCCACACGACCAACACCGCGCCGAAGAATGATGCGATCCAGCCCGCACTCTGGCCTTCGGTGTAATGGCCGGTATTTCGAAAGATGACGGTCGCGAGAACCGACCCGATCATTCCCATCAACGAAGTCACCCACCACGGGCTCGAATCACGGCCCGGCATGACCAACTTGGCCATCGCGCCGACGATCAGCCCCAAGATAATGAATCCAATCCATCCCACAGCACACCTCCCGAAGGAACAGTTGGACTACCCGGCGAGGAACCCCTCACCCTGAGGGCGCTTAGGCTTCAACGCCTCGCGTGTGCTGGTGTTACGCAAGCTGCGCGCCATTCGCCTGGACGCGCGCTGTACCCAATTGGCGCGGTGCGCTGTGGCCGAGGGGACGGAAGGGCATCCTTGGTAGCGCAGGTTGTAACAATGGGTGTCCAAGATTGCTCGGGAGGCTGGGTTTCACGCCGCTCGCGAGTCCCGCACAGCGTCCCTTTGTGCATTGTTGGCTTCGTTTTGACCACATGACATTGGCACGGCGTCTGCAACCCGGAGTGTCGCCTTTTGCGTGCTGCCAAGTCACGAGGATCGAAACCCATGCTCGGTCACATACCGGTGCTGGCCGGATTGCGGGCTGCTGGCACTCCGGTGGTCCCGCACGACACGCTCAAGCTCAAGGGCATGGGGCCGGTGCCGGCGGACGGCGTCAGTTGATGCGCTTCCCCGCCCGCATAGCACTGATCGTGTTCGCAACGATCATTACCGGGGCAGTGGCCGTGGTGCTGGTAATCCGGCATTCGGTGCTCGTGCTGGATACGCCGCGGCCATTGATCCGCCCCGAAGCCGTGGATTCGCTGCCACAACTGCCTCCATCGATCTTGGAAGCGCCGATCACCTACGACTTGAAGACCATGGTCGACTCCCTGGAAGCCGCGGTGCCGCTCACCTATGGCGACCTCGAGCAACGCCTGCCCATCGCGAGTAACGATCGAGCGACCTTCGCCTATGCGGTGAGCCGCTCCCCATTCAAGGCCCGCGTGAACGGCCGGACGCTGTCGCTCTCGAGTGATATCGAGTATCAGGGGCGCGTCTGGTACCGGTCGCCGATCGGTCCCGTGCTGA
>JAYSRO010000288.1:0-5561 GCA_043720995.1 Candidatus Eiseniibacteriota bacterium
GCCGGTTACGTGATGTACGGCTCGTGCACCATGCTCGTCTACACCACGGGCCATGGCGTCCACGGCTTCACGTTCGAGCCCGATGTCGGCGAGTTCCTGCTCTCCTACCCCGAGATCCGCACGCCCGAGAGTGGCCGCATCTACAGCGTGAACGAAGGCAACTACGCGCGCTGGTCGGATGAGATGAAGCGCTACATCGATTGGCTCAAGGAAGAGAACGAGGATGCCGGGCGCCCGTACAGCGCGCGATACATCGGATCACTCGTCGCCGACTTCCACCGCAATTTGTTGTACGGCGGCCTGTATCTCTATCCCAGCGACACCCGCAACACGAAGGGCAAGCTGCGGCTCTTGTACGAGGCAGCACCCTTGGCATTCATCGCCGAACAAGCCGGCGGTGCCGCCAGTGATGGGAAGTCGCGCATCATGGAACTCTCGCCCCAGTCACTGCACCAACGCACGCCGCTGTTCATCGGCAGCAAGCGCGATGTCGAGGATTGCGTCAGCTTCCTGCATGGCGAGCATCCGGCGCTGGCGAGAGAGCGGCGGGAACCGAGGGTGACGGGGCGGTAGGCGGGGCGCGGCGCGTATCGCAAAGAGACATCTCGCGAGCGCGGCTGCGGCTGCGCGGGCGCGCGGGCGGCGTGAACGGCGACGCGGTGATGCGACGTGGGGACGTGCGAACTTTGGTGCGGGCGACGCGAGTCCCGACTCTCTGGCAGCTACCCGCCCCGGGGCGGGCAGCTCGTTTAGTGGTTGTACACACGCGCGGGACTCGCAGGCAACCCATGGCCCGACACGGCTCGCGCGGGATCAGTCGCGCGATTTTCGGATGAGGTGGTCGCGTAGCTCCGCGCCAACTCCCAGGGGAGACTCGTCCAGCGCAGCAGCCCCAGCATCACGCTGATCGCCGCCATTCGCGCGAACGAGGAAGCCGTCCGCGCGAATGGCGGCGACTTCGTTGGAGCGGACGGGGACAGCGGATGCGGGAGCAGTCACGGGAAAATACAGAATTGGGCGCGGGGGTACGAGAGTGTCCAAGCGCGGCGGCGAGGCGGTGGCGATGCGGCGCTGTTGCGTTGCGACGGCGCGGCAGCGCGGCGGCGTTGAAACGTGGCGACTCGTCGGCCAGATTGGGATTTTTCGCGTCGCCCAAAACTATTTTTCCGATTTCCCTTGACGCCTCTAGCCGAAGCACACGGCACTTTCCCGAGACTCCCCCGCTGGCGACGCGCCTGCGTCCCCTTCTCGGCATGCTGCGGCTTGCTCTTCCACGTCGCTCCATTTTTCACGCGACACCCCGCGCGATGCGCTCTCGCTCGGGATGCGAGCGCAGAAAACACGCATGCGATACTGATGTCGTTCCGGCGCGAGCACTGACGTCCGCGCCGGGCGCCCCCGCCAACCGCCCCCGTGGAAGGCGTTGCATCATGAGTGTTTATTTGCTGGCGCACCTGAATGATTTGGCTCTCGAAGTTGGCTACGACCGGTTGGATGCGCGGAATTGCAAGGACCAGGCGATGATGCTCGCGCACCTCGCCGAGATCGACTCGCGCAAGCTCTATCGCCCGGCCGGGTATCCGTCGATGGCGGCCTATTGCCTTCACGAGAAGCACATGGCCGAGGACACGGCTTGCAAGCGCATCACAGCGGCGCGCGCGGCGTTACAGTTTCCGGCGATCTTTGAGTTTCTCGCCGATGGGCGGGTGCACCTGAGCGCGGTGGTCATGCTGGCGCCGCATCTCACCGCGGGGAATGTGGGCGAGCTTCTCAAGTCCGCGACACACAAGACGAAAGCGGAGATCAAAGTGATCCTCGCGGAGCGCTTCCCGCAGACAGAAAGTCTCGAACTGGTGTGCGCGTTTCCCGAAGCGCGAGAGACGACAAACCCGCTAGAAGCGGGACAGGTGCAGGGCGGTTTAGCGGAGGCAAACGAGCTACCCGCCCCGGGGCGGGTAGCTCCCTCCGCCCCGCCCTCGAGCGTCGCGCCGATCGCTCGCGGGCGTTACGCCCTTCAGCTCACCGTAGACCAGGACACATACGCGTTGCTGCAGCGCGCTCAGGAGTTGCTCAGCCACCAGCTGCCCGCCCGCGACCTCGCGCGGGTGTTTCATTTGGCGCTGGAGTCACTGGTTGGCAAGCTCGAGCAGCGCAAGTTCGCGGCGACTTCTCGGCCGCTCAGCTCGGCTCGGCCGAGCAACGCCGCTCGCACGATCCCGGCGCATGTGCGTCGCGCCGTCTGGGAGCGCGATGGCGGCCAGTGCACATTCACCAGCGAGTCGGGGCAGCGCTGCTGCTCGCGCGAGCGGATCGAATTCGATCACATCGATGAAGTCGCGCGCGGTGGCGAGGCGAGCGTCGATCACATTCGCCTGCGCTGTCGAGCACACAACCAGTACACGGCCGAGCGCACGTTCGGCGCGGGATTCATGGAGCAGAAGCGGGAGGAGGCAAGGGAGCGGGCGGAAGCAGCGCGGATCGCGAAGGTTGCGGAGACTGCGGCGGCGCGCGAGCGGGCAGACGCGGCGCGGGTCGCTAGGGCGGCGGCCGAGCGCGCTGCGAAAGCCGAAGCCGCTGCCGCCGAGCGCACCGCGAAAACCGAAGCCGCAGCGGCCCGTGCCAAGGCTCGCGCGGAGGTCGAGCACGTCGACGAGCGCAACGTCATCCCGTGGCTGCTGCAGCTGGGGTATCGTATCGAAGAGGCGCGGCGCGCGGCGGAGTGTTGCGAGGACATCGCTGAAGCCTCATTGGAGCAACGTGTCCGTGCGGCGCTCGCGTACCTTCACCGGTCACGCTCCCACTCTGCGAGCGCAATGGGCGCAGGGGCATGCTCAGCGTGAGCGCAATCCTGAACCACGCGTTCAGCGTGAGCGCCGTCCGGCACCGCACGCGTTGCGCGAGCGCGCGCCGCCCCCGCATGCTCAGCCTGAGCGCAGTCCGCCGCCGCGCGCTCAGCGTGAGCGCGCCCCTTGCCCCATCACCCGCCGCCGCTCTCCTGCGCCTTCAACAACTCCTGCATCAGGCTGGCGTTCCTCGCGGCCTGGCCGGCGTGGCAGTTGTTGAAGAACAGGTAGGTCCGTCTTGCTTGCTCGGCGAGTTCGGTGACTTTCTTCATCCACTCGCGCAGTTCGCTCTCGCGGTAGTCGTAGTCATACCTGTCGCCGCCGCCTCGGCCCCACCATGTTGCGGAGTTGCGGCCGTGAAATCGTACGTAGCCGTCCTCGGCGGTCTTGAGCACGATGGGTGGCACGAGGCCGGGCAAGGGGGGTTCGTCGACGGCGCAGTAGCCCACGTCCAGCGCGTGCAACTCGCCGCTGAGCGCCGGGGTGATCCACGAGCTGTGCCGGAACTCCACGAACAGGGGCTCGCCCTCGAACCGCCCGCGCAGCTCGCGCAATCGTTGCTCGTTCACGGGCGTGCGCTTGAAGCCCCAGGGGAATTGCGCGAGCAGGCCGTCGTACTTGTTGGCGGCCTTCAACGGTTCGATCGCGGCGAGGAACTCGCTGTAGATGGCGGGATCGTTCGTCGCTTCGTGGGTCATCGATTGATGGAGCTTGGCGATGAACCGAAATCCGGGTGGCGTCTTGCGCTCCATCTGCTCGAGCGTTTTGGGCGGCGGGATCCGATAGTAAGTGGCGTTGATCTCGACCACGGGGAAGCGCTCGGCGTAGTAACTCAAGAACTCGCCGGACTTCATACCCTTGGGATAGAAATTGCCAACCCAGTCGGGGAACGAGTAGCCCGACGTGCCCACCATTACCTCGCCACGCGCCATCGTCTATCCGTCCTCTCGCTGTGGACGCAGTTTCGACGCCGAGACGTCCCGCGCGGGTCGCGTCTTCGACGACATCGTTCCGAACGGTACGTGCGTCGCCTTCCCGCGCTGCCGCAGTGTCGCGGCGGGCACCACGGCCACCTCTCCCAGCTTGTTGCGCACGGCGTCCAAGGCGCGATTGAGCTTTTCGGTCTTCTCGTTGACCGGGAACAAATCGATCTGCTCGCTCTCGGGGCTCGGCTCCAGGCCCGACATGCTCACGCCCAGCAAGCGCAGCGCTTCGCCGCGCCAATTTTCGCGGAACAGCGCGCGTGCGACCTCGAAGATGGGGTTTGCTTGTTGCGTGTGCGCGGACAGTGCGCGCTGGCGGCTGCGGGTGGTGAATGTGCTGTCGCGCAGGCGGACGCTGACGATGCGCCCGACGAACTTCTCCTTGCGCAACCTCCGCCCCACCTGGTCGGACAGCCGCAGCAGAATCGCCTCGAGTTGTTCGCGGTCGCTCGAATCCTTGTCGAGCGTGACTTCGTGGCCCATCGATTTGGGATCGACGCCTTCGTAGCTCGGGATCAACGGCGTCTCGTCTTCGCCCCACGCTGCTTCGCGCAATTGCGGGCCGATGACGCCGTAGGCGGCGGTCAGCGCGGCCGGCGGGGCCTTGGCGAGATCGCCGATCGTCATGATCTGCATCGAGCGCATGCGCTCGGCGAGCTTGGGGCCCACGCCCCACAGTTCCTGGATGTCCATCGGCCAGAACAGGTCGCGGAACCCCGCTTGATCGAGCGCGGTGATGCCTTTGGGCTTGTGCGAACCGGCGGCCATCTTTGCGATCAGTTTGTTGGGGCCGATGCCGATCGAGGCGCCGAGTTCGAACTGTTCGGCGATCTCGGCCTGGATGCGCCTCGCCAGCTCGAGACCGAATTCGAGCGAGGTGTCGCGCGCGGCCATCCCTAGGAACGCCTCATCGACGCTGAATGGCTCCACATCGGGCGTGTGCGTCGTGTAGAGATTCAGCAGCTTGAGCGACGTTGCCACGTACTTTTCGGGGTTGCCCTCGACGTACTCGGCCTGCGGGCACAGGCGCTTCGCCTCTTGCAGTGGCATCCCCGCGTGCACGCCGAAGGGGCGCGCTTCGTAGGATGCGGCGGTCACCACGCCGCGGCGGTCGGGGTCGCCACACACGATCAGCGGACGGCCGCGCAGGTGCGGATGCTGGGCCTGCTCGACGGACGCGAAGAAGGCGTCCATGTCGACGAGCAGGATCACCCCATGGCGACGGCGCCGCGGTTCATCGGGGGGCAGCGACGAGACGGAGGGTGACGACGTGGCCGGGGACAGCGGTTCAGCGGGGGCCAGCGGCGTATCGGGGGGCAGCGACATGACGCATCAGCCTCGGGGTGGCGCGCCCTCCGACCAGGCGCGGCTCAGGATCCAGCGGGGACCGCGCGGATCGTAGTACAGCTCGTAGGAATCGTTGGCCCCGCCTTCCACGGCGAAGTAGCGCAGGACGGCCTGGCCATCGCGGCGGTTCCAGCGGCCGGTGACCTGCTTCACCCGCACGACCTGCCCCTTCCAGCGAAACCGGAGCGGCTCGAACGCGCCGCCGGTGAACGCCGTGAGGACATCGACGGGGTCATTGAGTGATTCGAACATGGCATTGGGTCATGTCCGAACACTACTGCACATTTGGGCAGCAACTCAAGCGGAAGTTTTAGGCCGCGGGCGGGCGCGGCTCGTCGTCGTCCACGCGCTTCCAGACGATCGTGGGAGGACTCGCCGCTGATGGCGG
>JAYSRO010000289.1:0-2773 GCA_043720995.1 Candidatus Eiseniibacteriota bacterium
CCGCCCAGGGTGAGCGGGATAAACAGCCGCTCGGCGGTGCGCCGCGCCAAGTCGAGGAGCATGCCGCGTTCCTCGACCGACGCCGAGATGTCGAGGAACACGATCTCGTCCGCACCCTGGCGTTCGTACGCCGCCGCGAGTTCCGCGGGGTCGCCGACATCGCGCAGGCCAATGAACTGCACGCCCTTGACCGCGCGGCCGCCCTTCACGTCGAGGCAGGCGATCAGCCGTCGCGTCAGCACTATTTCTCCTCGAGCGAGACGGAGCCCTTGGTGCTGAACACCTCGCCGCCCTGCTGCAGGGCATCCCGCAGGCACAGCCCCAGCGCCTTGAATCCCGCTTCCACGATGTGGTGCCGGCTGGTGCCGCGCAACACGCGCAGGTGCAACGTGACGCGCGCATTGTCGGTGAACGAGCGCATCCAGTGTTCGTAGAAAGAGCTCGGCAGGGGACCGCGGTAGTACGGCCTGCCGCCGACATCGAGCGTCACCGCCACGAGCGCTTCGTCCATGGGCACCACGCGGTGCCCGTAGCGCACGCAGGGTTCGACGCACAGCGGCGCCAGTGCGGTACCGGTGGCGATGGCGACGTCCTCGATCAGGTGGTGCGGCAGGTCGCCGCGCGCCTCGATGGTGAGATCGAGCGAAGCGTAGCGCGCCAGCGTCACCAGCATGTGGTCGAGGAACGGACGGCCCGTGTCGATCGTGGCGCGGCCGCTGCCGCGCTCGAGTTCGACGTGGACGCGCGTCTCGCGAGTTTCCCGGTCGACAGTGCTCATGCCTTGAATTCCTCCGCAACGGCGCGTGCGTCGAGCGCCCCAGTGTAAAGAGCCATGCCCAAAATTGCCGCGGCGAAGCCCGCCGTGGCCAGTTCGCGTAGTTCGTCCGCACTCGTGATGCCGCCTGAGGCCTGCAGCTTCAATTGCGTGAGCCCTGCCAGTTCACGCATCAGCGGCATATCGGTCCCCTGCAGCGCTCCCTCGCGATGCACCGCGGTGACGAGCACGCCGCCCAACGGGAGCGTCGCCATCTCGAGCAGGCCGTCGGCGACGTCGGGACCGTCATCGGCGCTCCAACCCTTTGTGGTGATTCGGCGCTCACGCACATCGGCGGCGACCACGATGCGGTCCGGGTAGGCGTGCGCCATTTCCGCGAGCCAGTCGCGATCGGCGATGGCCCGCGTGCCCGTGATCACGCGTGCGGCCCCGGCTTCGAGCAGCGCCGTGACGGCCGCGGTGTCTCGCACGCCGCCGCCCACCTGGAACGTGAGCCCCGGCAGCGCGAGCAACTCGCGGATCACCGCGGCGTTCGATCCACGGCCGGTGGCGGCGTCGAGATCGACGATGTGCAGGGTGCCGAAGCCGGCGTCGCGGAACTCGCGCGCGACCTCCAGCGGGTCACCTCGCCGCACACGCTCGTCTTCGTAGCGTCCGCCCACCAGTTGGACGCACGCGCCCTCGCGCAGGTCGATCGCCGGCAATGCAATCATCGCGTCACCTCGCGCACGCATGCCGCGAGGAAGCGCACGCCGTCGTCAGAGCTCTTCTCGGGGTGGAACTGGATGCCGATCACGCGCTCGCGCCGTACGGCGGCCGCGAAGCGGTCGGATTCGTGCGTGCTCCATGCGATCACGGCGGAGGCATCATCAGGGCGGCACACGTAGCTGTTGGCGAAGTAGGCAGTGGCGAGTGGCGCCTCGACGAAGGCCGGATCGCGCGTGTCCTCCAGTGTGTTCCAGCCGATCTGCGGCAGGCGCTGCGCCTTGAGCGTCGTCACGCGGCCCGCGAAAATCCCAAGCCCCTCGCCCTCGCCCTCCTCACTCGAGTCGAACAGCAATTGCATACCGAGGCAGATACCGATGCACGGCAGGCCCGCCGTGATGGCATCGCGAATGGCCACCCGGCCCGGCTCCAACGCGCGCGCGGCGCTGCCAAATGCGCCGACTCCCGGCAACAGCAGCAGCTCGGACTTCGCGGCATTCACCGGATCCGCATCTATGCGAACCTCGACGCCATTGCGATTGAGTGCCTTGGCCAGCGAGTGGAGATTGCCCGCGCCATTGTCGAACAGCGTGGCGATCATCGTGGCGCCGTCTTGAGTGCGGCGAGACAGGACTCAAGCATGGGCCAAGGGCCAATAGTTATGCGCAATGCGTCGCCGATGCCCGTAAGGCCCTCGAACGCACGCACCGCGACACCGGCGCTGCGGAGTGCCGCATCCGCGGCGGCCGCCGACTTCACCGGGACGAGCACGAAGTTTGCCGCCGACGGGAGCGGGGCGAATCCCAGCGCGGTCAGCGCCACGATGAAGCGGTCCCGCAGCGCGATCGCCTCGACGGCGCGCGCCTGCACCCAATCGAGGTCGTGCGTGAGTGCCGCGACCGCGGCGCGTTCCGCGAGCCCACCCACCGTGTAGGGGCCGCGTACCTTTTCGATCGCCGCGATCATCTCCGCGGGGCCCACCCCATAGCCCACGCGCAGCCCCGCGAGCCCGAACGCCTTCGACATCGTGCGGGTCACCAGAATGGCGCCCTGCTCGAGATGTTCCCTTGGGCCAGGGCAGCCCAACTCGTCGAACTCCGCGTAGGCTTGGTCGAGGATCAGCAGCGGCGCTCGCCGGGTGGACGTGTTCAGCCGCTCGAGCGCCACTTCCCACGCCTGTTGTGTCTTGCGGGCGCCCGTTGGGTTGTTCGGGCTGCACAGGTAGACGACGCGCGCGCCCGAATCGAACAGCGCGCGCACCACCGAGGCGTCGGGAGATCCAGCGCATGCGAC
>JAYSRO010000290.1:0-5556 GCA_043720995.1 Candidatus Eiseniibacteriota bacterium
ATTTTTTGCCCACGCTGTTTGAGGGTGGACCCACCTACGCCATCAACGACCGTGATCGCCGTGCTCCGGCGGACCATCGATCAGCTTGCTCACGCTCACGCGTCGCCCAAGGGCGGCTTCCCGGCCTCGGCGGACTCACTGCTGTGGAACCTCGGCTCGATTGTCCGCAACATCAAGAGCAAGCTCCCCAATGTGAAGCTCGTCTACCTCACGAGCCGAATCTATGCGGGGTATGCGAGCTCGGCGCTCAATCCCGAGCCATATTCCTATGAATCGGGCTTCGCTGTGAAGTGGCTGCTCGATGCGCAGATCGCGGGCGAGGACAGCCTGAACTGGGACCCTAACTCGGGCCCGACGCACGCTCCGTGGATGTCGTGGGGGCCCTACCTGTGGGCCGACGGGCTCACGCCACGCAGCGACGGGCTCACGTGGGCTTGCTCGGAGTTCGTCTCGGCCGATGGGACGCATCCCTCCGAGACCGGCCGCGCGAAGGTGGCCGACAGCCTGCTGGCGTTCTTCCAGCACGACGTGACGACCGCGCCGTGGTACGTGAAGGCGACGACCTCGGTGCCCGCGCCGCTTGTTCGAGCGTTGGCCCTCGCGATCGCCCCGGACCCGACTCCGGGCGAGATCCGGATTTCTTTCGCACTTGCGGAGGGGCGCGCATGGCGACTCGAATTGCTCGACCTCTCCGGCCGACGCGTTGCGGAACTCGGCCACGGCCGCGGGGTTGGCAGGATGGAGTCGGTGGCAGCGGACCTGCGTTCTGCCGGGAAGCCCGGGGTCTATTGGCTGCGGCTCTCGAACTCCGGGGGGACCGTCGCGCAACAGCGGGTCGTGCTGCGTCCCTGAGCCCGAGGCTGGACGACATGTGGCACGGAGGTCTCATGGAAATCAGCCTCAGGGCCAAGCGCGCCAGAAACTAAGATGTCTTCGGGCACCACGGCGCGCGGTCGACGGGGAACAGCGCGTCGGCCCGCTGGGCCGCGCCGGCACGCAGTTCCGTCACGTGACCGGCGCGGCGTCGCTTTGGGGCAGGTTAGTGGACGATCGTGGCCTTCGTTGTCACGCAGCGGGCGCCCTGGGTCAATCGCAGCCAGTACATGCCCGCGGCCATCTCCCGGCTATGTCCCAGGTTCACTACATGGCGACCGACACCCAAGCCACCGACGGCCTGCGAGCGCACCAGCCGCCCGGTGACGTCGATCAAGTCCAGGACCGCCGCTTCGGAACTCTGCAGGGAGAACGAGACGTTCAGGGGCCCGATGGACGGGTTCGGGCGGAAGCCGGCAAGCAGCAGCATCTCGTGGCCCCTGGCCTCCACCGCCAGAGGGCTGGCGGCGAACGTTGCCGTCAGCGCGTGACTGGCAGAGAGGGACTGAAACGTGTAGCTCGACACGGGTCCGACCGAGACGCCGTCCGCAACGACATCCACCACGTGGTAGCCGGCATCGGGAACCACGTTGAGCACGAGGTTCGCACCGCGGGGGATTCGATACGGGTTCATGCGCACCCAGTCGACGACCAGCGGGGTGCCATCCAGGACGTAGTCGCTGAAGGCCGGTCGCATCGAACCGTTGAACGCGAACGGCTCCGAGTGCACCACGGTTCCGTCGATGGAGAAGTCAATGGACCCCTGATTCCATTTCACGCCGTAGCGATGCGCGCTGCCGATCCAGCTGCCAGGCAGTGCGAATTCAACCGGCACCCCATTCTGCCAGACGCGGGTGACCAGGTAGTCGCCGGTGGAAGCCGTGCTGAAGACGGCGTATTCGGCGTTGTCGAACACTTCGTCCGGCGCAGTGCTGTGGCCCGCGCCGAGCCCGCCGACCTGGAACGGCTTGGTTTCGAACTTCGCGACGAACTCCATGGACACTCCCGCACGGCCCGCAAAAGGTTCCGGGTTGACGCGGCCGCCGTCGATCGCTATCACGCCGTCAGCGATGGACGAGTGGGCGCCGCTCTGCCAGTCGCGCTGCGTCCAGTACAGGGGGAACGCCGTTCCGACGAAGTCCTGCGCGACGTTGTCGGTGCCGACGTCGGAAGCTGGCACGATCGTCCCGCCCGTCCCCGTCACGGTCGACACGCCGAGTGTCGTTTGCGTGAAGGTCGCCGCGATCGTGTGGCTTGCCGCCACCGCATCGAATGTGTAGCCCGACACGGCGCCGACCGACACGCCGTCGACGAGCACATCCGTCACGGTATGGGTGTCGTCCGTCGTGACGGTGAACGCGATGGTCGCGCCACAACTCGCCGCGACAGAGCCTGACGGGGTGATCTGGCCGCCGGCACCGGAAGACGCGGTGATCACATAGCTATCGATTGCGAACGTCGCCGCGATCGAATGACTGGCGGTCACATTGGAGAACGTGTAGCTGGCCACGGTCCCGACCGAGCCACCGTCGACCAGGACATCGGCGATGTGGTAGCAGGCGTTCGGGGTGAACGTGAAGGCCTTGTCCGAGCCGTAATTCGCGTCCACGGTTCCCGTGGGTGCGATGCTGCCGTTGGTTCCCGTGACGGCCGTGATCGTGAAGGCGTCGATCCCAACAGTGGCGGCAATCGTGTGGCCCGCCGCGACGTTGGTAAAGGTGTACCCATTGACTGCGCCGATCGAGTTCCCATCGACCAGGACGTCGACGACGTGGTAACCCAGCTCGGCGGCAATCGCAAACGCCCGGCTGGCGCCGCAGTCGACGACGATATTGCCGCTCGGGGCGATGCTCCCGTGGATGCCGGCCGACGCGGCGATCGTCCAAGTATTGATCGCGAATGTTGCTGCGACCGCATGGTCGACCGTGACATTAGTGAAGGTGTACGCGGTGACCGGACCTACCGAAGATCCATCCACGAGCACGTCCGCGACGTGATAGCAGGGGTCGGGCGTGATTCCAAAGGCGGGGCTGGACCCGTGGTCGACCACGACCGTGCCGTTGGGAGTGATGGCGCCGTGGGCACTGGCTGAAGCGTTGATCGTCCGAGTGTCGAGGGCGAACCTGGCGGCGATCGTGTGGTTCGCAGTAACGTTGGCGAATGCGTAGCTGGTCGCGGGCGCCACCGCAGCGCCGTCGACCGTCAATGAAGCGACGTGGTAGTTCGCAGCGGGCGTCAGCGTGACAACCTGCGGCGCACCGTGATTGACGACGATTGGACCGCTCGGCGCGATGGCGCCATTGGCGCCGGCCGAAGCCGTGATCGTCCAGGTGTTGATGGCGAACGTGGCAGCGATCGTGTGGTTGGCGTTGACGTTCGAGAATGTGTAGCTCGTCGCCGGCGCCACCGCAGCTCCGTCAACGGTCAGCGTCGCAACGTGGTAGTTGGCAGCCGGCACAAGGGCAAACGGCCGATTCCATCCATAGTTGACCAGCACGGATCCGCTGGGTGAGATCGTGCCGCCCAAACCTGCCGAGGCCACGATCGTGAGTTGGTCGAGAACGAAGGTCGCCGCGATCGTGTGGTTCGCGGTTACGTTGGTGAAGGTGTAGGTGGTCACAGCCGCCACGGCCGCACCGTCGACCGTCAGCGAAGCGACGTGGTAGTGCGCGGCAGGCGTCAGCGTGACAACCTGAGTCGCACCGTGATTGACGACGACCGCACCGCTCGGCGCGATGGCGCCGTTGGTGCCGGCCGAAGCCGTGATCGTCCAGGTGTTGATGGCGAACGTGGCAGCGATCGTGTGGTTGGCGGTGACGATTGAGAACGTGTAGCTCGTCGCGGGCGCGACCGCCGCGCCGTCGACCATCAGTGAGGCGACGTGGTAGTTCGCGGCAGGCGTCAGCGTGACAACCTGAGGCGCACCGTGATTGACGACGATTGCACCGCTCGGGGCGATGGCGCCGTTGGCGCCAGCTGAAGCCATGATCGTCCAGGTGTTGATGGCGAACGTGGCAGCGATCGTGTGGTTGGCCGTGACGTTCGAGAACGTGAAGCTCGTCGCGGGCGCGACCACGGCTCCGTCGACGGTCAGCGAAGCGACGTGGTAGTTCGCGGTGGGCGTCACCGTGACCACCTGAGTCGCACCGTGATTGACGACGATTGCACCGCTCGGCGCGATGGCGCCATTGGCGCCGGCCGAAGCCGTGATCGTCCAAGTGTTGACGGCAAACGTGGCAGCGATCGTGTGGTTCGCCGTGACGTTCGGGAACGTGTAGCTCGTCGCCGGCGCGACCGCCGCGCCGTCAACGGTGAGGGTCGCAACGTGGTAGTTGGCGGCCGGCACGAGGGCAAAGGGCCGATTCCATCCGTAGTTGACCAGCACGGATCCGCTGGGTGAGATCGTGCCGCCCGAACCTGCCGAGGCCGTGACCGTGAGTTGGTCGATGGCGAAGGTCGCTGCGATCGTGTGGTTGGCGGTGACGTTGGCGAAGGTGTAGCTGGTTGCCGCCACCACGGCAGCGCCGTCGACCATCAGTGAGGCGACGTGGTAGTTCGCGGCGGGCGTCACCGTGACAACCTGAGTCGCACCGTGATTGACGATGATTGCACCGCTCGGCGCGGTGGCGCCATTGACGCCTGCCGAAGCCGTGATCGTCCAGGTGTTGATGGCGAACGTGGCAGCGATCGTGTGGTTGGCGGTGACGTTGGTGAATGTGTAGCTGGTCGCGGCCGCCACGGCCGCGCCGTCGACCGTCAGCGATGCGACGTGGTAGTTCGCGGCGGGCGTCAGCGTGACCACCTGAGTCCCACCGTGATTGACGACGGCCGCACCGCTCGGCGCGATGGCGCCATTGACGCCTGCCGAAGCCGTGATCGTCCAAGTGTTGATGGCGAACGTGGCAGCGATCGTGTGGTTGGCGGTGACGTTCGAGAACGTGTAGCTCGTCGCCGGGGCCACCGCAAATCCGTCCACGGTCAGCGTCGCAACGTGGTAGTTGGCGGTCGGCACCAGGGCAAACGGGCGATTCCATCCGTAGTTGACCAGCACGGATCCGGTCGGTGAGATCGCACCGCCCAAACCTGCCGAGGCCGTGATCGTGAGTTGGTCGATGGCGAACGTGGCAGCGATGGAGTGGTTGGCGGTGACGTTGGTGAAGGTGTAGGTGCTCGCGGCCGCCACGGATACGCCATCGACCGTGAGCGTTGCGACGTGGTAGTGCAGGGCTGGCGTGATGGTGATCGTGCGGCTGTCGCCACAGTTGACGCTCGTCGCCCCGATCGGCGACATCGCTCCGTTTGAACCCGCCGAGGCGGTGATGCTGAACGCGTCGACGGCGAACGTGGCAGCGATCGTCTGGTTCGCAGTGATGTTGACGAACGCGTAGCTGGCAACCGCGCCCATTGAGACACCGTCGACCAGGACGTCGGCGATGTGGTAGCAAGCGTTCGGGGCCATCGTGAACGTGCGGCTGTCACCACAGTTCGCGGCGACGGCGCCCGACGGCGTAATGGTGCCGTTGGCGTCGGCGGAGGCGGTGATCGCGTAGGCGTTGATTGCAAACGTGGCGGCGATCGTGTGGTTCGCCGTGATGTTGAGGAACTCATAGCTGGCAACTGCGCCAGCCGAGACGCCGTCGACCAGGACGTCGGCAACGTGGTAGCAGGCTTCTGGGGCGATCG
>JAYSRO010000291.1:0-2770 GCA_043720995.1 Candidatus Eiseniibacteriota bacterium
AACACCTTGGGCCCGGTGATCATCTACACCACGCTGACCGTGCCCGCGGTCATCCTGCAGGAGGCATTCCTGAGCTTCCTGGGACTGGGTGTGCAGCCCCCGGGCGCGTCGTGGGGCACGCTGGTGTCCGACGGCGCCAAACTGCTGGCGTTGTTCCCGTGGCTGGTGGTGTTCCCCGGCCTGGCGATGTCGTTGACGCTGCTGGCGTTCAACTTCGTGGGCGATGGGCTGCGGGACGCGCTCGATCCTCAGGGCCGGCGGGACGCCTCAGCGTAGGTTCGCCCAACTGACCCGTCGACTCCGGCAATCGGGCCATTGTCAGGGGACTGCTTTGGTATAGGCCTTGCAATAAGTCTACCCCAGTTCACCCGACCTACGGGCCCCTGGGCCCCGAGGCCCAGCGCCGTTTACCTGGGAGCTGACTGTGGAACCCAAGTACCCCGTTTCGCCCGACCCGGCTAAACCCAACGACCATAACGGCCGCGGCACGCCGATCCGCGTCGTGGTCGCCGATGATGTCACTTTGGACCGCGTCGCCCTGACTCATCTGATCGCCAGTTGGCCCGAGTTCCGGGTCGTCGGCGAGACCGTTACGACTGCCGAAACGGCAGACGTCTGCCGCCGTTTGTCACCCGACGTGGTCGTGCTGTCCTTGATCCTGCCCTCCGAGGCGGCCAACCCGGTCATCCAGCTTCGCCAGGAAGTCCCGGGCCAGAAGGTCATCGCGTTGGCCGAACGTCCGCGCCGGACCTGCGCCTCGATGCTCGCCATCGAGCGCGCCAAGTCGGGCGGACGCATGGACTCGACCTTGCGTGCGACGGTCGCCGACTGCCTCGATCTCGCCGCCGAGTGCGGTGCCGACGGCACGCTCCGCCGGGACGCCGGACCCGAACGGTTGCGTGAAGCACTGATCCGCGTCACGCGCGGTGAGGGCTTCCACGAGTTCGACAACTCCGCTGCCCCGAAGGACGAGCGCCGTCCGTTATCCCCTCGGGAAATGGAAGTCGCAACCCTCCTTGCGGAAGGTCGCTCGAACAAGGAGATCGCGGCCGCGCTCGACGTGAGCGAGCCGACGGTCAAGAAGCACATCGGGCACGTGCTCCGGAAGCTGGCACTCCAGGACCGCCTGCAAGTGGCGTTGTTCGTGTCGCGTCATCCCGAGTATATCAATGAGCGATCGTTGTCGCACTACAACAATGGGTATACCACTGGACCATCGCGCTGAAGCTTGACGTATGTCGTAACCTGCGGGTGTCCGTGCTCTCCTGCGAGAGCTGGACACCCGCGGAACATTTCGGCCCCCGACCTCCATCCCGGGAGCCCGGTTTCCCCACAATGGAGGGTGAGGATGACGGTGCGACGAGGTTTGGTGGTCTCGCTGCTGCTCGTCGGCTCCTCATTGCTCTCGCTGGCGGCGACTCAAGCGCCAGCAGGCAATGCGACAGAGTCGAAGCAGGCAGGCTCGGAGGCGTGCAAGGATTGCCACGAAGATCGCTGGAAGGAGTTCCAGACCAGCCCACACGGCCGCGCACAGCAGGATGCCGCCGTGCTCGGCGCGGATCCCGGCTGCGAGTCCTGTCACGGCAACGGCTCGCTGCATGTGGCCGCGGCCGGTGACACGACGGATGCCGGATTCCACACGATGAAGGCGCTGGACAGGATCCCGGCAGCCGAAGCCGACGCCCGCTGCCAGTCGTGCCACAGTAACGGCGACCAGTTCTACTGGAAGCACAGCGCCCACTCTCGCAAGGGCGTGAGCTGTGTGAGCTGCCACTCGGTGCACTCACCCAAGAGTGCGGGCGGTTCCAAGCTGCTTTCGGCCAAGTCGCCCAATGACCTGTGCGTGACTTGCCACAAGGACAAGAAGCAGGGCCTGGCTCGTTCCGGTCACATGCCGCTGCGGGAAGGCGGGATGTCGTGCTCGGACTGCCACAACCCGCACGGTTCGCCCGGCCCCAAGATGATCAGGGCCGCCACGGCGAACGACCTCTGCTACAAGTGCCACGCTGACAAGCGCGGGCCCATGCTGTGGGAACACGCGCCCGTGCGTGAGAACTGCATGACCTGCCACCAGCCGCACGGCTCCAACAACGACAAGGTGCTGGCGAGCAAGAAGCCGTACCTGTGCCAGCGCTGCCACATCGGCACGCGCCACCCCAGCACGTCGTACGACAATCGCGATCTCGTCGGCAACCGCACCTTCAACCGGTCCTGCACCAACTGCCACAGCCAGGTGCATGGTTCCAATCACCCCTCGGGCAAGTATTTCCTGAGATAGGAGGACGCTCATGGCAACGCAGAGTCACGCAGTCAAAGCTGCGCTCGCGTGCATCATGCTTGCGAGCGCCTCGGTCCCGGCCGTGCATGCCGGGGAAACGAGTGAAGCGACGTTCGGGTCGCAGTGGTGGACACAGTCGAGGAATGAAGCCAAGTTCCAGGAGTTCCGCAAAGTCCCTCGCGGCGGATTTCTCGAGTCCTTCCTGGTCGAGCGCTGGTCAGGCCGGAACCTGCTCCAGGTGCAGGGTGTGAACGGACTGGCCTCGGATCAGTCGACTAAGGCGACGTACGCCAATGGCGTGCGCTTCCGGGTCGACCTCGGCTATCAGGAACTGCCGCACCTGTTCAGTCAGGTGGCACGCTGGGGCTGGCTGCAGGCCGCCCCGGGTGTGTTCATCCTGCCGGACTCGCTGCAGGGCCGGAACCAGCTGATCCCGGGCACGTACACGCAGCGCATGCAGGACTTCCTGAAGACGGCGGAGGGCATCCCGCT
>JAYSRO010000292.1:0-5552 GCA_043720995.1 Candidatus Eiseniibacteriota bacterium
GTGCCCGTGGGGATCTCGAAGTCGTACTTCTCGTAGCCCATGTAAGGCTTGTTCTTGCGCAGGTCCCACTTCACGCCGGCCGCGCGCAGGTTGGCGCCCGTGAATCCCAGCGCGATCGCGTCCTCGGCCGTGATGGCGCCGGTGCCACGGCAGCGCGCCACGAAGATCGGGTTCTTGCTGACGAGCTTGTCGACCTCGCCGAACTGGGCGGGAAACCGCTTGAGCCAGTCTTCCATGTCCGCGCGCCAGCCGTCCGGCAGGTCCTGCGCCGTGCCGCCGGTGCGGAACCAGTTCGGGTGCATGCGTGCGCCCGTCACCTTGGCGATGAAGTCGAGCATCTGCTCGCGGATCTCGAAGGTGAGGAACACCGGCGTCATGGCTCCGGCGTCCTGCGCGAAGGTGCCGATCCACACGAGGTGGCTGATGATGCGGAACAACTCGACCATCATCACGCGAATCACTTGCGCGCGCTGCGGCACTTCGACGCCGAGCAGCGTTTCGACCGACAGGCAGTAGGGCAGGTTGTTCGAGACGCCGCCCAGGTAATCGATGCGGTCGGTGTAGGGCAGGTAGCGGTGGTAGGTCTGGCGTTCGGCGATCTTTTCCTGGCCGCGGTGGTGATAGCCGATGTCGATGTCCATGTCGTCGACGGTCTCGCCATCGAGCCGCACGGAGATCTTGATGACGCCGTGCGTGCCGGGATGATGCGGCCCGATCTGCAGGATCATCGCGCCGTCTTCGGCCTTGAGCCGCGTGTGGTCGATGATCGAGCGCTCCCACACCAGGGAGTCCTCGGCCGTCATCTGCGGCATCTCGGAGCCGCGGTAGGGATGATCCTTGCGCAGCGGGTGGCCTTCCCAACAGTCCGGCATGAAGATGCGGCGCAGGTCGGGGTGGCCATCGAAGGTGATGCCAAACAGGTCGTAAGCCTCGCGCTCATACCAGTTTGCGACGGGATAAACGCTCGTGACCGAGGGCACGTGCGGCGCCGTTTCGTCGAGATCGACCGCCAGGTGGATCTGCGGCTTGCCGACCGTGATCGACGAGAGGTGGTAGAGCACGCGGAAGCCCGCGCCACGCGGCCGGTTGTCGATGCCGGCGCAGAACTCAAAGCGGTCGAAGCGCGTGGGCGACTCGGTGCGCAGGTAGTCCATCGCCGCGACCAACTGGTCGCCGCGCAGCTTGAGCGTGAGGATGTTGCTCGGCGTCTCATCACGCGTGACCGCGCCGACCTTGGCGACGAGGCCCGCTTCGACGCCGTCGAGGCCGGTTTCATCGGGGCGCGCCGGTGAGGGCGGCGTCCACGGCGGGAAGTAGGCGGCCGGAATGTCGTGGTTCGGGCGCAGGATCGTGCCGCGGGGGCGCGTGCCTTCGAGGCCCGGGCCGCGCGGGTCGGACGTCGTGGTGACGCCCTCGATGCGCGGCGGGTGAACGGTGCCCGAGTGGCGGCCCGGCCGGCGCAGCACATCGCGGCTCGGGTGCTCGGTCTTGGAAATTTTCTCCTGCAGCAACATCAGGGCTTGGATCAGCGATTCCGGGCGGGGAGGGCAGCCCTGCACGTAGGCATCGACCGGCAGGATCGTGTCCACCCCTTGCAGCACGGAGTAAACGTCGAACATGCCGCCCGAATTCGAGCAGGAGCCCATCGAGATGACCCAACGCGGCTCGGTCATCTGCTCGTAGAGGCGGATGATCGAGGGCACCATCTTCTTAAAAGGAGTGCCGGCGATGATCATCAAGTCGGACTGGCGCGGGGAACCGCGCATTACCTCGGCGCCGAAGCGGGCGATGTCATGGCGCCCGGTCAGTGAGGTGGCAGTCTCGACAAAGCAGCAGGAAAGGCCGAAGAACATGGGCCACAGGGAGTTGGAACGCCCCCAGTTGATCAGGTCGTCGAGCTTGCCCAGCAGGATCGAGTCGCGCAGACCCTCGGGGATCTGGTCGGCGACCTCGATGCGCGAAGGCCGGACGTCGATGGTCACGCGGGTCCTCGTGCCGGAAACACCGGCGGTTGCGGGTGTTCGGTCGCGGCGAGCAGGGATGCTCGCCGGAAAATATGCCGGGAGGGAAGCTAGCACACGACTTGCCGCGGGTCACGGCGGGTGGAACTCGGTGCGTTTGGGCGGTTGCGCAGGTAGACTACGGTTATCCCCGCGCCGCAATCCCGCGTGTCGGCTCCTCAATGGAAAGCCGCCGCGCGATCCCCTCAGGAGGCCTCATATGTCTGCCAACGAACTTCAGCGCTTCTTCGAAACGTGGGATTGGGAATCGCAGCAGACCACCAAGGTGCTCAAGTCGCTACCCGAAGGCCAGTACGACTTCCGCCCTGATCCCCAGGGCCGCTCGCTCGGTGAGATGGCGTGGCACCTGGCGGAAGGCGATGCCTACATGACGTGGGGCATCGACCAGAACGGCTTCGGCATGCAGACCAAGCCGCCGGGCATCGAACGCCCCAAGACGATCGCGGAGCTGGCGCCGGGTTACGAGCGTATCCATCGCGATGCGGTCGCGCGCATCGAGAAGCTCAAGCCGGAGGATCTCGATCGCACGATCCCGTTCTTCCGCGACGAGCCCATGCCGATCCGCACCATCCTGTGGTCGACGGTGATCCACCATGGCATCCACCATCGCGGCCAGTTGATGCTGCTGGCGCGGCAGGCGGGCGGCACCGTCCCGGGCGTGTACGGCCCAAATCGCGAAGAAATGCTGAAGATGATGGAGGAGATGAAGGCGAAGGGGTAAGCGGGGGAGCTGGGACCGCGGGATCGCCGAGACTGCGAGACCGCCTGGACTGCGGGGCCGCCGGAACTCAGGCGGCCTGCTCCTCGCGCCGCAACATCTCTTCACGAATCGCTTCGAGTGCCGCGACGCAGGCCGACAGCCATTCACCCGGCCGTTCCTGCGCGCACACCGTGATGTTGGGGTACCAGTGCGCCCAACGCCAGTCCCAGTCGGGGCTGGCGAGCACGCACGTCGGCACACCCATCGCCGCGGACAAGTTGGGGATCGCGGTCTCGGTCGATATCACCAGATCGAGGCCGCGAATCACCCGCGCCGTATCGAGGAAGTCCTCGCACTGCTGCAGCGGCTGGGGCAGGCCCATCGCTTCGGCTTCGTGCTCGAGATGCCCGCGATGCAGCGACACCCACTCGATACCGGGCGCCTGCAGCAGCAACGCGATCTGGTCCAGGTGCGTCGAGCGCACCGCGTCGAAGGCGAATTTTGGGTTGCCGGCCCAGTTGATGCCGATGCGCAGGCGTTCGTCTCGGGTCGACGTTTCGGGCGGCGCTTCCGCTGCGGCCTCAGCTGCAATTCCCGCTGCCGCCACGTTGATCCACGGTTTGCGCGGGATCTTGTCGACCGCGTCGACGCCGAGCAGCCACGGCAGGCTCATCGTCGCGCACCACAGGTCGTAGCGCACGCCCTCGAGCGAGGTGACGACTTCCACGCCGGGGAACGAAGCCGCCATCAGCCGTGCCAAAGGCGGTTGCACGAGTGCTACGACGTGTTCGAAGCGCTCCAGCAACTGCGGCCAGAAGCGGCACATCATCAGCGTGTCGCCGAGCCCTTGTTCATGCACCACAAGCAGCGTCTTGCGCGGGGCGGCCATGCCGTTCCATTCGCGCTTCTCGAGCCCGCGCCCGATGCCGAGCAGCGGTTTGCGCGCCTCGAGCAACGGCAGGCCATCGGCGAGGTTGCCCTCGAGCATCTGCGTGTAGCCAAGATTGAAGCGCGCGCGCGGATCGGTGCCGGCGCGGCGGAAGGCTTCGCGCGCCTCGGCGAGGCGGCGTTGCGCCTTGAGGGCGAGCCCCAGGTTGATCAGCCCCGCGGGATGGTTCGGGGCGATCTTGAGCGCCGAGCGTGACCACTCCTCTGCGCCACGCCAATCGCCCGAGCGATTGAGCGCCACGGCCATGTTCGTCGTGGCTTCGAGGTTCGGGATCTCCAGCGAGACCGCGCGCGCAAAGGTCTGCAGCGCGGTTTCGATGTCGCCGCGTTCGAGTGCCACGAGCCCCAGCAGGTTGACGGGCCGCGAGCGGGTGGACTCCGCCTGCTGCGCGAGCAGCGCGTGGCGCTCGGCGCCGTCGAGGTCGCCGCGGCGCAGCAACGCGCTGGCCATGGCTTCGAGCAATTCGGCTTGCGCGGGGGCGCCCGAGGCGGCGCGCTCGAACAACGCGATGGCTTCGTCGAGTGCGCCGCGTTCCAGCCGCGCGCAGCCCAACAGGTAGAGTAATTCGGAATTCTGCGGCGAGGCCGCCAGTAACTGGCGGGCGTCGCGTTCGGCGCGCTGGCTGTCCCCGGAGCGGAGCAGCGTGCGGATGTTGGCGATGGATGGCGCTTTGGCAGTCATTACCGTGGGTTGTCGGCCGCCGGGGCGCCGGAGTTGAGCGAATTCACCCACCCCGGGGCGCCGATCGGGGGAATTGCACGATCGCGCAGGTGACGGAGGGGCCTTCCTCATCTATCTTGGCCGCCAACCGACCTCCACCTATTCGCGGAGCCCTCCGATGGAACTGCTCGAATCCCATATCGATACGTCTGGCGAGGAGTTCAAGGCCAACGCGGCGCACCACCAAGCGCTCGCCGCCGAGCTGAAGAGCCGCCTCGCTGGCCTCCAGCAGGGCGGCGGCCCCGAGCTGGTGGCCCGCCACACCGCGCGCGGCAAGCTGTTCGTGCGCGAGCGCATCGAGCGGCTGCTCGATCCCGGCACCGCCTTCCTCGAGCTGTCGCCGCTGGCCGCGAATGGGCTCTACGACAATGCCGCGCCCGCCGCGGGCGTGATCACCGGCATCGGCAGCGTGCATGGGCGCCATGTGATGGTGGTCGCCAACGACGCCACGGTGAAGGGCGGCACGTACTACCCGATGACGGTCAAGAAGCACGTGCGAGCACAGGAAGTGGCGCTCGAGAACCGGTTGCCGTGCGTGTACCTCGTCGACTCGGGCGGCGCGTTCCTGCCGCTGCAATCGGAAGTGTTCCCCGACCGCGATCACTTCGGGCGCATCTTCTACAATCAGGCGCGCATGTCGGCGCAGGGCTTGTCGCAGGTCGCCATCGTGATGGGCTCATGCACGGCGGGCGGCGCGTACGTGCCGGCGATGAGCGACGAAGCCGTGATCGTCAAGAACCAGGGAACGATATTTCTCGCGGGGCCGCCATTGGTGAAGGCCGCCACGGGCGAAGAGGTCACCGCCGAGGAGCTGGGCGGCGGCGATGTGCACACGCGCATCTCGGGCGTTGCCGATCACCTAGCGGACGACGATTCGCATGCGTTGGAGATCGCGCGCGACATTGTTTCGCATTTGGGACCGCCGCGCTCGGCGCGCTCGGGGCTGGATATGCGCGAGCCCGAGCCTCCCCGCTATGCGCCCGAGGAGATCTATGGCGTGCTGCCGCGTGACCTGCGCACTCCCTATGACATTCGCGAAGTGATCGCGCGGCTGGTGGACGGCTCGCGCTTCCATGAGTTCAAGAGCCGCTACGGCACCACGTTGATCACGGGGTTCGCGCACATACACGGCATGCCGGTGGCGATCCTCGGTAACAATGGC
>JAYSRO010000293.1:0-13397 GCA_043720995.1 Candidatus Eiseniibacteriota bacterium
CTCAATGTCGTGGCCTGTCCCGGGAACGCTGGTGCGAGCAACAATGCA
Organism: Candidatus Eiseniibacteriota bacterium; assembly: GCA_043720995.1. Classification (GTDB taxonomy): domain Bacteria; phylum Eisenbacteria; class RBG-16-71-46; order RBG-16-71-46; family RBG-16-71-46; genus JANLWK01. The sequence goes on from JAYSRO010000293.1 coordinate 49, forward strand.
GGCACGCTGGATTGTGCCGGTGGCTCGACACTCGTGCTGCTCGGCACCTTCCAGCCGGCCGAAGCGGTCGCGGATCTGGTGGCCGCGGACGCGATCCTCGACATGACGATTGTCGGCGACCTCGGGAGCACCGGGAATTTCTGGGACTTCGAGAACGCCAACCGCGACGCGTTGAACGGTGCTCCAGGCCGACCCACCGCAGGCTGCCCGAATTACGTGAACGCGTTCGGCGTCGCCAATTCGGGATTCGCCGCTGCGGCCGCGGTGCAGGCACCCTCACGACTCAGGATCGCGACCACGTCGTATCGCATCAACAATCTCGCGGTCGTGGCGAACGAGCGGATCTTCGCGTTCCAACTGCTGTTCGACCTCAGCACGTCCGTCGAAGCGGGCCAAGGTGGTACCACGACCGGCTGCACGGCCCCGATGGGAATCGCCTTCGCAGGCCTCATCCCCGGCTCGGCGAGTAACACGCCCGTCACGACGCTGACCTCTGGGTCTTCCTCCTTGAGCAGCGTCGTCGCCAACGGCGCCACCCAGCCGCTACCGCTTGTGGCCCAGACGTGGGGACAGGTCAAATCGATGTATCGCTAGGCTGCGCGGGCGGTGCGACGCGGGTTCCGCTCGCCACTACTCCAGCCAGCTGAAGTCGCTTTACCGCTGAGTTTCGACTCGTATAGACTTGATTGGGGCGGCCGTTCAATCACGGGCGCCCCTTGTCTTGGGTTGTGCTCGGAAGATTGTGGGTGGGCTGGATTCCGATGATTTTCGGGATCCGGCTCTCGTACTTTCAACGACTTACGGGCTTCCGCCAGCCCACCCACAATCTTCCGAGCACAACCCGGTGGGAGCTCATGCGAAAAGTGTTGCTGGTGAGTACGTTGATGACCCTGCTGGCGACACATGCCTTTGCCGCGGGGTGTGACCTGACAGTCGTGGCGTGCCCAGGAGGCGAGGGCGCCAGCAACGACGCGGGGACCCTCGATTGCGCGGGGGGCGAGACCGTCACGCTGCTCGCGACGTTCCAGCCGGCTGAGGACATCGCGGACTTCGCCGCGGCCGACGGCATCCTGTCGCTTCGCGTTCCTGCTGAGGTCGGCGGTGCCGCGAATTTTTGGGATCTCGAGATCGCCAATGCTTCCGCGCTGAGCGGCAGCCAGCGCCGGCCCTCCACGGGTTGTGCGGAGTACACGAACCCCTTCCTGCCGCCAGGCTCCGGCTTTGCCGTGGGCGCGGCCGTGCGCGGTCCGGGATTGGTTCGCGTCGCCTGTACGGCTTATCGCGCGGGCACGCTGGCGGTCAAAGCGGGCCAGAAGATCTTTGCGTTCCAAGTCACGCTGGATGCCAGCACGTCCGCCGAAGCAACCCGTGGCGAGCTCACCGGCTGCAGCCTGCCGGCGACCATCACGCTCGACAGTCTCGCGCCCGGATCGCTGAGCAACGCACCGGTCACGCTGCTCAATTCGGGCTCGCAGCTGCTCAACAGCGTCGTGTTCAATGGGGCCATGTTGCCGGCCTCAGCACCCCACGATTCGCTGCACAAGTGATCCCACGGCCCCGGGGCCGGCGCCAAATCCAGCCGCCTGCGCCCTTCGCACTCCCGGCAACGCTGCTCGGCTTGTTGTGCCTCGCACTGCCTGCCGTCGCGATCGCGGACGCAGGGATTTCCCTGAGCTGGAATGACTGCCCGCTGTCGCCCTCGAGCCAATCGGCGATGCTGGCGCCCTGCCAGAGCACGGGCAGTGCGGACCTGATCGTGTCGTTCGCGCTGGCCACTCCCGTGGATAGTGTCATCGCGATCGAGGCGGTGATCGACGTGCAGGGGAGCGCGGCGTCCCTGCCGCCCTGGTGGCAGTACGCGCCCGGTGCCTGCCGAGATGGCCAGCTGATCGCCAGTGCCAGCTTCCCGGGACTGGCCGCCTGCACGGATTTCTGGCAAAACGGGGCGACCTTCTCGGGCGCCCCGGTGTATTCAGCGGGGGCTCCGCACAACGCTCCCAACCAGGCCCGTATCGTGGCCTCGTTCGCGGTGTTGTCGTCCGTACCGCGTGCGCTGGCTGCGGGAACTCGTTACTATGCCGCCCGCCTGACGTTCCAGCAGGACCCAGGATCGGGTTGTCCGGGGTGCGAAGTCCCGGCCTGCCTGCTGCTTAATTCCGTGCGATTGGTTCGCATTCCGGGCAGCGTGCCCAGTGAGGTTGTTCTCGAGGCCCCAACCGCGCCTCAATCAAATCGCGCGACGTGGCAATCGCTGACGGCCGCGTGCGACGCGGTCCCGGTGCTGCGGTTGAGCTGGGGTCGCATCAAGATGCTCTACCGCTGACCGGCCTGTCGCGCCGCTTCCGCGCGGCCCCATTCCCCCAATCGGACTTCCGATCATGACGCTAGTGAAGCGGTTCACCTTTCTGCTGCTCGGTATCACCCTGGCGTCCAGTGCAGCGGCGTCCGCGCCGCCGCCCGTGCGTCGGATCCAACAGCCTGAACTGTTCCTGTCCTGGAACGCGCCCTGGGGCGAGCCGCGCGCGAGCCGCGCGATCGTCGCCGACTGCTCGGACACGACCGGCGAGGACACGCTGTACCTGACCATTCGCTCGCCGCGCAATGTGCTGCCACTGCTCGGCATGACCGGCACGCTGTTGTTCGAGCCGCAGCGCGGGGACACGCTGGGGCCGTTCTGGAATCTCGACCGCACCGGTGCCAACGCCGGCAACCTGCTCGTGGACTTCGATCTTTTGAGCAGTGAGAGCTGCTCGTCCCCGTGGAAGGTGCTGGTCGGGGGCCGCGTGGGCTATTCCCATGTGGCTGGGCGCGGCCGCTTGGACATCACGGCGGATGTGCCGTTTGCCCACGTCTACAACCTCTACCCGAACGAGTGCTACTTCTTCGGGCGGGTCACGCTGCGGCGCGCGCGCGCCAACCTCGCCGGCTGCAAGCAGCCCATGCGCATCTCATGGATCGGCGGTCGCGTGCGCTCGAGCCGCAAGGGCAGCGAATCGCTTGTGCTGGGCATCGGACCCGAGCGGACGGTGACCTGGAACGCGCCGCTCAAGGGCATCGGCACGCGCCGCACACGCTTGGCCATGGAGACGTGGGTGCCGCGCCACGCGCCGCCGAGCCACGGCAGCGCGCCGGTGGTGGTCGCTCCGCCACAAGGACTACCGCAGGCGGAATAGGTTGTCCCCAGAGCGCTACTCGCTCGGCGGTGCGGTCCACTCGTCGGTGTGGTCGATCAGCGAGATGCGCCAGGTCAGTTCCGGGTGCATCTCGACCTGGTGCCTGGAGCGCAAGCGGTCGAGCAGTTCATTGAGCACGCGCTCCGCCACGACTTCTTCAAGCGATTGATCGACCAGGTCCCGCGCCTCGGCGTAAGGAATCGGCTTGGGGGTCTCGTGGGCGATGATGTAGAAGACCACCCACAGGTTGTCGACGCTCAGGTACTGCTTGCCCGACTCGCCCTGGTGCAGTTCCTCGAACAGCAAGCCATGGTAAGCGTGCGGCTGTCCTTCGAGCGCTTCGCGGATCGAGCCACGTGTCATGCCCGTCGTGGCGTCCTCCGCGAGGATCGCCTGCGGCGTTTCTCCGGCCTTCAGCCGCGCCATCACCGAGTCGACGCCAGCCTCCGTCATCCGCGGTATCAGGGCGTACTGCACGCGCTCCCGGGTGACGAAGCTGCGCCGGTTGGCCTCATAAAATTCGCGCCGCATGGCTTCGGTCACGGTGATCCTGGCCTGCACGGAGTCTTCGTACAGGTGCTGGACCATCGCACCCTCACGCTGGCGGTCGATCGTCTTGAGGTACTCGGGGTCGCGTTCGAGTCCCTGCGCCCGGGCGTAGCGAACCACCCAGGGTTCGAGCGCCATCCGCTGGATCATCTGGAACAGCGCGGCGGGTGTGCCGATGCGCTGGCGGCCCATCGGCGGGATGTTCTTGTACGCGGTGATCAGCCGGCCACAGGTGAGCTTGTTGCCGCCCGCGGATGCCATCACACGGCTGGTGTCCGCATCACTCAAGACCGGTACACGGCTGCGCAAGTCCACCGTCGTGCTGCCGGGAACCCCGATACCCTGGTTGGCGAGATTGAATTTCTCGGCGAGCCAGACCACCGCAGTCGTGTCGTAGACGGGCTTGGCCATGGCGGACAATTCGGCCATGAACGCGTCATCGAGCGCGGCTTCGCGTGCGCCGCGCAGGTCGATCAGCAGCGCGCGACGAATCGCCATGTAGGCGGGCATCTGCGTGGGCCGCCGCCCGAGGCACTGCCAGATTTTGTAGCCATCGTTGTCCCGGACCACCGCCGAGATGCCGGGCGGGCGCAGTTTGAACAGCGCCACGAGCGGGGCCCCCGGCAGACCGGAGCGTCCGCGCCAACCCATGTCGCCGTCCTTGAGTGAGTCGGGCCCGATCGAGTAGCGCGCGGCGGCGTCGTGCCAGGTGATCCTGCCCCGCAGCAACTGACTGTGCACGATTCCTGCGGTGGCCTCGTCCGCGAACAACATGTAGCGCAGCCGCAGTTCCGACGCCTGCTCGGCGTAGAGATCGCGCAACTCCTTGTCCGTGACGACGACCTGGTCGCGGACGCGGCGCTTGGTGGCGATAAACGCTAGCAGCTTGGTCTCGAACTGCTTGAGCATCAACTGGTCGAACGGCTGGAGCGGGACTTTGAGCGAGCGAGCGGTCAGCCCGAGCAACTCCTTGTCGACCATTGACTGGAGGAACATGACGCGGCCCGTGCTGTCCGTCGCCGGCCGGGTGGAGGGGTCCGCGTTCATGTAGCGATCGATGAAGTCGGTCACCCGGATGACACGGTCGTCCACCCGCGCGAGCACGACGGAGTCGGCCAGTGTCGAATCGTCCGCGGCGCGCACGGGCGCGGCCAGCAAGGGGACGAGACAGAGGCAGGCCAGCACGGCCAGCACGGCCAGCGCCGAAGGACGGGCCGCAGGGAATCGCTTCATGAACTCTCCATCGAAAGTGCGGCTTAGGGGAGCGTTGCACGCCGGGGCGCCATTCCAGCGGGCCAGCCCCAGTGCACACCCCTCAAGGTTAGGGGGGTGCCGCAAGCGGCGTCAAGATTCAGGGCCCATTCGACACAACAACATGACGAAGCCGCTACGGAGTGCTTGCAGCAGCGTTCGACCGGGTGGAATCGCGCAGCTCGCGGGCCAGCTGCCGCGAGGCGAGCGGGTTGGACTCGACACGCATCGCGCGCCGCAGCCGGGACGCCAGCGCCTCGACGCGCCGCTCGGCCGCGTGGCCGTACCACTGGGCGGCCACAGCGTCGTAGACCTCGCGCAGGCTGCGCGCGCGCGCCGGCGTGAGGGCAGTGATGCGCGCGATCCACCAGTTGCCGCCATCGTTGACGGGGCCCACGACCGCATCGACGCCGGCCGTGAGGGCGCGGTGGAACAGCGCGGAGTCGGAGCGCTCGCTCACCGCGAAGCGGTAGTGGGCGCCGCCGCGCTCGGCCCGCGCGGCGAGGCTCTCGGCCTGCGCGGCGTTGGCGAGCGCGGCGCCCATGCGCACGGCGGCGGGCAGGTCGGTGAGCACGAGCCTGATCCCGCGCGCGACTTGCGGCAACTCCCACTCGCTCGAGTGCGCGGCCCAGTACGCGGCGATGGCGCTCGAGTCGGGCGTGAGCGCCTGCAACACTTCGCGCTCGAGGTAGGCGTTGCGTGCCACTTGCTCGGCGTACTGCTCCATCGTGCTGGTCACACGCGGGTCGCGGTCGAAGCGGCCGCTCGTGGCGGCCTGGCGCAGCACGCGCTCGAACAATTGGTTGTCGAGCATGTCGCGGACCTGCTCGCTCGTGTCGATGCGCGGCCGCACGGCGATGCTCAGCCGCGCCCACGCGGCCACGATGTCGCCCGCGCGGAGGTCGCCCACGCTCGAGCGCGCGAGCACGCGGCTTGAATCCGCCGGCGTGAGCAACGGGCGGCGTTCGAGCACGCGCATCTGGGCGGCAAGTGTCGAGTCGGGGGAGGGCTTGGGGAGTGCGGCGAAGGCCAGGGCCAGCCGTTCGATCGCTGCCGCGTCGTAACTGGGCTTCAAGCGCTCGACGGTCTGGGCGCGCGCCCGCACCCCCACGGCGCCTGCCGGATCGGCGCTGTCTGCAGGGGCAGGCTCCAGCGTGCGGGCGGCCTGGAGCACGGAATCGAGCGCCACGGCCATCCCGACGCGGTCCTTGAGGGTGAGCGCCTCGGCGCTGTCCGCGGGGCTCCACGGGGCGGCTTGGCGCACGGCGGCCTCGGTGATCACCGCCTCGTCGGTCAGAAGATCGAGAAACCGCGAGACGCGCGCCGGGGTAATGGAATCAGACGGAGTGGAGGCCGCCTGCTGCGCCCAACGGCGCAGCGCAAAGGACCGGACAATGTCACGCCGTCCCTCGATCCGAACCAGCACGCTGTCGGGCAATCCGTCGGCACTCACGAGCCCGGCGCTACAGCCGAGCACGACTCCAGCCGAAACCCAACAGATCAAGCGCTTCACCACCATGTCCCTCCTCCTTGAGGTCTGACTCCTGTATCGGCCGATTCTACCACTCACGTTTGACCCTGTTCCTCCCCAGTCCCTAAACTCCGGCTCTCCTATGTTGCTCTCCCGCAGTCTCCGACGCTTGGCTCTGACGTGCGCGCTGTGGGTGGCTGCGACCCCGGCTGCCCACGCGGCTGGGCTCCAGATCGTCCAATCCGACGCCCAGGGCATCACCGTGCGCGTCGAGGTGCCTGCGCTCGAGTGGGGTGCTGCGGGGGCGGACGGCCGCGTGCGTGTGAGTGCCGCAGGGTTGGACGGGCTGGGCGAGCCGGGACGGCCTTCGCTGCCGGTCGCGGCCGGGTTGATCGCTTTGCCGCCGGGGGCGCGGGCGACGGTGCGCGTGCTCGACTCAGGCGTTGAAGACATGCGCACGGGCGTGAAGCTGACGGTCGGCGGCAAGCCCGGGTTCCGCGACGATGCCGGCAAGTTGGGGCTCATTCCGGTCGTGGACCGCGCGAGTGCCATCGCCGATGGTCCCTGGCCGACCTCGGCCACGGAATTGGGCGACCCCTTCACGGTCCGGCGCCAGCGGCTCGTGACGCTGCGGGTGCGGCCGGTGCGCTACGACGAAGCCAGCGGCACGGTGTGGTCGCGGCGCTCGATGACGGTGCGCGTCGACTTCGCCGGCCAGACGCCGGGCAGCCTGCGCGCGGGTGCCGCGGCTGCGGCGGAGGACCGTCACTTCGATTCCGTGCTCGAGCAGGCCGTGCTCAACTTCGATGCCGCGCGCTCGTGGGGGACGCCGCTCCAAACTGCGACGCTGCCTGCTGCCGAGCTGATGCGCCGCGCGAACGCCTCGAGCCTCGGCGCCAAGGCCGCGGCCGGCACCTCCGCGGCCCCGGGCTTCGACGAGGACAACGCCGAAGTCCGCTGCCTCGTCGATACGACCGGCGTCTATGCGCTGACGTTCGCGAACCTGTCGGCCCAAGGGTTCCCGGCGGGCATCGCCATCGCGCAGGTCAGTGTGCACCGCCACGAGTTCGTCGCGGGGGGCAACCCTGCCTACGCCACGATCGAGTTGCCCATCGAAGTCGACGACCGCAACAGCGACGGCGTGTTCAACAACACCGATCGCATCGTCGTGTTCGTGCAGAACTGGGCCGAGCGCTCGCGCGCCTCGATCGCGCAGCGCGCCTGGGGTGACGCCGAAGCGGTGTACGCGACCTACCTGAGCGGCCGCCCGGGGGCGCGCGTGCCGCAGCGCTCGGGGTGGAACGACCAGGTCCTCACACCGCTCAACTCGTACCGCACGGTCCAGCACTACGAGAAGACCACCTTCTACGTGAACGTCTTCAATCCCGGCCTGCCGCCGTTCACTCCTGCCGAGTCGGACACGAACACCGACCAGTTCCTGTGGTCGGGGATCGGCCTCTACGACCGCAACGACCCCTCGTTCCCGGATCTCTACCCGTTCGAGATCAACGACATCGACGCCACGCGCAGGCTCGAGGTCGGGGTGCAATGGGTCGGGCTCAAGTCCACCGTCAACACCGGCCGCGCCACCCACATCGCCTACGCCGAAGTGCGCAACGCGGGCGGCGTGTGGACGCTGGCGATTGATTCGACGCAGTGGCAGGGACGCGCCACGAACACCGCGCGCCGCTCGGTGCCCGGCACCGTGGTCACCAACGGCAAGAACAACGCCATTCGTATCTTCGGCAAGACGCTGACCTCGGTGGGCAATGTCATCAATGCCGGCATCAACTGGTACGAGATCGGCTACGCGCGCCGCTTCAAGTCGATGGGCGGCCAGTTGCGCTGCAACAGCGACTCGGTCTCCGGTGCGTTCCAGATCAGCGCCACGCAATTCAGCACGCGCAACATTCGCGTCTGGGACGTCACCGATTCACTGGCGCCCGTACGGCTGGTGCTGGCCGACTCGTTGATCTCAAGCGGCGCAGCACCCTACACGGTGCGCTTCCAGGACAACAGTCCCACCGGGGCGCTGCGCCGCTACGTCGCGTTCGATGTGCCGGTGACGCTGCCGCCCGCCAAGTTCTCGACCGTGACGCGGCAGAACCTCGCCGGTCGCGGCACGAACGACGCGCTGATCATCGCTCCGGAAATCCTGCTGCCCTCGGCGGAACGGCTTGCCGCGCACCGGCGCACGCAGGGCCTGCGCGTGCTGGTCTGCCCGCTCGAGGCCGTCAACGATGAGTTCAACGGCGGCCGCAAGTCGTCGTACGCCATTAAGCGCCTGATCAAGTACAGCTACGATACGTGGGGCGCCAAGTTCGTCACGCTGATGGGCGATGGCAGCGAGGACCCGCAGAACCAGATGGGCTCGGCCGGCCCCGACCTGGTCCCGGCACAACGCATCGCCGCCCCCGTCGGGATCCCCGAAGTGCTGACGACCGTCTACGAATCGGTGCCGAGTGATCCCTGGTATGTCTGGTGCATCGATGGCGGCTGCTCGCTGACGAGCAACTACCTGCAGGACATGTTCCTCGGCCGCCTGCCCGTGGGCACTCCTGAGCAGGCCGCGGCGGTGGTCGACAAGCTGATCAAGTACGACGACGTCCAGCCCGACCAGACGTGGCGGCGCAAGATCATGCTGTCCTCCGACGACCAGTACTCGACGCAGTCGTTCTTCGGCAGCGGGGGTGGCCCGGCGTACTGCATCAAGTCCGACGAGACCGCGTTCTTCACGCTCAACGACGTGACGCGCGGCGAGCTCGAGAGCATCGGCGGCTATCCGGCATCCGACATCGACATGTTCACGCTCGCCGACTACTTGACGAGTGTCCCGACGTTCGACGACCCGAGCTTCGGCACCTGCCGCGTGGATTGGCGGGCGACCCAGGACTACTGCCACCTCAACGTCATGCCGCAGATGATGCAGCATCTCAACGAAGGCCGCGTGTGGTGGAACTTCGAAGGCCACGCCAACCCCTACGTGCTCACGCACGAGGACCTGTACAAGAATTTCGCCACGCTCGACGACCTGGCGCTGTTCAACAACGTCGACAAACCCTTCCTGTTCAGCGCGTTTTCATGTCACCCCAACGCCTTCGGCGTGGTGACCGAGGGTAGCGCCATCGGGCCCTCGCTGGGCGAGGAGATGGTCACGTTGCCGGGCAAGGGGGCGATCGCCTCGTGGGCCTCGAGCGGTTACGAATTGCTGCCGGGCGACTACTTCAACCACCTGACGCAGCAGTTCGCGCGGGCGTTGTTCATCGATCCGCCGCGCGATCCCTACTTGGGCGCGGGCGGTTCGCGCGTGGTGCTCGGCGAATCCGTGGCGCTCACGTTGTACCGCAACGTCCAGCTCAAGTCCGGCTGGGAAGCGGCCGTCGGTATCAGCTACCAATTGCTCGGCGACCCGATGACGCGCATCACGACGGGCGCGCCGCAGTCGGTGGTGACCGCGAACGCGCTATCGGTGACGAACGGCGACCCCGTGCGCCTGCGCACCGTGGGCGACACGTTGCGGCTCGAAGCCGACCTCGTGTCCAACGTGCGGCTTACTTCGATCGCGCTCGACCAGACGCTTGCGGGTTCCACGATCACCCTTCCGCCTTCCTCCTACACGCTTACCCCCGCACTCACCGACAGTGGCGCCGCGAGCCACGGTGGCCGCCGCTTCCACCTGACCTACCGCGCGAGCCTGACGCCGAACAACTACACGTTCACGTTCCGCACCACCGATCGCTACGGTGTGGCCGGGCGCTTCGATGCCGTCTTCCCGTTCCAGACGGTGCTGCGCGCGGACGGCGCACCGCTGGGCGAGGGGGAGACCGCGGGCAGTAATTCGGTGCTGACCCTGACGGTGTTGTCGCCGTCGCCATTGACGCTGCCGTCGGGGCTCGCCGTGCTGCTCAACAATGTTCCGGTGCCGTTTGGTTTTGCGCCGGCAAATGGCGATACCACCAATCGCGAATGGACCCTCACCCTGCCGCATGGCGACTTCAGCGCCGGCGACTATCGCGTCGAGACAACAGCCTTGGGCGGCGGCAGCAGCGCGCACGGGTTCGTCGTCGATGCCGAAGGCGACAAGATCTCGTTGCGCAACACGCTGGCGTTCCCCAATCCCTTCGACGACGTGCGCGGGACGTCCTTCAGCTTCCGCCTCGTGAGCCCGGCGCCGGCCGAAGTCCAGATCCGCGTCTACACCGTTACGGGGCGGTTGATCTACAAGCGCACCGAGCACGCCGTGCAGCCGGGCTACCAGCAGCTGCCATGGGACGGCACCGATGCCGAGGGCCAGCCGATCGCCAATGGCCTGTATCTCGTGCGCGTCGTGGCGAGCAACGGCAGTTCGTCGGACACGTTCGAGGGCCGGCTGATCAAGCTCCGCCGCCCGCGCCGCGCCGCCGAGCAGTCGTCCTCGAACTCGCCCTAGCCAGCGCCAGTCCGGGAAACCGCACGCGGTGATACGACCGCCGGAGTAGTCCCCGGGGCATGCTGGCCAGCCCCACGCTTGGCCGATCGCCCGGCCGCCCGCTAGTCTCGCCGCGTTGACGCATGAGTGACCGCCGCGGTGGGTGGGGCGTCCGGCGCCGTCGTTCCCAGGGAGGCAGGCATGGAATCAACCATCGTGTGTCCGCGCAGTCCTGCGCGCCGTGCGGGCGTGTTCGCTCTGGTGCTGGCGGGTTGCCTCGCCGCTGTTTCGCCGCAGGCCACAGCCGTCCCCACGACCCCCGCGACTCGCGCGCCTGCGGCTCCCGCGTCTCCCGCGACCCCCGCGACTCGCGCGCCTGCGGCTCCCGCGTCTCCCGCGACCCCCGCGACTCGCGCGCCTGCGGCTCCCGCGTCTCCCGCGACCCCCGTGACTCGCGCGCCTGCGGCTCCCGCATCTCCCGGCCGCATCAGCGTCACCGAGACCGCGCCGTTGCGGGCCATCGCCATCCTCGAGGACGAGCGCAAGTGGAACGCCAGCGGGCTCGGCGCGTTCCTCAAGCACCCCGATGCCGTCGTGCGCGCCCGCGCGGCGCGAGCGGTGGGGCGGCTGCAAGACTCGACGACGGTGATGGCGCTGTTGCCGCTCGTCGTCGACTCGAGTCTCGCGGTTCGCCGCGAAGCCGTGTTCGCGCTCGGGCAGATCGGCCACCGCTCGGGGCGTCCGGCGCTGCTGGCGCTCGCTTCGAAGACGGGCGAGCCGTTGCGCGAGCTGGCCGTTGAGGCGCTGGGCAAGCTCGGCGACACGGGCGCGACGCAGGTGGTCACCCGTGCGCTCGACGATCCCGCTGCCGAGGTGCGTTCGGCCGCGGCGGCGGCGCTGTGGCGGCTTGCCGACTCGACCGCCGTCGATCCCTTGCTCGCGCATCTCAACGACGCCGATGCGCAAGTGCGCTGGCGCGTGCTGTGGGCGCTTGAGAAAATCGTGGCGCCTGGGAAGATCGTCCTGCGGGCCGCCCTGCAGCTGTCCGATCCCGATGTGCTCGTGCGCGCGCACGCGGCGCGCACGATCGGCCGCCAGAAGAGCGTGCGTGGCATGGTCTACCTGCTCAATGCGCTGGACGACCCCAACGAGGCCGTCGTGGTCAACGCGTTGCGCGGGATCCAGATGATCGCCGACAGCACCTGCTCGGGCTGCGCCGGCACCCTGCTCAAGTCGCTGACACACGCGCACCCTTACGTGCGCGTCACCGCGGCCACCGCGCTGGCGGAGCGTTTTGCCTGGGTGCGCGCGGATTCCGCGACGCAGTTGCGGCTGGCTGACTCGCTGCGCTCCCGCCTGCACGATCCCGACGCCGCGACACGCGGTGCGGCGGCGCGCGCGTTGCTCACGCGGCGGGGCATCGCCGAGCTCGCCGCCGTGCGGCCACTGCTCGCGGACTCGGTCGTTTACGTGCGCATCGCGGTGCTGGAAGCCTTCCGCGCCCTGCCCGCGGGCGGCGATCCCGCGGCGATCCTCGCCGAGCGGCTCACGACGAATGCCACGGTGTTCGAACGCGCGACGTCCGCCGAAGTCATGGGCGACCGCCACGATCCCGGAGCCGCAGCACGCCTGATCGCCGCCCTCGCCGACACCTCGGTGCTGGTCGTCGCCTCATGCGCCTCCGCGCTGGGCGTCCTCGGTGACACCGCGAGTGTTGCAGTGCTGACACGCGCCTATGCCGCGCACGCCAATGACCCCGAGCCCGATGCGCGCCGGTCCATCATCGACGCAGTGAAGACGCTCGGCCGCACCAAAACCGCCGATAGCCTCGAACACGCCGTCCCGCCACGCGCCGCATCGCCCGCAGTGCACGACGAAGAATTCTTCAAATCCCCCGCCGCCCGCGGCGCCATCATCCACACCTCACGCGGCGACATCGAATGGTCCTTCTTCACCGCCGAGGCCCCGCAAACCGTCCGCAACTTCGTACGCCTCGCCAACAAGGGCTACTTCGACGGAGACCTCGTGCACCGGGTCGTCCCCGACTTCGTGATCCAGGACGGTGACCCCACCGGCACCGGCACCGGCTCCGGCGGCCCCGGCTACACCATCCGCTGCGAATACAACCTGCTCCACTACGACGCAGGAAAGGTCGGCATGGCGCTCTCCGGCAAAGACACCGGCGGCAGCCAATGGTTCATCACCCACGCCCCGCAACCCCACCTCGATGGCCGCTACACGATCTTCGCAAGAGTGGTCCGCGGCATGGATGTAGTCCACCAAATCACGCAGGGTGACAAAATCACAAGAGTCGAGATTCTGCCTTAGCGTTTCGATTTCCATGAGGCAGCGCCACCCGGACGTGAGGGCCGACCGAGGTGTTGCGCGGGTAGCCGAAGAACGGGCGTAGCCAGGATGGCGGAACCCGTTCTTCAGCTAGCGACAGCCGCGCAGGATGCGCGGCCGAGCGTGCCCAAGCGACGCATCAGCCGCACCG
>JAYSRO010000294.1:0-2760 GCA_043720995.1 Candidatus Eiseniibacteriota bacterium
TGCTGCGCGAGACCGGCGTCGAGGGCGCGCATGTGAGCGCCGCGGTCAGCGAAGTATTCCGCCGGCTCGTGTGCCTGTTGTCGCTGTGGCCGGATGGTCACTTCCGCTTCATCGTGGGTGAGCCGACGGGCGACGAGGACTCCGATCTCGATCTCGAACTCGACCGCGTGTTGCTCGAGAGCCTTCACCAGGCCGACCTCGCCCAGGGCATGGCGTGAGCCTGCACCTGGCGCCCAACGCGCCGTGGTTGTTGCTGGGACTGGTCGCCATCGCGATGTTGGCGCTCGGGGTGTGGGCGTACCGGTTCGCCATCCCGCCACTCCCCGCGGCCGCGCGACGGCTGCTGCCGTTGCTCCGCGGCATCGGCCTCACGTTGCTCGTGCTGCTGCTCGCGCAGCCGGTGTTCGAGCGCCTGCTCGGCGGCGGCTCGAACCTGCTCGTGCTGATGGACCGCTCGCTCAGCATGCAGCTTCCCGTTGCACCGGGCGGCACATCGCGCGCCGCGGCGGCGGAGCGCGCCGTCGCCGAGTTGGCGAAGACGTGGCGTGGCCGCGGACGGATCATCACCGTGCCGTTCGCCGAACGCGTGGCCGCCGATTCGCTGCAGACCGGTAACCCCGCGCTGACCGCCATCGGCGATGCGCTCTCAGGTTTGAGCGATGCGCCGCAGGCCGAGGCGATCGGTGGCGTGGTGCTGGTCAGCGATGGCGCCAACAATGCGGGCGGTGATCCGGTCGCGGCGGCCCTGGCACTCGGGTTGCCCGTGCACACGCTGCGCACCGGCTCGACCGGCGTACGCGATCGCGCCATCACCGACATCGAGTCGCCCGCGGGAGCACAGGCAGGGCGCATGGTGCCCGTGCGCGTGCACGTCGTCACGCAGGAGCCGCGCGGTGTGCCGCTGGTCGTCGTGTTGAACGAAGGCACGCGCGAATTGGCGCGCACCACCGTGATCGCGCCCGGCCCGGGTGCCGAGGCCGTCGCCGAATTGCACGCGACGCCGCTCAAGCCGGGCTTGGCACTGTGGTCGGCGCGCGTCGACTCGACGCAAAGCGAGCTGACGACGCGCAACAATACGCGCGAGGTCGCCTTCCCTGTGGCACCCGGGCGCTTGCGCGTGGTGCTGGTGACGACGGCGCTCAACTGGGACTTCGCCTTCTTCCGTCGCTCACTCGTCGCGGACTCGAGTCTCGAGCTGCGCTCCTATGTGCGCGAGCCTTCAGGCTGGCGGCATCCCGATGGCACGCGCGGGGGAGTGCCGGGTGCTTCCGAGTTGGGCGGCGTCGCGGTCGTGGTGCTTGATGGCGTCTCGCCCGCGGAGGTCGGCGCGGGCTTCGATGCCGCACTCGTGCGCGTGATGGAGCAGGGCGGCGGCGTACTGGTGATGGGTGGCGCATCGCCGGGCGTGGCGCGACTGCGCGGCAGCCGCTTCGGGGCGCTGCTTGGGGTGCAGGTCAACGCGATCGTTCCCGCGCGCGCCGTGAGTCCCGCGCCCGCGGCCGAGGCGCGCGACCTGTTGATGTGGGACGACGATCCGGCGCGCGGCGAACGCGCCTGGCGTGAAGCGGCTCCGCTATCGGACGTGATGCCGCTGTCGACCGGCGGTGGCGATCGCGTACTGATCGCCGGCAGCAACACCTCACCGCTGTTCGTGGCCCGCCGCGGCGGCCGCGGGCAGGCGCTGCTCGTCAACGGCTCGGGCACCTGGCGCTGGTCGCTCGCGGGCGGCGATGAGCTGACGCCGGAGCGCGCGCGACGATTGTGGCGCGGGCTGGTGCATTGGCTTGCCGAGCCGGTGCAGGCGGAACCCTTGCGCGTGCGGCCCGAACGCTGGCTCACCGCAGGCGGGGAAGCCGTGCGGTTGCTGGCGACGCTGCAGGATGACCAGTTCCGGCCCGTGGCGCAGGCCGATGTCGCCGCCAACATCTTGGGGCCCGATGGCCGCACGCAGCGCGCGCTGTTCGCCGCGGGGCAAGCGGGCAGCTACACGGCCACCCTGGCTCGCATGGCGCCCGGCCGCTATCGCGTCGAAGCCACGGCTTCGAAGGGCGGCCGCGCGTTGGGACGCTCGACCACGGAGTTCGCGGTGGACCGCTGGAGCCTCGAGGAGGCGCGCGCGCTGCCCGACAGCGCGACACTCGCCGCGATCTCGCAGGCGACGGGCGGCAACGCCGGCAGCGCGGATGACGCCTCGGCGTGGGCGCGTGGGCTCAAGTCCCAGAAGGCGGTGCGTGGCCGCACGACGGCGCTGCGGTTGTGGGAGTCGCCGTGGGTCTTCGGGCTGATCGTTGGGTTGTTCAGCCTCGAATGGATCTGGCGCAGGCGCCGCGGGTTGCCCTGATCAACGCCTGAGCCCGGGTGATCCTCGCATGAGCGGCGCGTGCCCTGCGCCGGAGCTCGCGGCACGGCTTGGCCCGCCACTCGCATAGCCGCGTGGAGTCCCAAGCCCCCCGCGCTGCCGCCGAACCCGCCCCTTCAAGGAGCCTCGCATGCACTGCGGGCTACCGCTATCGCTTGGCCTCGTGCTCGCGGCCTGTCCGGTCACCGACCGCGCCACTGTCAACGAGGTGTACTACGACGCCAACGGTGATGACACCGGCAGTGAGTTCGTCGAGTTGTTCAACCCCACACCGCACCCGGTGCTGCTCGCAGGCGCCCGGCTCGAGTCGGGCGATGGCGCCGGGGCGAATCGTTGGACGCTGCGCTGGACGGCGCCCGCCGCGCTGACGCTGGCGGGCGGCGCGCGCTATGTCATCGGCG
>JAYSRO010000295.1:0-2757 GCA_043720995.1 Candidatus Eiseniibacteriota bacterium
CCCCTCTACACGCCTGATTCGGTGCAGGTGATCTTCGACAACAATTGCGTCGGCTGCCACAGCGGTGGTCCTGACGCCGCAGCGGGACAGGACTTGAGCCCCGACAGCTCCTACCAGATGATCGTCGGCCACCTGTCGATCAAGTGCTCGCCGCTCAATCGCATCGAACCGTTCCATCCGGAGACGAGCTGCTTGATGGGGCGTGTTAACGGGCGAGTGACTCCGCGCATGCCACTCGGTGCCCCCGGCCTGTCCGCGGTGGACACCTCGACGATCCACAACTGGATCGTGGCCGGTGCGCCCGGCGTGCTCCGCGCACCCACGCCGTAGCGAGTCGGTTCCTCCGCACGATTGGCACGACACCGCCCGGGCGCGGTGGTCAGGGCTTGGCGTGCGCCTTCGCGAGGCTATCGCGGACTGGGAATGAGCGCACGAAGGCGATGAGCTGCCAGATTTGCGCGGGCTTGAGCACCGGTCCCCACGGCGGCATCGCGGGCGACAGCTTGCGCGCCGCACCGCCCTTGCTGATCACCTGGAACACTTCTTCGTCGCTCTTCGACTTGAACTGCGAGGGCTGCGTGAAGTTTCGCGGCTTGGGACTGAGCGCGACCGAGCCGGGGCCATCGCCGTGTCCTGATGCCCCATGGCAGAGTTGGCAGTACTTCACGAATAGCACCTGACCCGCGGCGATCGTGGTGCTGTCGGTGGCGGCCTGCCGGGGAGCCGCGGGTGATCCCTTGTCCGCGCCGGCGACCGCGCCAGAGTGCGACCATCCCAACGCAATGAGCACCACCAACGCTGTCACGAAGAACCAGCCGCGAATCCGCATCGGGAACTCCCTGGCGAAATCAAGAAATGCGGGACGGTGGCCTCGGCCCGGTGGCGAACCACGAACGCTTTGAGTCAGGCGACGAGCTTACGCCGCGCCTGACTCGCCGGCCAGTGCAAGCTTCTAGCGCCGGATGGACACACGCGCATCGACCACCACGCACCCGTGCCCCGGAGCCAGAGCCTTGATCGGGTTCAGGTCCATCTCCAGAATCTCGGGATGGTCATCGAGCAGCCGTGAGACGCGCAGCAGCGCCTGCTCGAGGGCGGCGATGTCCGCGGGCGGCGCGCCGCGGTAGCCTTCGAGCAACTTGAAGCTCTTGACCTCGCGGACCAGTTCCTCGGCATCGACATCGGTGAGCGGGTGAATGCGGAAGGCGACGTCGCGCAGGATCTCGACGTGGACGCCTCCCAGGCCAAACATCACGAGCGGGCCGAACGAGGGTTCGCGTGTCACCCCGATAATCGCCTCCACGCCGTCACGGATCATCGGCTGGATCAACACGCCGTCCATTTCGTCACTGCGACCCACGGCACGAAGCTGGTGGGCAATGCCGGCGAACGCGCGGCGCGCTTCGTCTTCAGAGCCGACGTTGAGCACGACGCCACCGACATCGGACTTGTGGGTGATGGTCCTCGAGGCCAGCTTGATGGCCACGGGGAAGCCCAGGCGTGCCGCGGTCATCGCGGCCTCGTCGGCCGTGCCTGCGAGCGCGGCATCCGGTGTTCGCAGGCCATAGGCTGCGAGCAGTTCGCGCACTTCGGCGGGCTCCAGCCACAGCGCATCGCTCGCTTCGCTCTCGAGGCCGCAGCCGCCGCACGCGGCGCAATTGCCGCAACCGGCGCCGGCGATGCGCTCACGCGCCGTGGCGATGGCGCGCTCCCCGCGCGCGCGATCGACCGCCAGGAAGTCCACCGGCCTGCCCTCGCGGCGCATCAGGTCGCGCCCATAGCGGGCAGCGCGGGCGAGCGCGATGGCGGCGGATTCAGGGAACATGAACGAGGGAATGTTGCCTTCCTGCAGCGACCGCAATCCGTCGGGCACGCCGTGCGAGCCCATGAAGCATGTCAGCACGGGCTTGGGCGGCAGCCCAAGCTGCTTCAGTGATTCCGCTGCGGCGTGCGCGCCGCGAACGATGGCCTGTGCGACATCGAGCGGACGTGTGACGATGGGGGTGACGTAGATCGCCAGCAGCGAATCGATATTCGGATCGGCAAGCATCAACTGGACCGCGCGCTCGTAGGCTTCGGGTGTGGCGGAGGCGATCATGTCGACGGGATTGCGCACGCTCGCTTCGGGGACGAGGAGCGATTTGAGTGCCGCCGTTGTCGCGGGATCCAGCGCCGGGACGACGAGGTCGTGGCTCTCACAGGCGTCCGAGGCCATGATCGCGGGGCCGCCGGAGTTCGTCACGATGCCGACACGGTTGCCGCGCGGGACGGGTTGGTGCGCGAGCAGCATGCCGACATCGAACAGTTCCTCGATCGTCTCGGTGCGGATCACGCCGGTCTGTTTGCACAGCGCATCGACAGCGACATCGCTGCCGGCGAGTGAGCCGGTATGCGACGCGGCTGCGCGCACTCCGGCCGCGGTGCGCCCGCTCTTCACCGCGATCACGGGCTTGTGCCGCGCCACGCGGCGGGCAACTGAGGCGAAGCGGCGCGGATTCCCGAACGACTCGAGGTAGAGCAGGATGACGCCAACGTTCGGATCGTGCTCCCAGTACTCGAGCAGGTCGCTGCCGGAGACGTCGGCCTTGTTGCCGATGCTCACGAAGTGCGAGATGCCGACGTTGAGTTCGATTGCATAGTCGAGAATCGCGAGACCGAGCGCGCCACTTTGCGATGAGAACGCCACCCGGCCGTGCGGCGGGAAGGAGGGCGCGAAGGTGGCGTCGAGCATGACGCCGGGTTCGGTGTTGAGCACCC
>JAYSRO010000296.1:0-2743 GCA_043720995.1 Candidatus Eiseniibacteriota bacterium
ATGTTCATGCGTGCAACATCTTCCGTGACTCGGGCGGCGGGCGCCGCAAATCCGGGGCGCGGCTGCCAGTGCGTGGAGGAACGGGTGCGAGCAGATCTCACGAAAGCAATCAAGACGAGGGCCGCGGTCGTGGCCGTGGGCCCGTCCACCGCCCGCGGGCAGGGTGCCCGAGGCGTGGTCGGCGCGCTCCGCGCAGCCCTCGATGAGGTACCGCTCGCGCGATTCGCGAAGTCGACTACTGAGGGCGAGAGCGCGCGGTTCCCTCAGCTACCGTGATCAGGATCTGCCGCGGAACCATCGACTATCTTGCTCATGCTCATTCTGGCCGCTGGTGGATCGCCACTCGCGCTAATGAATGGGCGCCACCCGAGAATCGTCAGAACTAGCGCGAGAAGCTCAGCGCGAGCGCGAGAGGTTGATTTCCCTGTTCCCCGCGCACCTTCGAGTAGACGGGGATGCTCAGTGTCAGGGCAGCCGTGCCGGCCGAGCCAAGACCGTGGCCCACACCGAGTGAGAGCAGAGCGTCGGTGCGGCCGAGGTTCCCTTCTTCTTCCAGCCGCTCGTCCCAATGCTCCGCCTCTTCCCGCGTGAGATCGAGGCCCGCGCTGCCGCCCCATGCCCGGACCAGCGAATGGGCGAGCGTCGCGTTCACGCTGTAACGGTTGCCGGCGCGGTAGCCGTGTGCATTCTCCGCAAGCGTCATATGGGCGAAGGCGGTCGTGGTAAGGGCGGTGCGCCCCATTTGGCGGCCGACGGCCAAAACCAGGACCGGCCCCCATGTGCCCGTTCCAAACTGAAAGTGCTCGTGGGGAAGTCCGAGTTGGCCAAGCGCGAATGGATTGGGCTCGGTCCGCCCGATCGGGATCGACACCCCCGCTCGGCCGGCGACGTTCCAGACCTTGCCGGCCCTCACGATGTGCAGCGACAGTGTGGGGTCGGCAAGGCGCACTGGCGTTTCGTTGCGGTGATGATAGTCCGGGTAAACGAGCGTGTACGGACGGCGATCGACGTCCTCGTGGCGGATGCGGCTCCGGATGAGACGGAGGGGAATGAGCGCTTCCACGGCGAGGCCGGGACGCACACCCCGCGCGACGGTGAGATCCAACTCCGCGATTGTGATTGTCTGGATGTGCCAGTAGTGAATCGACGAGTCCTGAAAGGCTGCCGTCGTGTGCTCGTTGTGAAAGCGGGCGCCGATCAGGCTGGCGTTCCATCGCCACGCCGCAGGATCGGGCGGCAACAGCTCGGACCTGCCGACCGGCAGGTTGGGGTTGCTTCAGCCGGCTCAGGTCCAGCCGGTCGTCGGAGAGAATCCGAGGGCGACGACCGACAGGATGATGACGAGCGGACGCCTCACCGCTTGATGCCGAGCGCGGCGTTGAGTTTCTTCGGGTCGTTCCCGCGGATGTCCGTGCGCTTGCCAGTGGGGTCGAATACGACGACATAGGGCAGCGACTTCAGCTCGCCGCCGAGTTCGCGAGCAAGGCGTGACTCGAAGTCGACGACGTTGAGCTTGCGAACGGCGACATCCTTCCGCTCCGTCACGACTTCGCGCAGATGCTTATCAACCACGTGGCAGGGTCCACACCAGTCGGCGTAGAAGTCGAGCACTGTGTACTTGCCCGGTACGCGGAGCTTTTCGAGCGGCCCAACCGCGTCGCCCTTCATGGTCACAACCATCATGTCCGCGCCTTCCGGATACGGTCCGGGCTGATAGGCGGCTGGCCTCGCGCCGTTGCTAGCGCCAACGAGAGCGCGATAGCAACCCTGGCGCTCGAAGGCATTGATCACGACCGCGTCGGAGACGTTGTCAGCGAGCGTGATGGTGAACTCCGACTTCTTGGGATCGAAGGACCACTTCTTCACGCCCTTGAGCTTCTTGAGGTAGGGGGCGACCTCTTCCTCGCAGTTGCCGCAGTTTGACCCTTGGGCTGAGAACACCTGCACACGGTCAGCCCGAGCCGAAGTCGCGATCGCGAGAGAGAACAGTACTGTGAGGCCGAGCCTGAGCTTCATCGAGAGACCTTTCTTCCAGAGACGCGCTTGCTGACCAGCTCTTCCATCACCGGGCATTCTCTAAACGGCAGCACGTGCGGGCAGGCGTCCCGCAGTATTAGCAGCCGTCGGCGCTGCACACGAAGCTTGGCGAGTAGCCGATCCATGTGGTCGAGCTTGACCTGCACCGTTGCGCAAACGTCCTCGCAGGTTGCCCGCGGGTCGTTCATCGCATCGAGCAGCGCCGCGATCTCAGGCAAACTGAACCCGAGGGCTTGCGCTCGCTTGATGAGCTGGATCCGCTCGAGCGTTTCGGCCCCGTAGCGGCGATGGCCGCTTACCGTACGACCTGGCTTCGGCAGAAGCCCCCGGCGCTCGTAGAACCGCAGGGTTTCCACGTTGACGCCAGCCGTCCGAGCCAGCTCACCGCTACTCATCAATGGTCGGTCCATCCCGAGTCCTCTCAGATAGGATGCATCCAGTACCTAGGTACGGGTTCAAGGGGATTCTAGCAGCGTCGGATCAGAGAGGTGGAGGCCGCACTCTGGGTGCAAATGCATCACCGGCAGCAGTTCTTGACCTTCTACGACGCGCGTCGTAGGCTCGTTGCATGACCACCCACCCGCAACTGCCGGGCGGCGCACTGGAGTATGCGGTGCTGCTGACGATCCTTGATCTCGGCCGTGCATCGGCGCGCGAGATTCACGCGCGTGCGGGTGAGCCGAAGGGCTTGGTCTACACGACGACC
>JAYSRO010000297.1:0-2736 GCA_043720995.1 Candidatus Eiseniibacteriota bacterium
CGCTGGTCCGACAGCGGATCCTTCTTGTCCTCCTCGTCGATCAGGCTCTTGATGATGTTTTTGGCCGTGCGCGCCGAGATGTCCTCGCCATCCTCTGTCTCGAGCCCGCTCGAGAAGAAGAACTTCAGCTCGAACACTCCGCGCGGCGTCTGCACATACTTGCCGCTGCATACCCTGCTTACCGTCGATTCGTGCATCTCGATCTGCCGCGCCACCTGCTGCAGCGTCAGCGGCCGCAGGTAGGCGATGCCACGATCGAAGAAGTCGCGCTGCTCACGGATGATACAGGTCATCACCTTGATCATCGTCTTGCGGCGCTGCTCGATCGTCTGGATCAGCCACTTCGCCGAACTCAGCTTGCCCTGGATGTACTCGCGCGTCTTCTGCTGGTCGGCGTTCATCTCGGACTTCTTCTTGTCGCGCAACACCCCTTCGTACGCCGAGGAGATGCGCAGTCGCGGCAGGTGCCGGTCATTGAGCAGCACGACGTACTCTTCGTCCACGCGCTCGACGAGCAAATCGGGGATGACATACTTGGGATCTTCCGCCGAGACTTCGAGGCCCGGACGCGGATTGAGCGTGGCGATCGAGTCCGCCGCCGCCTGCACTTCCTCGAGCGAACACTTGAGCTGGCGTGAGAGCTCCGGGAAGCGGCGGTTCACGAGATGGTCGAAGTGATCGCGGATGATCTTGTAGGCCATGCCGTCCTGCTCATTGCGTGCTTCCAATTGGATGATCAGGCACTCCCGGAGGTTCCGTGCCCCCACGCCCGCGGGTTCCAGCGCCTGGATCAGCTTGAGGGCGTGTTCGCAGTCCTCCAGCGGCCGGTTGATGGCCGCCGAGACGTCGTCCAGCGGGGTGGCCAGCCAGCCGCTGTCATCGAGCGAACCCACGAGGAATTCGGAGATGTGCATGGGATCGGGCGGCAGGTTCAGGAAGTGCAGCTGCTCGAGCAGGCTCTCCGCCAGCGTGGTGCGCGTGACCGGTACCTTCTCGAGGAACTCGACCGACTGCTCGCCCTGGGGCACGTAGGTGCGGTCGAGCGCTCCGTCCTGCATGTACTCGGACCAATCGATCGGATCGTCTTCCGCCGGATCCTCGGCCTCCTTGTTGGCCTCTTCCTCCGGCGAGTCTTCGCGGTCGAGATCGTCCTGGTCGGTGACCTCGTCGACTTCCTCGAGCAGGGGATTCTGCATGATCTCCTGCTTCAGGATCTGCTGGAGTTCGAGCGTCGGCACCTGCAGCAACTTGAGCGCCTGCTGCAACCGCGGCGTCATGATGAGCGCCGGGCGCAGCGACATGTTCAGCGATGGCTTCAGTTCCATGGGAGGGTTCCGGTTCTAGAGCGTGAAGCGCTCGCCAAGGTAGATTTCTCGCGCTTGTGAGTCCTGCGCCAGTTCTTCGGCCGTGCCCTGGAGCAAGATTCTGCCCTCGTACATGATGTAGGCACGGTCCGTGATCCGGAGCGTCTCACGAACGTTGTGATCGGTGATCAGCACGCCGAGCCCGCGATCCCGCAGCCGGGACACGATGTCCTGGATCTCGGAAACCGCGATCGGGTCGATGCCGACGAAGGGTTCATCGAGCAGCATGTACGAAGGTTCGCGCGCGAGCGCGCGGGTGATCTCGACGCGGCGCCGCTCCCCTCCCGACAATTTCTGCGCCTGGCGGTCCGCCAACCCCGTGAGGTTCAGGTCGGCGAGCAACTGCTTGAGCCGGGCTTCGCGCTCATCGCGCGTCATCTTCATGGTTTCGAGCACGGCGAGGACGTTGTCGCGCACGCTGAGCCGGCGGAACACGCTGGGCTCCTGCGCGAGATAGCCGAGGCCGCGACGCGCGCGCCGGTACACGGGCTCGTTGGTGATGTCCTCGCCATCGAGTTCGATGACGCCGGAGTTCGGCTTGAGCAGCCCGACGATCATGTAGAAGCTCGTCGTCTTGCCGGCACCGTTGGGACCGAGCAGCCCCACCACTTCGCCCTGGCGCACCTGGATCGACACGTCGTTCACCACGCGGAACCGGCCGTAGTCGCGGATCAGTCCGCGCGCCACGAGGCCGGGGCTGCGTGCAGGAACGGCGTTCGTCACGGTCGGCTCGGTCACTTTCCGCCTGCTTCCTGGATCGGCACGTGACTGCGCACGGTCGCTTCGACCTGCCGCTTGAATTCGTAGTGCTTCAAGTCGGGATCACTCTCGAAGCCGTAGCCGGTGAGCACGTCGTTCGCGCGCTGCACGCGCACCAGCTGGTCGTCCGGCACGATGATCTTCTGGTCGTGGTTGAGGAAGCGCAGCTCCTGCGTCGACAGCCGCGTGCCCTCGGTGGTCTCGAGCACCACGTTGCCGCGCGCGAGCATGTCGCGGCTGCGGCCGTTGATCTCGCCTTCACGGGCCGTCAGCACCGAGGAACGGTCGCCATTGGCATTGAAGAAGTCGACGCGCAGCGTCTGCGCGGAAATTTTGTTGTTGGAACGGAACTCCGCGGCGTGCAGGGCGTTGAGCTTCCACATCAAACGGCCCGCGTCCGTCTCGGTGATGGCGAAGTCGTTGATCTCCTGGTCGGGCAGCTCGACCGCGGCCCCGCCTGGCCCCACCGGGCGCCGCTGCGAGCAGCCGCCGGCCCCGATCGCGCCTGCGAGACACAGCAGGGCCACCAGCCAAACGTGCCTCGGTCGCAACGGGCGGAACATGAGGGGGCTCCCTCGGGAGATGTCGCCTTGAATCGCGTGTACTTCGAACC
>JAYSRO010000298.1:0-5475 GCA_043720995.1 Candidatus Eiseniibacteriota bacterium
TCATTCGAATACTCCTTCGCTAAGTCATGAGGGCCCGCACGGCGCGGACCGCAGTGAGTCCGTTATTTCAAAGCCTCTGCGCCGCCGACGAGTTCGGCGATTTCGCGGGTGATGGCGGCCTGGCGCAGGCGGTTGCGCGTCAGGGTCAGGCTGTCGACGAGTTCGCCGGCGTTCTTGCGCGCCGAGCCCATGGCGACCATGCGCGCGGAATGTTCGGAGGCCAGCGAGTCCGCGAGCGCCGAGTACACCTTGGCGGTCGCGTAGCGCGGCAACAGTTCGGCCAACAGCGTCTCGGCGTCCGGCTCGAAGATGGTGCCGCGGTCCTGCGATGCGGCACCGGCCTGCCCCGTCACGGGCAGGAACACTTCGGTGCGCACCTGCCGCACTACGACGTTGACGAAGTGCGAGTACATGACTTCGATGCGGTCGACCTCGCCCTTGATGAAGCGTTCGGTCAGGTCGTTCGTCAGCGCGCGCGCGAACTCGAGGCTGGCCTCACCCGGCAGGTCAGCGTGCGAGGTGATGATCGGGTAGCCGCGGCGACGCAAGTAGTCACGGCCCTTGCGTCCCACCGGCACGAGCAACAACGAATCCTTCGGCGCCTCGCGCAGCCGCTGCTCTGCGACGCGCAGCACGTTGGTGTTCAGCGCGCCCGCGAAGCCGCGATCGGAAGTGATCACGACGAGTGCGGTGTGCTTGACCTCGCGCTCCTTGAACAAAGGATGGTCCAGCTCGGAGGCCGCGCCAGCGAGGTTGGAGAGCATGCTCGAGATCTTCTGCGAGTAAGGGCTCGATGCCTGCGCCCGCTGCTGCGCGCGGCGCAGCTTCGCCGCGGCCACCATCTCCATGGCCTTGAAGATCTGCTGCATGCTCTTGGTGGCGCGGATGCGCCGCCTCAGGTCCTTAAGCGATGCCATGGGTCCCTTACGCCTTGAACTGCGTCTTGAACGCCTTGCACGCTTCGTGCAGGCGCTTGTCGTCATCCGGCGAAATGGCCTTGGCCGTCGCGATGTTGTGCGCGACTTCCGGGTACTGCTTCTTCACGAACGCCAGCCACTCGATCTCGAACTTGCGCACGGCGGCGACCGGGATGTCGTCGAGGTGTCCGTTAGCGCCAGACCAGATCGAGACGACCTGGTCTTCGACGGACATCGGCGCGAACTGGCCCTGCTTGAGCAATTCGACCATGCGCTCGCCGCGCGTCAGCTGCGCCAGCGTGTTTTTGTCGAGGTCCGAGCCGAACTGCGCAAACGCCGCGAGCGCGCGGTACTGCGCAAGGTCAAGACGCAGGCGGCCGGCGACCTGGCGCATCGCCTTGATCTGCGCGTTGCCACCGACGCGCGACACCGAGATACCAACGTTGATGGCGGGACGAACGCCGGAGTAGAACAAGTCACCTTCGAGGAAGATCTGCCCGTCGGTGATCGAGATCACGTTCGTCGGAATGTACGCCGACACGTCGCCGGCCTGCGTCTCGATGAACGGGAGTGCCGTGAGCGAGCCGCCACCCAGCGCGTCCGACAGCTTGCAGGCGCGCTCGAGCAGACGCGAGTGAAGGTAGAACACGTCGCCGGGATAGGCTTCGCGGCCCGGCGGGCGGCGCAGCAGCAGCGCCAGCTGGCGGTACGCGGTCGCGTGCTTCGAAAGATCGTCGTACACGCACAGCACGTGGCCGCCGTTGTAGGTGAACTCCTCGCCCATGGCGACACCGGCGTAGGGCGCGATGTACTGGAGCGGCGCGGACTCAGACGCGGAGGCGGTGACGACGATCGTGTACTCCATGGCGCCGTACTTCTCGAGTACGCCCACCACGTTCGCGACGGTCGATTCCTTCTGGCCGATCGCGACGTAGATGCAGATGACGCCCTTGCCCTTCTGGTTGATGATCGTGTCGAGGGCGATGGTCGTCTTGCCCGTCTGGCGGTCACCGATGATCAACTCGCGCTGGCCGCGGCCGATCGGCACCATGGCGTCGATGGCCTTGATGCCCGTCTGCAAAGGCTCGACGACCGGCTGGCGTTCGATCACGCCAGGGGCCTTGAACTCGATGTTGCGGAACTTGTCCGCGCCGATCGGGCCCTTGCCGTCGACCGGCTGGCCGAGCGCGTTGACGACGCGGCCGATCATCACCTTGCCGACCGGCACGGAGGCGATGCGGTTGGTGCGCTCGACGCGGTCGCCTTCCTTGATGTTCTTGTCGGAGCCGAACAGCACGACGCCGACGTTGTCTTCTTCGAGGTTGAGCACCATGCCCATGGTGTCGCCGGGGAAGCGGATCAGCTCGCCGGCCATCGCATCCTCGAGGCCCCACACGCGCGCGATACCGTCGCCGACGGACAGTACGGTGCCGACGCTCTTGGTCTCGAGCTTGGCCTCGTAGCGTTCGAGTTCCTGCGCCAGGACGGCGCTTACTTCTTCAGGTCGAAAGGACATGGGTCAGAACCCCGTGCGTTCAAGTAACGGCCCGCCGCGCTATTGCCGTCGCGGCCCGAGCCCAATGTGATGCGAAACCGCCCTAAACACTCACTTCGCTGAGCTGCCGCTCGATCTGCTCGAGCAGCGTCCGCACCGAGCGGTCGATCACGCGATCGCCGATGCGCACCAGCGCGCCGCCCAACAACGAGGCGTCGACTTCGCTGGTGAGATGGATCTTGGAATTCGTGCGCTTCTCGAGTTCGGCGTGCAGCCGGCTCGTTTCCGCCGGGCTCATCGCCACAGCACTCGTGACGTGTGCACGCTGGATGCCCTGCTGCCGCTCGACGATGGCCTGGAACTCGCGAACGATCTCGTCGAACTCGCCCAGCCGCTTCTTGCGCAACAGCAGGTCCACGAACAGCGCGACCGACTTGGTCACTTTGCCGTCGAGCACCGACGCCAGCACCTTGCGCTTGTCGGCCTGCAGCACCTGCGGCGTCGACAGCAGCGCGCCGACGCGCGAACTACCACCCAACACCACGGCCATGGCCTTCAAGTCTTCGAGCGCGCGCGGAGTCTCGCCCCGCTTTTCGGTCACGATGTGGAGTGCCCGTGCGTAACGCGCGCCGACCGTGGCGTCCTTCACCGTCCCGCTCCCACCTCGTCGATGAACTCGCCCATCAGCTTGCGCTGGTGCGCGTCATCGAGCTTCTCGCGCAGGATCTTCTCGGCCCCGCGCAACGAGATGTTGATCATCTGTTCCTTGAGCAGTTCTTTTGCCTTTTCCTTCTGCCGCGTCACTTCATCTTCCGCCTGCGCCAGCCGTGCCGTGGCATCGGTCTGTGCCTGCGTCCGCATTTCGCCGGCAACACGTTGCCCTTCAGCGACGCCTTCCTGGATCTTGGCGCGCTTCTGGGTCTCGATGTCGCGCAGCTGCACTTCAAGCTTCGCGCGCGCTTCGTCCGCGGCCGCCTGACGCTTTGCGGCTTCGGCGAATTCACCCGCGATCTTCGCGCGGCGCGCTTCGAGCATGCCCAGCACCGGCCCCCACGCGAACTTCCGCATCACCCACAGCAGGATGAGGAAGCCGAGTATCTGGGTCGCTACCTGGCGGATGTCGATCAAACCGTTCATTCCACCTCCCGGAGCGGGCGGGCGCGCGAGGCGCGCAACCCGGACCCGCGTTGCGCCTGAATTACGCGATCTTTCCCGAGAGCAAGAACATCGTCACGAACGCATAGATCGTCAGTGCTTCGGCGAGGGCCGCGATGATGATCATCGCGAGCTGGATCTTCGCGGTCGCTTCGGGCTGACGGCCGATGGCCTGCATTGCGCCCTGACCGATCAAGCCGAGGCCGATTCCGGAACCGATGGCGGCGATACCGATGCCGAGCGGAAGACCGAGGGCAAGCGCTGCCTGGAAGTTCATCGCGTGTCTCCTTGAGATGGGTTAGTGGTGTGCGTGCTGCGCGTCTTCCGCATGCGGGAATTCGTCATGCTGCTCGTGCGGGAGCATGAGGAGGACGTAGATCGTGCTGAGAACCATGAACACTGCGGCCTGGAGCGTGCTGGTGAGCAACGCCAGGAACAAGAACGGCAACTGCAACGGCAAACCGAACGGCAGGTGGGCAAACGACAGCGAGGTGATGCCGAGGCTGACGAACGCCACCAGCAGCATGTCCTCACCGAAGATGTTGCCAAACAGACGGCACGACAGCGAGATCGGCTTGGCGAGTTCGCCGAGCAAGTGGATCGGCAGCATCAACGGCGCCAGCAACCAGCCGGTCATGTCACGCGGCTGGCCGAGCATGTGGTCGACGTAGCCGAGCGCGCCCAGCTCCTTGATGCCGATGTACTGCACATAGATGAACACCACGAGCCCGAGCGCGAAGGTGACGTTCAAGTTCGAGGTCGGCGAATCCATGAACGGGATCAGCCCGAACAGGTTCATGCACCAGATGTAGATCCCGAGTGTCCCTAAGAACGGCACGAAGCGCTTGGCGTGACCCTCGCCGATGATGTCGGTGATGAAGTTGCTGAGGCCCTCGACCAACATTTCAACGACGTTCTGCAGGCCCGTCGGCACCATCTGCGGGTTGCGCGAGGCGAAGAACGACACGATGCACAGCAGCAGCGCCACGATCAGCGCGAAGATCACGGCCTCGTAGGTGTGCAGGAAATGCGACCACGTGGCGTGCGGAAACGCACGGTGCAGGATCGTGATGAAGTTGGGGAACTTCTGCGGGCCGGACTCTTCCTCGGCGCCCTCCGCCGCAGCACCTTCGGCGTGCGCTTCGCCGGTGTGATGTTCGGCAGCTTCGGCGCCCGGTTCACCCGCGGCTGCCGGTGCTTCGCTCGCGTGCATCGTCTGCTCGGCGGCCGGCGCGCTCGACTGGCTCAGCACCTTCGACGGCACCAGCCACCAGGCGGCCACCAGCAGGATCGCGACGACGGCCGCCGCGCGCCATGGGCTCGCGACGATCGACTTCCAGGCGCGCGACTCCAGTGTGAGCGTGGAGACGGCCTTGAGCAGCATCACGGCGAACGGAGCGAGGAAGCCGGCGAGCAGGTAGGGGACCGGCAGCTTCATCAGCAGCAGAGCGCCAACGGCGAACAGCGCGAGCATGCCGCCGATCGACAACGCCGCACGCTGCAAGGACTTGGAGGTTCCGCGCTCCGCGCCGGTGACGCCGGTCACGAGCTGCTCGATCAGGCCAAAATTGATCAGTGACCAGAACGCACCGAGGCCGATCGCGAGTCCCGCGAGCGGGCCCTTGTAGGTCGTCATCGCCAGTCCGGCAACCACAGCCAGTCCCAGCGTGCTGCGGCGAACGCGCGCGAGAAACTCGAGGCCCATGGGTCAGGAGCGTCGCAGCCTTAAGGCCGCGTCACTCGCTGTTCTCCTCTTCTGCCTGGTAGCGGCGGTAAATCTGGTAGGTCTCGCGGCCGGCCGCGACGAATCCCAACACCAAGCCCGCAATCTTGAGCCATGGGGAGAGGCCGAAACGCGTATCGAGCCAGTTGCCGAGGAAAAACCCCACCAGCGGCGAAACGATCAAC
>JAYSRO010000299.1:0-2723 GCA_043720995.1 Candidatus Eiseniibacteriota bacterium
AGTTATAATTTCTCGAACGTGACGGCGGATCACACGATCGACGCGACGTTCACCCCGGTCATCGTGGCAAGCCCGGTGGTGAGCATCAACGACGTTCACGTCACCGAAGGCAACTCGGGCACGAGCCTGGCCACCTTTACGGTGACCGTGACGCCGCCCTCCGCCAGCCCCATCCACGTGGACTACCTCACCCAGTCCGGCACGGCGACGGCCACGGAGGATTACGTCACGGCGAGTGGAACGCTGGACATTCCTGCCTCGACAGGCAGCGTGCCGCTTTCGGTCACGGTCAAGGGCGATACCAAGGTCGAGTCGAGTGAGACCTTCACCCTGCGGCTCACGCATGCGCTGGGCGCCTCACTGTCCGACAGCATCGGCCTGGGCACGATCGACAACGACGATTCCAAGCCGGTGATTTCGATCGCGGGCGGCAGCACCCTGGAAGGCAATTCGGGCTCGCACACGTTGAACTTTGCGGTCACGCTCTCAGCGCCAAGCGCCAGCACGATCCAGGTGAAGTACGCCTCCAAGGGCATTACCGCCACCACTTCCGACCATGACTACACCGGTGTTGCGGGGACACTGACGATCGCGCCCGGAGCCACGGGCGGCACAATCAGCGTCTCGATCACGGGCGACACGAAGGTCGAGCCCGACGAGACGTTCCAGGTCATCCTGTATGCGCCGACGAATGTCACGTTCGGAACGGCGACCGCCACGGGAATCATCCAGAACGACGACTCCGGGGCGCCGCTGCCGCAGCTGTCGATCTCCGACGTCTCGCTGACCGAGGGCAACAGCGGCTACAAGTCGTTCAACTTCTCGGTGTCGTTGTCCGCCGTCTCGGCCTCGTCGGTCACGGTGAAGTTTGCGACCGCTGGCATTACGGCATCCGCGGGCTCGGGCGACTACGTCGGCCGCAACAGCACGCTGACGATTCCGGCGGGGGCTTCGAGTGGTGTGATCACGGTGCAGGTGAAGGGCGACAGGAAGGTCGAGCCCAACGAGACCTTCGCCGTGAACCTGTTCTCGCCGACCAACGCCACCATTGCCGATGCGCAGGGCATCGGCACCATCCTCAACGATGATGGCAGTAGTGTCGTCGCGGAGACGCCCACCGACGAGTTGTCCTTCGTGGGCGCCCCCGAACGGGAGGGCGAGACCGGGGCTGCCACGGCAGGAGTGCCGACGCTCGCCTTCGCGGCCAACCCGGCGCGCGGTCCGTTGTCCGCCCAGTTCACGCTGGCCGAGGACGCTGAGGTGCGCATCACCTTGATCGATGCACAGGGCCGCCTCGTCGACGAACTGGCGAACGGCCGCTTCAGCGAAGGCCGCCACGCGCTACCCACCACGGCGCGCAGCGCCGCATTGGCGCCAGGGCTGTACTTCGTGCGGATGGAGTCCGAGGGCCGGAGCATCACGCGGAAGTTCGTGTCACTGCGTTAGACCCGAACCTGAACCTTACCCGTGCACGCCCGCGGCCTCGCTGCCGGTGCGTTCCACGAATTCGAGGTACGAGCCGCCGTACTCGAACGGCGGCTGCGCGGGGATCGCCGCGCCATCGCCGGGCCGCAACTCAAGCACGCGATTGCTCAGGCCTTTGAGGAAGGTGCGG
Organism: Candidatus Eiseniibacteriota bacterium; assembly: GCA_043720995.1. GTDB lineage: Bacteria > Eisenbacteria > RBG-16-71-46 > RBG-16-71-46 > RBG-16-71-46 > JANLWK01. The sequence continues at coordinate 1,616 of JAYSRO010000299.1, forward strand.
TCGTGGCTCACGAACAACATGGTGCCTTGGAAGTTGCGCAGCGACTCGACCAGCATCTCCTTGGTCTCGAGATCCAAGTGATTCGTGGGCTCGTCGAGCACCAGGAAGTTCGGCGGATCGAACAGCATGCGCGCCAGCACCAGCCGCGACTTCTCGCCACCTGAGAGAATACGGATGGGCTTGTCGATATCAGTGCCCGAGAACTGGAAGGCGCCGAGCAGGTTACGCACCGCCCCCTGGCCCTCCATGGGGAAGTCCTTCTGGATCTGCTCGAACACGGTGAGCTCCGGGTCGAGCAGGTCGAGCGCCTGCTGCGCGAAGTAGCCCAGCTTGAGCGAGGCGCCGAGCCGGACCATGCCGTCATCGGGCTCGATGGCGCCGGCGATCAGCTTGAGTAAGGTCGTCTTGCCCGCGCCGTTGCGGCCCATGACGCACCAACGCTCGCCGCGGCGGATCACCAGGTCGAAGCCGTCATAGATGACGCGCTCGCCATACGCCTTGCGCACACCGCGCAACTCGACGACATCCTCGCCTGAACGCGGCGGATTGCGCAGCTGGAACTCGACCACCTTGCGGCTCTTCGGCAACTCGATCACTTCAATCTTCTCGAGCTTCTTCACGCGGCTCTGCACCTGCGCGGCCTTGGCGGCGTGGGCGGTGAAGCGTTCGATGAAGCGGCGTTCCTTGGCGAGCATCGCCTGCTGGCGCGCATGCGCCGCCTCGCGGTTCGCCGAGGAGATCGCGCGTTCGCGCACGTAGAAATCGTAGTCACCGGTGTACGACGTGAAGGCGCCGCTGTCGATCTCGACGATGCGATCGACGATGCGGTTCATGAAGTCCTTGTCGTGGCACGTCATCAGCACGGCGCCGGGATAGTCACGGATGAACTTCTCGAGCCACAGGATCGACTCGATGTCGAGATGGTTCGTGGGCTCGTCCATCAGCAGTACATCGGGGCGGCCCAGGAGGATGCGAGCGAGTCCCACGCGCATCTTCCAGCCGCCCGACAACGCGCCGACGTCGCCGTCCATCTGCGCGTCCTCGAAGCCGAGCGCATGCAGGATCTCCCGCGCGCGCGCCTCGAGTTCGTAGCCTCCGCCCTGCATGT
>JAYSRO010000300.1:0-2721 GCA_043720995.1 Candidatus Eiseniibacteriota bacterium
GTGCAGGCTCAAGCCCGTTGATGCGGGCGAACACGGGAATCATCGAGAACGTCGGATCCGTGAACGCGATGCGGTCGCCCGGTTCAGTGAACGTGCGGATCGCGTTGTCGATCACCGCGTCCGAGCCGCAGCCGGTGATCACGCATTCCGCCGGCACGTTGTGGTAGCTCGCCAGTGCTGCGCGCAGCGTATCGGAGTAGGGCGTGGGATAGCGGGTGCACTCGACATCGCTGGCTTCACGCAGCGCGGCCGCGGCGGCAGGGGGAACGCCGAACAGATTCGTGTTGTCCGACAGGTCCACCGCGCACGCTGCGCCGGATGATGACATCCCGCGCAGGCTCGCCAGCGTCTCGCGCGGCGCGGGTCCATTGCTGTGGGATGTCATTGCGCGCGCCCCCCAACTGCCGCGGCGGCGTGGGCAGGCAGGCCCTCAGCCAGCGCGAGCCGTTGCACGTCGCCCGCGAGCCGCGCCGCCGCGGCAGGGGAGACGCGCTGCCACGTGGTCCAGCGCACGAAGTCGAGTGTCGAGAGCCCTGAATAGCTGCGCGCGCGCCCGCCCGTCGGCAACGTGTGATTGGCCCCCGTCACGTAGTCGCCGAACGCCACCGAGCTGGTCTCGCCGAGGAACACCGTGCCGGCGTTGCGAATTCTGGGGAGCACCGCATCGGGGTCGAGCAGCGCCAGCAGCAGGTGCTCGGGTGCGTATTGCGTGGCGAACTCGATCGCCGCTTCGAGCGTGTCCGCGACCAGCAGCGCGCCGTGATTTGCGAGTGACGCGACGATCACGTCGCGCCGAGGGGCTTCCGCAAGCGCGCGCTCGGTAGCGGCGGCAATGCGCTCGGCCATCGCGGTGCTTAGCGCGAGCGCGATCACGCTCGCGTCAGGATCGTGCTCGGCCTGCGCGAGCAACTCGCGCGCGATCACTTCCGGATCGGCATGCGCGTCGGCGATCACCAGCAGTTCGCTCGGGCCTGCCGGTGAATCGATCGAGCAGGCGCCGGCGATCTGCAGCTTGGCCTCCGCGACCCACGCATTACCGGGCCCCACGACGCGGTCCACGCGCGGAACACTCGCGGTGCCATAGGCGAGTGCCGCGATGGCGCCGGCGCCGCCGATGGCGAACACGCGATCCACGCCCGCGCACTCCGCCGCCGCGAGCACCGTGGCGTTCGGCAGGCCATTGGCGCCGGGCGGCGAGCACAGCACGACGCTGCGCACACCGGCTGCGCGCGCGGGGATCGCGCCCATCAGCACACTGCTCGGGTAGGCGGCGCGCCCGCCCGGTGCGTAGACACCCACGCTGCCCAGCGGATCGGGCCGTCGCCCTACGCGGACGCCGGGCTCGGTCTCGATCTCGAATGCCGCGGGTGCACCCGCGCGATGGAAGGTCTCGATGTTGCGGGCCGCGCGTTCGAGGGCGGAACGCAGCCCTGGCTCGAGCGCATCCCATGCGTCGCGGCAACGCGCACGCGGCACCTCGAGTGCGGCAAGCTCAACGTGGTCGAAGTCGCGCGCCATCGCGAACAGCGCGGCATCGCCCTCGCGGCGCACCCGAGCGATGATGGCGGCGACGTCCCCGCGCATGGCGTCAGACGTTGCGGCGCCGCGATCCAGCATCGCGCTCAGCGAAGCATTGTCGAGTGACGCCAGAGCGCCGCGAAACTTGAAGCGCTCTGCACTCATGGCATCAGCCTTTCAATGCGTGTGACGAGAATGCCTTCGGCGCCCAACGCTTTGAGGTCCGCCACCGTGCGATAGAGCGTCGAGGTTTCGATCACAGCATGCACCGCGACCATGTCACCGCCATTGAGAATGTCGACGACCGTCGGCCCGTTGATGCCCGGCAGCACGCGACGGACCGGCTCGAGCGCACTACGCGGAACATTCGCCATCAGGTAGCGGCGGCCGCGGGCGCGCAGCACTGAACTCAGTGCCGCGACCAATTCGTTCAAGTGGCGATCACGTTCCGGTGTCCGCGGCGCGGGAGCCGCGATGAGTCGCGCGCTTGATTCCATCAGCGTGGCGACCTCGCGCAGGCCGTTCACGCGCAGCGTGGAGCCCGTCGAGGTGAGATCGACGATCACGTCAGCGATGCCCAAGTGCGGCGCGATCTCGACCGCGCCGGACATCGGCACGATGTCTGCGGCGACGGAATTCGACGCCAGGTACTTGCGCGTCACTCGCGGGAACACAGTGGCGACCCGCACGCCGGCGCCGAGATCGCTGAGTGCGCGCACATTCGAATCCTCGCGCGCCGCCAGCACGATGCGGCAGCGACCGAAGCCCAGGTCGAGCAGCGATTCCAATGGGCGTTCCGACTCGCACACGAGGTCCCATCCGGTGATGCCCGCATCCGCCGCGCCGTCCGCGACGAACTCCGGAATGTCCTGGGCGCGAACGAACACCGCCATGAACTCTTCGCCCAACGAGGCAGTCAGCGCACGTTCGCCCGAAGCGCGCACCGGCAGGCCCGCGTCGTCGAACAATGCGCGCGTCTCCTCGGCGAGCCGCCCCTTGTTGGGCAGGGCAATCTTCAGCATGTGAGGCCTTTCAAACAGCGGCCCGGCTGTCCCTGCGGACGGCAACAAAAAAGCCCGTCCGGTGGGACGGGCCAAGATCGCGGGCTTGTGGGTGACTGGTCGTCTAGACCAGCGATCCCGGCAGGCGCGCCGCATCCTGGCCCGTCGGGCCATGGACGTGATGCGCATGATGATGCCGGGT
>JAYSRO010000301.1:0-2719 GCA_043720995.1 Candidatus Eiseniibacteriota bacterium
TTTGCGCTCGGGCCGCCTCGATGTACGCCCAGCGCTGACGCATGTGATGCCGATGGAGCAATTCGATGACGCCATCGCACTGTTGCGTTCGGGCAATGCAGGGAAGGTCGTGCTGGTGCCGTGGGGGCAGGAGGTTTGAGCCTCCGGACAGCGACTCTCGGAGTGTTGTGTGCTGCTCTGTGGGTTGTATCCCTGACGGGATGTTCAATGCTCTGGGGTGAAGTTCACCCCGAGGCCGGCCTTGCGGTGGGCACTGTTGCGGAGACGTTTCCTCATTGCGGAAAGCCAGGGCATGGCGCACGTCCGCCGTTCGGTAGTCGCACACCAGGGGCGGCTGCTCCGGCGGTGATTGACTCCTTGGTCCCGCAGTATCCAAGGATAGCCCAAGAAGTAGGTGTGGATGGCTCGGTCGTCATCGCCGCGCTGGTGTGCGAACACGGGATCGTCGTGGATGAGAAGGTCACTCGCTCGATCCCTATGCTCGATGCCGCCGCTCGCAGTTGCGCAGCCCGCTGGACATTCCAACCCGCGATCGTCGCTGGTCATCCTGTTGCGGTTTGGACCGAAATCCGAATCCGTTTCGTACTGCAATAAACGAATTGCGAGGTTCGCGCGTGAACGAAAACTTCAAAGGCGAGCTCGAAACCGAGCTGCAATCCATCCGCGATGCCGGCCTGTGGAAAGCGGAGCGCATCATCGCCACGCCACAGGGCGCGCACGTGCGGCTGAGTGACGGGCGCGAGGTGCGCGTGTTCTGCGCCAACAATTACCTCGGGCTCTCGAGCCATCCGGAGGTCTTGCGCGCGGCGCATGCGGCGCTCGAATCGCATGGCTTCGGCATGTCTTCGGTGCGCTTCATCTGTGGCACGCAGGATATCCACAAGCAGCTCGAGGCCAGCATCGCCACGTTTCTCGGCACAGAGGACACGATCCTCTATGCGGCGTGCTTCGATGCCAATGGCGGCGTGTTCGAGCCGCTGCTCGGCGAACAGGATGCGATCATATCCGATGAGCTGAACCACGCTTCGATCATCGACGGCATACGGCTGTGCAAGGCGTCGCGCTGGCGCTACAAGAATGGCGACATGGCGGACCTCGAGCGTTGCCTCGAAGAGGCGAAGGCCAAGGGTGCCCGCCGTACGCTGATCGCGACGGACGGCGTGTTCAGCATGGATGGCTCGATCGCGAAGCTCGACAAGATCTGCGATCTCGCCGACCGCTACTCGGCGCTCGTCATGGTCGATGACTGTCACGCGACGGGATTCGTCGGCACGACCGGCCGCGGCTCGCAGGAGCACTGTGGCGTGATGGGGCGCGTCGACATCATTACCGGCACTCTCGGCAAGTCGCTGGGTGGCGCACTCGGCGGATTTACCACCGGTCGGCGCGAGATCATCGAATTGCTGCGCCAGCGCTCGCGGCCGTACTTGTTCTCCAACAGCTTGCCGCCCGCGGTCGTGGGAGCGGGGCTCGCGGTGTTCAAGATGTTGTCGGCCACCACCGCGCTGCGCGACCAGCTCGAACAGAACACGCAGCGCTTCCGCGCCGGGATGACCGCTGCGGGCTTCGAGCTCAAACCGGGCACTCATCCAATTGTTCCCATCATGCTGTACGACGAGCGGCTCGCCCACGAGATGGCGCGACGCCTGCTCGAGCTCGGCATCTACGTCATCGGCTTCTCGTACCCGGTCGTGGCGAGGGGCCTGGCGCGTATCCGCGTGCAATTGTCCGCGGCGCACAGCGATGACGACATCGATGCGGCGATCGCCGCGTTCACGCAGGTGGGGCTGGAGTTGGGTGTGCTGAAGCCGGCCGGCCGGTGACTCGGGGCAGCGCGCGGGTAAAAACGACGCGCGGGTGAGCCTAAGTCCCCGCCGGGTGCGCGGTCTCTTGACCCCCTCCGGTGCGTTGGCTAAGTTGCCTTGTCGCAACGTCCCGAGGAGGCTTCCTTGAGCTCGACCTTGACGCCCAAACGCACGCCGTTCTACGCCCTGCATGCCGCCGCTGGGGCGAAGCTCATTGATTTTGCGGGTTTCGAGATGCCCGTGCGCTACACGGGGGACGTGCGCGAGCACACCGCGGTCCGCGAGCGCGCTGGCTTGTTCGACATTTCGCACATGGGCGAGTTCTTCGTTTCAGGTGATGGCGCCGCGGCCTACCTCGACCAGTTGGTGACGAACCATGTGAGTGGACTGGCCGTGGGTCAGGCGTTGTACTCGCCGATGTGCCGGCCGGATGGCGGCATCGTCGATGACCTGCTCGTCTACCGAACGTCGATCGACTACATGGTCGTGGTCAACGCTTCGAATCGAGTCAAAGATTGGGAGTGGATGCATTCCCAGTGCCCGGCGGGCGTGCGTCTCGAGGACCGCTCCGAGGAGACGGCGCTGCTCGCGGTGCAGGGACCGAAAGCGGCCGACGTGCTCCTTGGTCACGTCCCCGACGCATTGCTCGGCCTTCGCTACTACCACTTCGGCGAGGGTGTGATCTTTGGCGCCGAGACGATCATCGCGCGCACCGGTTACACGGGCGAGGATGGCTTCGAGCTCTACTTCCGCACCCGCGACGCGGATGCTGTGTGGAACGGCTTGATGGCAGCCGGCAAGACAGTAGGGCTGGAACCGATCGGCCTCGGAGCCCGCGACACGTTGCGGCTCGAGATGGGATTCATGCTCTATGGCAATGACATCGACGACACCACATCGCCGCTCGAAGCGGG
>JAYSRO010000302.1:0-13067 GCA_043720995.1 Candidatus Eiseniibacteriota bacterium
TGTTCACGGCGGCAGCCGCACAGGCGCAGCAGGTGTACTGGCTGGATACGCGCTTCGCCACACCCTCGGTCAACCGCGCCAACGTGGATGGGACCGGGCGGGTGACGCTGGCGCTTCCGCCTGGCTCGCTGCCCGAGGGCCTGGCGCTGGACAGGGCGCGCGCGAGCATCTACTGGACCGAGGCGACATTCACGGGCGCGCGCGTGCGGCGCTCGGGGCTCGGCCTGCTCGCCGCGACCGACGTGGTCACGGGTGGCTCGGCCATGCGCGGCCTGGCGATGGGCGGGACGACGACGCCCTTGCTGTGGACCACGAGCAACACGGTGATTGGGCCCGCCATGCGGACGGCGGCGTTGGACGGGACCGGTCAGTCGGTGCTCGCGACCTTTGGCGTCGCCGGCTCGAACCCGCGTGGCATCGCCTACCAGCCGCCGCCCTCCGAGTTCATCTTCGTCGCCGACATCGATGGCATCTACCGGTACAACGCGCTGGGCAGCGGTGGCATGCTGACGCCGCTGCCGATCGGCAATCGTCCCTATGGCATCGCGGCAGACGCATTGAACAGCCGCGTGTACTGGGCCGAATACGCAAGTGGTCGGATCCAGCGCTGTGCCACTGGTGGCGGCAGCGTCGTCACGCTCCTCAGCGGCCTACCCAACCCCACCTACCTCACGCTCGATGTTCCCGGCGGCAAGATGTATTGGGTCGAGAGCGGCGCCGGCACACAACGCATTCGTCGCGCCAATCTCGATGGCAGCGGAATCCAACTACTGAACCTGCCGGTGACGAGTTATGGCGGCATTGCCGTCGTCCCCGGCGGTGTGGCCTCGGCGCCGGATGAATCGCCGGTGCTGGTACTGGCGCTGGCTGCGGTCAGCCCCAATCCCGCTCGTCGCGAGGCGCGGCTGGCATTCGCGCTGCCGCGTGCGCAACGCGTGCGGCTCAGCGTGCTCGACGTCCAGGGCCGTGAAGTCGCGCTACTCAGTGACGGCGAATTCGCCGCCGGGCATCACGACTTCACCTGGGCGGTCGGCACCGCAAACGCCGGCGTCTATTTCGCACGCCTGCGCACAGAGGGTCGTATCCTGGTGCAGCGCTTCACCGTGTTGCGATGACGGAAGCGGAGCCGAGGCACGAGCGGGGCGCCCGTACTGGACGCCCCGTTCGTGTTTGTCGTGACGCACACTGCACGCCAGAATCAGCTTGTTTTCATGGACTTGCGGTGGGCGCCGCAGTGTTGTTAATGTGCCTCAACACTTAACGGCAAGCTTCACTTTTTGCACCCATACTCAACTTGAGGACTCCCGACGTTGGCCTGTCCCGTCGCTGCAGTGACCGTAGTGGTGGCCGCCCTCGGGGGCGCGCGCGCCCTGCTGATGGAGGACCGCCGCTACCGCGTGCTCGCCTGGGTGGGGCTGGCGGTGATCGTCGGGGGCTGGGGGGCGTACTACCTCGGAGTTGACGCTAAGCCCTTTCGTGTCGCGATGGAGGCGCTGTCGACGATCGGCTTGCTGGCCGCGATCCTGCGCATCCGTTACCTGATGCGCTCGCAAACCTTCCACTCGCCGGTGCTCACCGCCATGGCGCGCTTCCCCCGGCAGGCCTGGGCCGCCATCGGGTCCCCGTGGTTGATCATCGCGAAGGTGTGGCTCGTCGCGATGGTGGTGATGGAGTGGCGCGGCAAGGCGGACTTCAGCGGGCTCGAGTACACGGTCGTCAGCGTGCTGCTGGTCGCGGTAGCGGCGGGGCAGTTCGTGCTCTCGCGCCGCTTGCAGCAGCGGTTCGCCGGGCTTGAGTCACTCGCTTCGAGCCAGACGCCAGCGACCTGCCCGTTCGGTTTCGGCTGTGAGCTCGATGCACCGGCTAGCGGATCCCCCCATGACCACGTGTTCCAGACGGAGAAATCCGCATGACCAATGAGTCTCCGGTGCCTGAATCCGTGGAAAGCCTGCCACTGTCTGTACAGTTGAAGGACGGCACGCGCGAGGTGCACGAGCACGTCGAACGCGCGGCGTCGTTCAACCGCCTGATCGTGGTGCGCATGCCGGATGCCGGGGCGGATTCCGAACTGAGTGCTGTCGTGCGGGACAAGTTGCTGGTCGAATACCGCGAGATCTACCGCCGGTTTATGATTGGCGCGTACGGCTTCGAGGCGGCGGTGAATGCCGCGCTCAAGACGTCACCGGCGTTGGCCGCGGCTGTCGCAGCGGGTTTTGAGTTCGAAGCGAACGATCCGGTCGAGTTAATCCGCGACGATATGCGAACGGTGTTCGGCGCCGGGGCGCTGGATGACGTGCAGGTCATGCAGGGCCTCCCCCAGATGCGCACGCTGCCTGCGCTCGCCGGCGTCGAGTACGTGCGGCGCGGCTCGCGCGCGGGTGGCGCGGTGATCGCGGCGGTCGTCGAGCGCAACCTCGGGCTGACGCGCGAACACGGCGCGTCGTTCCTCGCGCAATACGGCAAGCAGACGCGTTCCGTGCTGGTGGCGCTCAAGGCGTGGCTCGACGCGTTGCCGTTCTCAGAGGCGGAGACCGCCGTTGCGGTAGCCGCGGCGCGCGCGACGTTCGAGGCGGTGCAAAACTACCACCTGCAGCTCGAAGACCAGTTCGCGAACAAGTAGCCCCGGGCGCTTAACGCCGCCGCTTCTGCCACGCGTGCAGCACCAGCGCCACGGTGATCACGGCGTAGGCCACGAACACGCGGAAGAACTCGCCGATCTGCGCATCGCCCAGCAACGCCTTGCCGGCGAGCGGCGACACCACGAACAGCGTGTGGAACAGCAGCGTGCCGATCAACGCCTGTCCCACGGTCGCGCGCGAGACCGTGGCGCCCGAGACCAGCAGGGCCGCGATCGAGAACATGCCGACCTGCTCGTGCGAGCTGTAGGTATTGAGCGTGCCCAGGTTCTGCAGGAAGAACAGCTGGCCCCACGCCGCGAACACCGTCGAGATCACGGTGGCGATGATGCGATTGCGGTCCACGTTGATGCCGGCGGTGGCGGCGACGTGCGGGTCCTGGCCCATGGCACGGAATTCCTGCCCGAGCTTGGTGCGCTGGAACATGAGGTTGACGAGGCAGAACAGGCCGATGGCGATGAACGGCACCAGCGGCACACGCACGTGCTGGCCCTCGATCATCAACTTCCACGGCACGAGATCGTCGACCGCGTACTGCAGGCCGTTGAGATCGATGGTGTTGCGCAGGCCAAAGCCCTGCGGCAGCAGCAGCAGGGGCGCGCGGAACGGGATGATGGAGCCCAGCGCGAACAAGAACACGATCTGGTAGACGCCGTTGGCGAAGAACCCGGCGATAAGCCCGGTCACCATCTCGCGGCCGCGTGAGCGGTTGAACAGCAGCCCCGTCAGCGTGCCGAACAGGATCGCCAAGGGTGCTGCGAGTGCCAGCGCCAGCGCGAAGCCGGCGATGCCCTTGATGCCCCAGTAGGTGACGAAGATCGCCGCGATCTGCCCGGCCATGGCACCGATCACGATGCCGAAGTTGAGCCCGAGCCCCGCGAGAATCGGGATCAACAGCGACAGCACGAGGATGGCGTTCCGCGCGAAGCGCGCCATCAACTCGCGCAGCAGGAAGCCCGGCGTGATCTGCGCCGCCCAGGCGCCGAACAGGCAGAGCAGGAGGAACAGCAGCGGTACACCGGCGCGCGTCAGGACGGCGGTGATGCCGCGCTGCGCGGCGTTCGGGGGTGCGCCCGCGGGTGATGCGGGTGTCGGCTGCTGCGCCGGGGATTGCGTTGGCTGCGATGGCGGTGGCGGCGGGAGTTTGCGCGCCATCTAGCGGTCCCCGCGGCGCGTGAGCGCGTAGAGGATCATGCCGTTCTGGATGACGAGGCGGGCCGTCTCGGAGATATCGCCCTGAATCACCTGGCTCGTGACTGGTAGCGCAATGGTGAGGATCGACTGGAACAGGAACGTGCCCACGATCACATGGGTGAGCGTCGCGCGCGACACGCTGGCGCCGCCGATCAACAGGCAGGCGACCGCGGGGAAGGCCATCAGCAGCGGCGCGGTGTAGAGCTGCACGAAGCCATACGACTGGCAGAACACCACGATACCCACCGCCGCGATCACGGTGGAGAGCACCGTCGCCTGCACGCGCGTGCGCTGGTCCGAGATGCCCGCGGCGCGCGCGAAGCGCGGGTTGCTGCGCGCCGCCGAGATCGTGAGCCCCATGCGCGTGCGGAAAAACAGCGCGATCAGCGCGCAGGCGCCGAGGAACAACCCCAGCGTGCCGGTCGGCACCGTGACGCCACCAATGCGGAAGGCCCACAGGTGATCGAGCACCTTGTCGAAGTTGGGCGGCAGCGTGAGCGTGGTGCGCAGGCCATGACCGCCGATCGCCCAGACGAGCTGCGGGTTGTGGAACGGCGCCATCGTCCAGAAGATGCTCATGCCTGAGACGATCGCGAAGCCCAGATAAGTGCCGACCATCATCTCCTGGCCGCGCGTGCGATTGAGCAGCCAGCCGTAAGCGAGGCCCGCCGGGATCGCGAGGGCGGCACCCATGCCGAGCGCACAGAACAGGCCAGTCCAGCCGCCGATGCCGAAGTCGAGCGTGATCACGCATGCCAGCAGCCCGCACACGATGCCGAGCGGCAGGCCGAAGTTGAGGCCGAGGCCGCCCTGCACCGAGGGCAGCAGCGCCAGCACGAGCAACCCGTTGCGCCCGACGCGCAGCAGCGAATCGGTGACCAGCGAGTCCAGGTCCATGTGCGTCACCGCGGCGACGATGAACAGCACGATCACGAATGCCGCGATCAGCAGCCGCGGTAGCCCAAGCTCGCGCACGAATTCGCGCGCGGCGTCGAGCGCATTCGGCGGCGCGGCGGCGTCCGGCTTAGCCACGCGCGGCTCCGCTGCGTTCCAGCTCGCCCGCCATCGCGAGGCCGAAGTCGCGGTCGCTGGCATCGGCCGGGAGGATGATCTCGATGCGCCCGTGATAGACGATGGCGATGCGGTCGCACAGCGCGCGCAATTCCGCGAGCTCCGACGACGTGACGAGCAGCGTCATGCCCTGCTCGCGATTGAGGCCGCGCAGCAATTCGAGCACGCGCTCCTTGGCGCCGACATCGATGCCGCGCGTCGGCTCCGACACGAGCATGGTGTCCGGCGCGAGCGTCATAGCGCGGGCGAGGCACACCTTCTGCTGGTTGCCGCCCGACAGCCGCCGCACATGCTGCCCCGGCCCCGTGCAGCGGATGTCGAGCCGCTCGATCATCTCGCGTGCGTGGCGGCGCGTAGCACCCGCGTCGAGCACGCGCAGCGACGCGACGGGACCACCGTGCAGGAAGCGGTCCTGCGCCTCGATCGCGGTGAGCGCAATGTTCAACTCGATGCTCTCGTCCGGCAGGATGCCCACGCCGCGACGGTCTTCTGAAACGAACGCAAGCCCTGAGCGAATGGCGGCGCGCGGATCGTTGAGCGTGTACGGCGCCCCGTCCTTGCGCACGCGGCCCCGCGTCGGGTGAATCCCCATCAGGCCATTGGCGATGCCGATCTTGCCGTGCCCCGCGAGCCCCGCGAGTCCCAGGATCTCGCCGCGATGCAGCGTGAACGAGACGCCGCGCACTTCCTCCCCCGGCATGTCGACGTGCAGGTCCTCGATGTCGAGTGCGGGTGGGCGCCCGTCGCGCTCGGTGGCCAGACCGCGCGTGCCGATCGTCGTCGGCCGCCCGACCATCATCTCGGCGATCTGCTCGACGCTGGTGTTCGCGGGATCTAGCCGGCCCACAACTTCGCCATCGCGCAGCACCGTGATGTCGTCGGCGATCGCCAACACCTCATCGAGCCGGTGCGTGATGAACAGGATGCCGATCCCTTCGGCCGCAAGACTCTTCATCACCGCGAGCAACTGCACCGCCTCGCTCTCGGTCAGTACCGCCGTGGGCTCATCGAAGATCAATAGCTTGAGGTTGCGTTTGTCGACCTCGCGCGCGATCTCCACGAATTGCATGTGCCCGACCGGTAGCCCCGCCATCGGCAGCCACTCGTCGATCCCCAGTCCCACGCGATCGAGCGCGGCACGCGCATCAGAGCCGATCAGCGCGCGATCGAGGCTCTCGAGCTTGGGGCCGAATATGCGAGAAAGGATGCCAGGGCGCGTCGGCTCGCGGTTGAGCTTGATGTTCTCGGCGATCGAGAACCCCGGCAGCAGCATGAACTCCTGGTGCACCATCCCGAGCCCCGCCTGCATCGCATCCGCGGGGGAGGTGAACCGTGCGACCTCGCCATTCAGCGTGACGGTGCCGCCGAAGCCGCCCGTCTCATGAATCACCGGCATGCCGAACAGGATGTTCATCAACGTCGACTTGCCCGCCCCGTTCTCGCCGAGCAGCGCGTGAATGGTGCCGCGCTGCACGCTCAGCGAGACGTCCTTGAGCACACGGTTGCCCATGTACTCCTTGGAGACGTTCTTCAGTTCCAGCAGGGCGTCGGGCATCGGGGGGCGATAGATCAGGGCGGGAGAGCGCGGGCGGGCCGCAACGCGGCCATGAACCGCGCGAAGATGCACGGTTGGAGAGGGAGGCGCAATTGGCCCGGCACGCCGCGCCTTGCTCTGGTGCGGCAGGAAGCCCAGCATTTTCAGCGTTTTACGCGATTTTCGTCGTGAATACCTTGCTATGAAGGCAAGGTATATATACCTTGCCTTCATGTAATCATGTCTCAAAACTACAACTGAGACAAAGTGAAGCCGATGAATCACATGGTATATATACCTTGTGACGCGACAGGGAAGATCATGGCCACCAAGCTCGAACTAGCGGGATCTCCTATGAGGCAGCATCTCGACTCGAAACGAGGCGGGGTGTTCACCGAGCGTGATCTCCAACAAATGTTGCATGAAAATCGGCGCGAGTGGGGGCTCGGCACTCGGGTCGCCGGTCCGGCGTTCGCGAAATTCCTGGTCGAGGCGCTGGGGCTTCGGGTCGTGGAGCTTCGGGCGGAGAAGTACGGGACGATTCGTCGCTACGGTTGGGGGGAGTTCTCGCCGCACCTCATGGCGCTCTCAATTCGTCCCCAGGGTTATCTCTCGCATGGCACCGCTGTCTTCCTTCACGGCCTCAACGATCAGATCCCGAAGACCATCTACGTGAACCGGGAGCAGTCGGAGAAGCCGCGGGGGAAGGGGCTAACACAAGAACGGCTGACTGCTGCCTTCGCTCGAAGGCAACGAGTGTCAAACTACGTCTACGCGTTCGACAACCACAGGGCTGTTCTCTTGAGCGGCAAGCAGACGGGGGCGTATGGCGTCGTGACGCGCCTTGGTCCGCAGCGAGAACAGCTCCCCGTCACCGACATCGCCAGGACGTTGGTCGACATCGCCGTGCGCCCCGCGTACTCAGGCGGGATCATTCAGGTGCTGGAGGCCTACCGTGGCGCTCGCGGCAAGGCCAAGGGCTCGGATATCGTGCGAGTCCTGAAGCGGCTCAACTACGTCTATCCCTACCATCAGGCAATCGGGTTTCTGATGGAGCGAGGAGGGTTTCCGAGTGAGGAGTGCGAAAAGCTCAAGAGTCTTGGTGCCGAGTTCGATTTCTTCCTGCTCTACGGCACGAAGAATTCCAAGTACGACGAGCGGTGGCGCCTATTCCACCCAGAGGGCCTTTAGCCTCGAGACCTCGTCGAGCACAAAGTCAAAGTAGACATCGAAGTCGAAGACAAGCCCCGCTACGGAGTCACGCACGGCGTCCCAATCAGGGCGGTGAAACTCGCGGGCATCGGCGATCTTCGCGAGGAGCGCCAGCGGCACCCGTTTCGCTTCAAAGATGTGCCGAAACAATTCCAGATTCTCGGGCAGTGGCAGCTCGATGCCGCGCCGCGTGATTGTCGCGTAGACGTCGTAGAAGTCGCGGGCGCGCGGCGTGCGATTCGTCTTGGCGTACTCGGGCATCTGTTGGCAAATCGCCCGAAGTTTCTCGATGACGCACATCTCTTCCGTGTAAACGTAGATCGTTCGGCCATCGAGCTGGGCGGTAACCTTGCCCTGGCACCACTCGTATTTGCTGATGTCGACACGGAAGGTTCTGGCGTGTTGCGGGTCGATCGTTCGTGCCTGGATTCTCATCTTTTCGCGATTCCTGCCCAACGAATCCGCGAGTTCCCTTTCGATCAGCTTGAACTCTACGCGGTAGCCTCCCCACCATGGCGTCTGGTCATCCGACAGGCCCGGGGGCACCACGATGAACGACTCGTCGAAGACCATGTAGCCGACCGCGTCGAATTCGCTTCGAAGCGCTCGGAAGGTTCGCTCACGGATGTCGGCGAGATCAGGGAATTCACCGGAGATAGACAAATCGACGTCTACCGAGCCGCGCGTCATCACATGATGCACGAGTTCCAGAGCGTTGCCGCCCTTGAGGACGAAGCGTGCACGGAGAACGTCATCCGAGAACATTGCGAGGATGACGCGACGGCGGATCGCTGTGAAGTCCATGCAGCCTTCCCGGCGGAGAAGGGCAAGTGCGTGGGCGCGAGTGCACGGCGCCCACGCGCGCCTGGCCTAGTACGTGATGTGATCCAGAATCACCAAAAACTGGTGGCTCTTGGGCCCGTAGCGGCGGATCTTGACCGGGGTGTTGTTGACCTCGGCGCTCATGTAGCGCTCGACCGTCGCGGAATCCGTGAAGTCGGCTTTGTGGTTCACCGCATCGACGAGCAGGTTCGTGACGGCGCGTGCCGTGACCATGTCGATGGGCGCGATCCAGCTGCCAAAGCGACCGGTCGCGCCCTTCTCGGCCAGCAGGCGCTTGATCTCGCCGTTGATCCACTCCATGTCGCCTGAGTGCTCGGGCGGGATCGACATGCCGAGGGCGGCGGGGAAGCCTGCCGTGGGTGCGGGGGTGTCCTGCTCCACGAACAAGCCGCCGTTGGCGAGGATCGACTTGATCAACGGTTCCTGCATGCCGTCATTGGTTGAATAGAACGCGGTTTGCTTGCCGAGCTTCTTCAGCTGCCGGGGCACGTCCTCGAGGATGAACTGCTGGGCGCCGGGCAGGCCGCTCTCACCCATTGGATCGGGCGCGGTCACGAAGTAGAACTTCATGCCCAGCTTGGCGCACGCCTTCTCCATTGCGTTCTTGCGCTGCGCGATCAGCAGCTGCGACATGTGGCGTGGGAACGAGTAGTGCACGAAATTCGTGGCGCCCATGGTGTGGGCGTTCTCGATGATCGTGGTGCCGCGCATCACCTGGTCGGCCTGCACCGCAATGTCGCAGGCTTGGTCGACGACATCGGGATCCTCGTGCGGGCCGATGAAGCCGATCAGCACATCGGGGCGCTGCTCGCGGATCTTGCGCGCGGCGGCGACCGAGCCGGGGACGGCCTGGGCGATCACGATTACCTTCACTTCCGGGTCCGCGGCCAGACCGGTGAGCTGGGCGATCACGGTCTCCTGCTCATTCATGAAGTTGTCGGGGTAGGTGACGTGCTTCACGCGGTCGCCGTATTTGGCCTGGATCTGCTGGCCGGCGCGAAAGTCTTCCTCGCCCTGCGAGACCGTGCCCGTCATCACGCCGATCTTGAAGTTGGCGGCGGACGCCGAATCGCTGGCCGCGGGCGTGGCCGCCTGTTGCACCTGCTTCGCGCAGCCGGTGAGAACGAGTGTCAGGGCGAGCCACGGAATCAAACGGCGTGCGAACATGGGCGTTCACTCCCTGCCCGTGCGTGACGGGCGAGACGTAGGCGTTGCTGGCATGTGACCCCGTGCAGCGCGCGAGGGGCCCCGTTGCGCGAGTTCGTGTGATTGCAGTGACGGCGCGCGAGGATAGCACGCAGGCGCCGCGACTTCATCGGGCACCCGCGCAATCGCTATAATGCCGGAATGCCCCCACGTTCCGCTCGCCGGCTGTTCGCGTTGACCGCGTTGTTGCTTGCCGCGGCAATGTCCAGCGGCTCGTGCACCCCGCGTGGATCGTCCCGCGATGGCGCAGCCACAGGGTCAGCGCGCCCGCTCGGAGCACTCGCCGACGCCAGCGGCTGGCTCGATGGCCCGCCACTCCTGGCCGACTCGTTGCGTGGCCATACTGTGGTGATCGTGGCGTGGTCCGACACCGATCCCTTGTCGCTGCGGCTATTGCGCGACGCCGATGCCTGGCTCAAGGCGTACGGCCGCTTTGGTCTCCGCGTCGTCGGCCTGCACGTGCCTGAGTTCGCGTTCTCTGCCGACAGCGCCGCACCCGCGCGCGCGCTGCGACGCATCGGCGTGAGCCTGCCGGTCGCCCTCGATGCGGGCTCACGCGTTGGCTCGCAGTTGGGCGTGGGTGAGGCGCTGCCGCTGTGGATCGTGGTGGGGCACGACGGCAAGCGCGTGTGGACGGGCGAAGGCGATCGCGCCGATGAGGCGCTGCACGCCGCGATCGAAGCGCTGCGCAAGGAATCGGGTCGCGGCGATGCGGAGGTCCCGCTACCCGGCGCCGTCACCCAGCGCGTCACCAAGCCCGCGCGCCGCGTCTACTGCGGCACTTCGCGTGTCAGTGGTGGGCCGCTCGCGGCCGCGGTGCCGGGAGAGCCGTTGATGTTCACGGCGCAGTTCCGCTACCAGGAGCAGGGCCTCACCTACACGCCCTATCCGGTGGGGCGCTGGAAGCCCTCGGCCGATGGCGTGACCGCAGCGCGCGGCGGTGCCGCCGACTACGTCGCGATCCGTTATGACGGCGGCAGCGTCGACGCGGTGCTCGGCTCGCTCGAGCCCGCGCGCGTGTGGGTGATGTGCGACGATGGTTGGGTGCCCGCCGATGCGCGGGGCGACGACGTGCGTGTCGATGCGCGCGGCGCCACGTTCGTGGAGGTCGCCGAGCCGCGCGCCTACTCGCTCATCCGGCGTGGGGGAGCGCATGTGCTGCGGCTCTCGCCCGAGCTGCCTGACATCACCTACTACGCGTTCTCGTTTGGCGCGGAGTAGGTGGCCGGTGCGCGCGCTCCAAGACGTGCTCGCGCTAGTTGAGACTCGAGATCAATTGCCGCAGCGCCCCACAGTGCTTCTCGATGACCTCGCGGTCAGCGGCGTTGGGTGCTGCGGCAAGGTAGGTCTTCAGGCACTCGAGTGCCTGGCCGTAGCGGTGCAGCCGGAACAACAGCAGCCCGCGATCGCGCGTCTCCTCGGCATCCTCGGGCGACAAGGCGATCAGGTGATGCACGACGCCGAGCGCCAGCGCGTCCGCGCCCTGGCGCAGGTAGGCGTTCTTCAGGTTGTTGAGCAATCGCAACAGCATGTCGCGGCGGCGCACCGAGGCGATCATGCCGGGCTCGAAGCTCACGCGGCCCTTGGTGCTGTCGGCGAGCATGCGCTCGCAATCCGCTTCGCGCACGACCATGCCGCGCGAGAACGGGTCGAGCAGCATGTCGGAAGGCTCACCGGCGAGCCGCACGAGGAAGTGACCGGGGAACCCGACGCCCTCGAGCGGCATGCCGACGCGCCAGCCGAGTTCGAGCATCAGGATGCCGAGTGTCAGCGGAATGCCGCGCCGCCGCTGCACGACTTCATGCAGCAGCGAGTTGCTCGGGCTGAAGTAGTCGGAGCGGTCGCCGCGAAAGCCGAGTTCTTCGAACAGGAACGCGCGCAGCCGCGCCAGGCGCTGGAGGTTGTTCCATTCGGGCTCGATGCGGCGCGCCAATTCGTCGCCCCACTCGCGGATGCGAGCGAGTTCACCCGGCACATCAAGGTTGGCATCGCACTCGGCGGCCACAAGCAGAGCCGCCCGCGCCAGTTCGAGCGAATCGTCAGGGCGCTGGATCAGGTCGATGAATTCGGCGTTGAGATGTGGAGGTTCGTTCATGGCGCGTAAGCTTTCGATGCAGCGGGGGCCCGCCCAGATTGCGGCCAAAACGGGCCTCCCGGCGGGATTCGAACGCGCCCTGCGTGACTGGTACCGGCGCAACCACCGGCCCATGCCCTGGCGCAGCACGCGTGATCCCTACCGGATCTGGCTGTCGGAGGTGATGCTGCAGCAGACGCAGGTCATCACCGCGACGCCATACTACCATCGCTTCCTCGAGCGGTTCCCCACGCTGCCCGAACTGGCGCGCGCCCGGCCTGAGGCTGTTCTCGCCGCCTGGGCGGGCCTCGGCTACTACCGTCGTGCTCGCCACCTGCATGAGGCGGCGCGCGTCGTGGTGCGCGAACACTCCGGAGTCGTCCCACGGGATCCCGAACAATTCGCGCAGCTGCCGGGCGTGGGTCGCTACACAGTCGGTGCGGTGATGTCGATCGCATTTGGGCTGTCGATCCCTGTGCTGGATGGGAACGTCGCGCGCGTCTTGTCACGCATCGGAGCTCTGCATATTTCGGTCCGCGAGCCCGCGGGTGCGCGCACCCTGTGGGCGCTCGCCACGGAATGGATGCCCAAACGCGACCCCTCCGAGTGGAACCAGGCGCTGATGGAGCTGGGCGCGATGGTGTGCACGCCGCGTGCGCCACGCTGCGGCGAGTGCCCCGTGCGCGCGCAGTGCGCTGCGTTTGCGCTGGGCAGCCCAGAGGACTTCCCGCCCGTCGCGGTGCGAGCCGCAACGCGGCGCGTGCGGCGTGCAATCGTGGTCATCGAGAAGGGTGGCGCGCTGCTGATGACGCGGCTCTCGGGCGAGCTGCTCGATGGGCTGTGGGAGCCCCCCGGGATCGAGCTGGCTGCGCGGCAGCCGGTGCAGCTGGCGCTTGCGCGTGAGCTCGAGCGGCTAGGGGTTCACGCCAGGATCGAGCCTTCGCGCCAGACCGTGCGCCATCGCATCACCAACCGCGATATCGAAGTCGAGCTGTGGCGCGGCACGCTCGAGCTGCCCGTGGCGCGCCGCGCCGTGCTGCGATTCGTGGACCCGCAAGCCCCGCGCGTGGCCATCACCGCGCTGGCGAAACGCGTGGCCGCTTCGGTGGCACCGCGATTGCGGTAGATTGTGCGGCGATGACTGGCCCCCAGCCCAACGACTCAACGAATTCGCGCGTCCTCGTCACGGACGGGGAGTTCAAGCACACGCTCGGCATCGTGCGCGACTTGGCCGACGCGGGCCACGAAGTGCACGTGCTGGCGCGTTCGGGCCGCGCGCCCTCGGTGCACTCGCGCG
>JAYSRO010000303.1:0-5437 GCA_043720995.1 Candidatus Eiseniibacteriota bacterium
GCCGCCCGCGCGAAGCGGTGTCAGGGAGTCGTTGAATCCCGGGCCCCGGTGGGGGCCCGCAAGGCATCAGGCCCCGCTGGCCACCCGGGCGCGCAATTCGAGCCAGTGCACGCGCTCGGCATACAGCGCGGCGTCCTGTTCGGCGAGCGACTCGTGACGCGCGCGGTGGCAGGTCACGAACACGATCTGGTGCTGGCGCGAGAACATGTCGAGCAGCACCTTGAGCCCGTGGCGCGTGCGGTCGTCGTCGCTCGTCGCGAAGCAATCGTCGATCAACAGCGGCATGCTCTCGCCGCCGCGCGACAGGAACTCCGTGATCGCGAGCCGCACCGCGAGGTGCAGCTGGTCGCGCGCGCCACTCGACAGTTGGTGCACCGCCTTGCCGCGCGTGGCCTGGTGGCCGCTCGCCAGCGACACCGCGAAGTCGAGGTCCTCGCCGAAGCGCACGCGCGAGATGCTCGAGCCGACGTCCTTGAGCAGGTTGCTCACGCGCTCATTGAGGAACTCTGCCCAGCGGCGGTGCGTTTCGGCCGCGACGCGCTCGATGGACTCGCGCGCGTAGGTCACCGAGTCGCGGAAGGTCAGCGCGCGCGCGAGTTCGCGCTCCGCGGCGTCGAGCCGCGCGCCTGCAGGGGGATGCTCCGCGTGGTAGCGGTCGGCGACATTCTGCGCCTCGCGCCGCAGGGACTCGCGCTCATCCCGCAGCGCTTCGAGCCGCGAGCGGGTCGTCATCGACAGCGCTTCGGCCTCGGCCGGCGAGTTAGCGCCCTGCACCGCCGCGCGCTCGGCGTCGGACAGCCCAACCGTCGCCGCGGTGGCGCGCGCCATCTCGGCGCGCAGGGCATCGCGTGTCGCGTCGTCGAACAGCTCGGCTTCGATCGCCGGGATCTCGCGCTCGATCAGGTTGATGCGGCCGTGCGAGCGGCGCACCTGCTGGCCCACCTCGCCGACCCACGCGGTCCATGAGCCGCCCGGTTCGTAGTTGAGACCGGCGGTGCGGATGGTGTTGATGGCCTGCCGCTCCATCTCCGCTGCTGCAACCTGTGCTTCTCTGGCCTCGGCGTCGGCGACTTCCAATCGCCGCACGATGCCCACGCGATCCTGTTCCAGCGCCAGCCGCTGGCGCACCTGCGCTGCGGCGTCTTCGAGTGCGGCGGGCGTCACGTCCTCCGCCGCGCCTGCGAGCAGCGCCTGTGCGGCAACGTGCACAGCCCCCTGCTGGCGTTCGATCGCCATGCGCTGCTGCTCGGCCGCGTGCACGGGCGAAGCGAGGTCCTTCAAGCGTTGCGCCTCGGCCCATTCGTCGAGCAGCGTCTGCGGCGTCTCGTAACCCAGTTCCGTCGCCGCGGTTTGCAGCAGGCGATCGTTCTCGATGTTGCGCAGCTGCGATTGGCGCTGGAGTTCATCCGCCTCGTGGATGCGCTCGTTCGCCTCGTCGCGCGCCTTGCGCCGCGCGTACGCCGTGACGATGAGCATGACGCCACCCGCGACCATCAGCGCGACGCCCGCGCTGATCGCGATGGGGCGCGGGATGCCGAGTTCGGTCGCCAGTGCGATGGCGGTGCCGGCGAGTCCCAAGGCTGCCAGGGCGCCGCCCACGATGTAGCGCGGCTGCTTCCACAGGCCGATATCGCGCAGCATGGTGCGTCCCATCGAGCGCGTTTGGTCGGCCATCGCCAGTTCGGTCTGCTGCGTCAGCGCCAATCGCGGCTGGTCGCGGAGCAGGTCGCCCTGATCGATCGTGAGCGCCTCGAAGCGCGGCAGCAGAATGGTCGCGCGGTCAGGATCGAGTCCGTGAGAACGCACCGCTTGCAGCGCTGCTTCGAGCTCGAGGGCGATGCGCTCACGCTCTTCGTCGAGCCGCCGCAACTCGCCGGCTCGCACCGCGAGCGCGTCGGCGTCCTCGGCGGTGTGCGCCTCGAAACCGCTGAATTGCTCGAGCGCCGCATCGATGCGCGCCAGCTCGGGCTCGATGGCGCGACGCTTTACCTCGGCGCTCTTCACGCGCGCGGTGAGATCGGCGTGACGCGCCGTCTGCGCCGACAGCACACTCTCGGCGTCCGCCGGCACCTTGGCCAGCGGCGCGAGTGCTTCGACTTCCGCGCGGCGCTGCGCCAGTTCGGTGCGGCGCCGGTCGTCCTTCTCGAGCCGCTGCGTGGCGTCGCCCGCGCGCAACGTGGCGCCGTGCGCCTCGAGTGCGCGCAACCGGGCGCGCAGCGACAACTCTTCCTCGTCGAGCGAGGCGATGCGTTCCAGCGGGCCGGCCACTTCCGCGTAGGCGTGTTCAAGGCTGCGCAGCTGCGTGGTCTCGAACTCGCGCATGCCTTCGAGGCGCTTCACCGCGTTCTCGATGGTCAGCGTCGTGCCGAGCACCGGCGAGTCGAACGCCTTGAGCGCGGCCTCGAGCGCCTGGATCGCTTCGATCGCGCTGGCGTCACCCGCGCGCGTGTCGGCGGCGCTTTCGAGCCGCGCCTGCAGCGTGGAGGCACGGCGGTCCTTCTCGAGCTCGGGCACGACATCCGCGAGCTCGCCCTGGCGCCAGAACGCGCACTTGGCGAACTCGTCGGCATCGAGTCCCAGTAGTGGCTGGCCGACCGAGAAACCGTCCTTCTCGGTGGCGAAGTCCGGCGTGACGTCCTGGCCACGGTCGTTGAACACCTCGACCGAGCCGCGGGCGAAGTCGCGCGAGATCGTGTACTTCTCGCCGTCGCTCTCGATGTCGAGCTCGAGCCGGTAGGTGCCGCCATCCCACGGACGCCAGCGTTCGAGCGGCGTGATGGTGCCGCGGTGGCGCCGCGCATCACCGTCCAGTCCGTAGAGCCCCGCGACGATGCCGTGCAGCAGGCTGGTCTTGCCACGCTCGTTCTCGTCGATCACCAAATTCATGCGTGCGGGGTCAAAGTGCCATTCGCCGCGCAGCAGGCCGAAACCGTCCGCCTTGAGCCGCAGGAGTTTCACGCTTCGACCTCCTCAGGTGGCGCCGACATGGCTTCCCATGCGGGCGTTACCTCACGCAGCCGGAAGGCATCGAGCCCGTAGTACAGCGCGCTGAGGATGCGCGTGCGCTTGTCCGTGTCTTGCTCGACGTCGAGCTCGGCCAGCAAGGCGTGGGCAAAGCGGTCCTCGGTGGTCGTCGCCTCGCGCGCGCGGATGCCTTCGAGATCGTAGTCGGGGCGCAGCTCGCGCAGGTCGAGCCGCAGCGCGAACACCTTCGCCGCGACCTCGGTGCTCGCGGCGGCATAGCGCACGCCGCGCACGATGCGGCCCGTGAGCTTCACGCGCGTGATGTCGCGCTCGGTGGCACCGGTAGCGGCCAACGCTTCGACGATGCGATAGTCGATGGCATCCGCGCTCGCCGCACCGGTGACGTCGGCGGTGATCGAGTAGACGCGGCGGTCGTCCAACACCAGCGGCTCGACCTGCGCCGTGCGCGCCGTGGTGTCGATCGTCACCTCAAGCACGCCGTGGGCGCCCGTCTCGGAGATGTTGAGGGCCACCGGCGAGCCGGCGTAGGCCAATCGCGTGGCACCGTTCGCTTCGATCGTCGAGAGCGAGTGGTAGTGGCCGACCGCGGCATAGCTGAAGGGTGAAGCGAGCATCTCGGCATCCGAGAAGGGCGCGGTGATCTTCTGTCCCGGCGGGCAGGCGTTTTCGCGCGAGCCGTGGAACACCGCGACGTGGACGCGCGCGGAATCGAGCGATGCGGGTGCCGGCAGCGCGCGCGACTCAAGAGGGCGGCCGAAGGCAGGAGCATTGCTGACGAACGAGCGGCCCCACACCGTCACGGGAGCGGTGTGCAGATCGGCGCGCGACCAGTCTGCGTCGCGGAACACATGCACGTGCGCTGGCCACGCCCAGCCGCGTGCCTGCAGCAGACGCTCGTTCCAGTAGCTGCTTTGCGTGGTGCAGGGGTCGTGATTGCCCGGCGCGATGAACACCGGCGGGCATCCGGGCTTGTCGAAGGCGTGAAGCGCGAACGCCATGGTCTCGGCGTTGACGCCCTCGGCGTCGAACAGGTCGCCCGGTACCAGGATGGCGGCCGCGGAGCGCTCGATCGCGAGCTGCACCGCGCGGTCGAGGGCGCGCTGCTGCTCACGCTGGCGTTCAGCGCGGCGTTCGGGAGCGAGCCACGTGAAGGGGGCGCCCAGGTGCAGGTCGGACAGTTGGATCAGTCTGAGCGTAGGCACGCTGCGTAAGTCCTCCATGCCGGGGCGGTGACGCGCATCCTGCGCGCGGCTGCGAGAATAGCAGCGGCCTTCGCATGCGGGCAATGCCACGAGGGCTCAAATTCGGCCCGATTCGATCGGGCACCGCGAATTGAGCAAGCACGCACACCGCCGGAGCGCTATCTTGGGCGGGTCTGGGTCGTCGAGGTCCTGGGGAGGAGGCGCCATGAGCGGGATTCGCGGGATGTTGCTGGCCGCGTGCATCGGGGTGGCCGGGGTCGCGGGAGCCTCCGGACCGGCGCCGGCGGCGGAACCGGCCGGGATTCAGCGGCTGGCGTGGTTGAAGGGCTGCTGGAGTGCGGCCAATGCCCGCCGCACCATTGATGAGCACTGGTTGGCGCCCCGCGCGCATACCATGATCAACGTGGGGCGCACGGTGCGCGGGGACAGCCTGTTCGAGTACGAGCTCGTCGTCCTGCGTGAACAGGGTGAACGGTTTGCCTACGAAGCCCATCCCTCCGGCCAGCGCTCGACGGTGTTCCTGTCGATCGCGGCCAACGACTCAACGGTGGTGTTCGAGAATGCAAAGCACGACTTCCCGCAGCGTGTCGGCTACCGCCGGGTTCGCGCCGACTCGCTGATCGCCTGGATCGAGGGCAGCGTGGCAGGCAAGACGCGACACATCGAATTCCCGTATCGTCGAGTGAACTGCGAGGAATAGTCCCGGCCGCGCCGCGCGCCGCCCGTGACGAGCATCATGACCGAGGCCCCCGCACCCAATGTGTCCGAACTGGCCGTCGCCGAAATCGAGCGGCGGTTGCAGTGGCGCGCCATGCCCATGCTGATGTTCCTCGGGGTATTGGTATTGCTGCTGGGTGCAGCGTTCTGGCCCAATGTCTTCCCGCCGAAGCTGATCGCCAACCTGCCCGACGACCCCGATGCCTTCGCCGCGGCCGCGCAGCTGCGGGGTCACGTCGTGCTGCCCTCGCGCGAATTGCGCTTCGAGAGCGCTATCACCGGAGACGTGGTGCCCGGCCTGCGCCCATCGCCCGACATGGACGACCGCATCGCGCAGGCCGCGGGCCTGATCGCACGCGCGCGGCCACGCTTCGGCGGCAACATCCGCTGGCGCGTCGCGGGCGCCGCACTGGCGCTGGTGCGGCACGACTACAACACGGCTGAACGCGGCTATCGCTACGCGCTCGATCGCTACCCGAACTACCCCGAGGCCAGGCTGGGCCTCGGGGTCACGCTGGCGCTGGCGGGTGAAG
>JAYSRO010000304.1:0-2701 GCA_043720995.1 Candidatus Eiseniibacteriota bacterium
TGAGCAGTGGAAGCCGAGGCGGGATTCCACCAAGTAATTGGAGAGTTATCGGCCGATCATGGGGGCCCTCGACGTCACTTCCCCATCATCTCCTGCAGCGTCGTCGCCCACCCAAGCACAACCTCGATCCTCGCGGGCACGGCGTCGGGAGCTTGCTGCACCATGAGGAAGTGCTCGCCATCCGGCATCACTGCGAACGTGAAGTCCCCGGGGAGCGTCCAGCCGCCGTCGAAGAGTCGCTCGGGCACGGCTGCCGATACGCCGCCCGTCGTGCGGATGGCGGCCGCCATCATCAGATTGCCCTGGCGGAAGAACAGCGATTTTCCATCCGGCGACCATGCCGGCGCGAACCCTCCCGCTGCCGAGACCTGCGTTCGATCCGCCGGGTTGTCGAACGCCTGCACGTAGACCTCCAACCGACCGGTCGCATTCGATGAATAGGCCACGTAATGCGCGTCCGGCGAGAAGCAACCCTCGTCCTCTTGAGCTCCGGTTGCGAGCCATGCGTGAGGCGCGCCGTGCGGTGGCAGTAGCCACAGATCGGCACCCGTATTTGGTGTCGTCGAGCTGAAGAGCAGCGTGCCATCTGGTGCGAACGACAGGGGATGCTGGTCGGATGGCACTTTGAGCACGACGGACGGCTCTCCCGCCCCCGCGGCCGACATCGAGTAAATGTCCCAGTTGCCTTCGTGATTCGACGAAAACGTCACCGTGCGGCCATCGAAGCTCCAGAGGGGTCTGCTCTGAGAGCCCGAGCGCCCTTCGAATGTCTCTGAGAGCGGAGCAACGGTGCCTCGCTCGAGATCAACGATGCGTAGACTCCCCCCGAGATCCGCGCATGCGCGGCGACCATCGGGTGCGACCTGCACTCTGTTGTACTCGTCCGGCGGGGCGTCGATGTGCATCGCTCGTCCGTGGCGGTCCACGACGGTCAACAGGCGCTGGGCCGGCTTCCAGAGCACGTAGGCGAGGGTGCCGCTCTGCGAAACATCGTAACGCGCGTCACCACGGAGCGAACCGTTGTCCAGGCCCCTGACTACGGTCACCGTTTTGCCGCCCTTGTCCCTGCTGCCGCCGAGATTCCGCGCGATCAACTCGCCGTCGCGCGCGTTGAAGACCTGTCCGCCCGGAGCGTAGGCGAACCGGGTCCACCAGCCCGGCGCCACGACGCGGCGCTTCATCGTCCGGCTGTCGAGCAGGACGGCCGCGAATGTCTTACCCCAACTGGCGAAGAGGAGTTCGTGCCGCCCGGGTAACGCGTAGGGCCAGGTGTATGCGTACTCATCGGGGCTCGAGAGTGCGAGAAAGGTCCTGACCGCTCCGCCGTTCTCCCCCACGGCATCGAGGCCGCCGTTCCACGTCCTCTTGAAGATGATGGTGCCATCGTTGGTCCATGTCCCGCCGGCATGCGAGGTCGACGGCGCCAGCCCCACAGGTGCGCCACCATCGACTCGCACCTTGAACAACCCGTTCCCCGCGTAATACGCGATCCATTGGCCGTCGGGTGAGAAGAACGGACAGTCCGCCTCTACGGTGCCCGCCAGCAGGCGGGAGTCGGGCTCGCCGAGGTCTCGAACGTAAAGCTGCGGTCGGTCGACGCCATCGGTGGACACGAATGCGATGCGACGGCCATCGCGCGAGATGGCCGGTCCTGACGTGAGGCTGTGCCCTTCGGGCAGCGCGATCGAGAGCTGTGTCGGCCTCGTTGTCGGCCCGCGCGAGAGGAACAGCCACGCCGCGGATGCGACGGCGATGATCGCGACTGCAGCGAGCGCGCCGACGAACCAGCCGGGCGCGCCGGTCGGTGCCGGGGCCGCCGCAACGGACATGGGCACGCGCTCCGCCTCGGCGAGGTCGAAGCGCGCATCACCGATGTCGCGCAGGCGGTGCTTGGCATCTCGCTCGAGACAACGCCGCATCAAGTCGACGAGCCCCGGTGGAGTGCTCGCGGGTATCTGCTGCCAGTCGATGTCTTGCCTCAACACGGCGGCGAGCGTGTCGGAAACCGTCTCGCCCTCGAACAGTCGCCGACCGGTCAGCAGTTCGAACAGGATGACGCCGAACGCCCAGATGTCGGCACGCTTCCCCACCGCGTGCCCGCGTGCCTGCTCAGGGCTCATGTAGGCGGCGGTGCCGATGATCACGCCCATCTGCGTGGCCTGGGCGGTGAGCGTCGGAGAGTTCGAGAGATCCGAACTCGAGCCGGCCGCCGGGTCCATGGCCTTCGCGAGGCCGAAGTCGAGCACCTTGACGGTGCCGTCGGGCCTGAGCTTGATGTTCGCGGGTTTGAGATCGCGGTGAACGATGCCGGCCTCGTGCGCGGCTTCGAGCGCCTCGGCGAGTTGCCGGGCGATCGCGAGAACCTCCGCCGGTGGCAGCGGACCGCGGGCAACGACCGCCGACAGGTCCGCGCCCTCGACGAGTTCCATGATCAGCGCACGACGCCCGTCGAACTCCTCGAGGCCGAACAGTTGCGCGATATTCGGATGGTTGAACGACGCGAGGGTCGTTGCCTCACGCTCGAAGCGGGCGAGCCGCTCGGCGTCGCCGGCAAGGGTGTCGGGCAAGACCTTGATCGCCACGTCGCGGCCGAGGCGCGGGTCACGCGCGCGATACACCTCCCCCATCCCGCCCGCGCCGAGCGGGGCGACGATCTCGTAGGGGCCAAGGCGGGTGCCGGGGGCGAGTGGCATCGGGGGAC
>JAYSRO010000305.1:0-5398 GCA_043720995.1 Candidatus Eiseniibacteriota bacterium
TCGATCGGCTGGTAGTACGTCGTCCCCTGCCGGTGCGAGCGGATGCGGTTCAAGAGGTCTTCGTAGTCACCCGGGTTGTTGACGAAGTCGATGGCATTGGTGTTGACCACGAGCAGCGGCGCCTGTGTGTAGTGGAAGAAGAAATGATTGTACGCCTCGTTGAGCTGGCGGATGTAACCGGCATCCATGTCCTTCTCGAACGTGCGGCCCCGCTTGGCGATGCGGCGCATCAGCACTTCCGGGCTGGCCTGCAGGTAGACCACCACGTCGGGCGGCATCACCTCGAGCTCCAGCCAGCCCACCAGCCGGTCGTACAGCGCCAGCTCGCGCTCGGACAGGTTGAGCCCGGCGAAGATGCGGTCCTTCTGGAACAGGTAATCGGACACCGTCCGCTCGCTGAACAATTCCAGCTGGCGCAGGTTGCGCTGCTGCTGGAAGCGGCTGAACAGGAAGTGCATCTGCGTCTGGAAGGCGAACCGCTCGCGGTCCTTGTAGAAGTCCTTGAGGAACGGGTTCTCCTCGACTTCCTCGAGCACCAGCTTGCCCGAGAGGCGATCGGACATCATCCGCGCCAGGCTTGTTTTGCCCGCGCCGATCACCCCTTCGACCACGATGTAGCGGTTCTCGAGCATCTTAGAGAGCGGCGCCCTCGCTCACGTCCGCGGCTCGGCGGGGACGCGGTTGACGACGTGGCGGTGATCCAGCTGCTTGAGGTGCTGCGCCAGCGATTCGCCGGTGCGCGGGTCCTTGAGCTGCGGATCGATCTCCAGCAGCGGGATCAGCGCGAACGGGCGGTTGAGCAACTCGGCATGCGGCACCGTGAGCCCCGGTTCATCAACGGGTCCGGAATCCACCAGCAGCAGGTCGAGGTCGATGGTCCGCGGCCCCCAACGTTCGTTGCGCACACGCCCTAGCCCACGCTCGATGCGCTGCAGGTTCCACATCACCTGCCCTGGCGAAAGATCGCTGTCGAGTTCGGCGACGGCGTTGAGGAACCACGGCTGCTCGACGTCGCCCATCGGCTCGGTGTCGTAGAACGACGAGACGCGAGCGAGCGCAGTGCTCGGCATGTCCGCGAGCAGGTCGAGTGCCGCGCGCAACATCGCCTCGCGGTCACCGACATTCGAGCCCAGGCCGACATAGGCGATCACGATTGACGCTCCCGAACCACTTCGATGATGGCGCGCCCGCCGGTCGTCCAGCCCAAGTTCTGCTTGGAGATGCGCACCTTCACGCGGCGGATGTTGAAGCGCTCGAGAATCGTCTCGGCAGTGCACGCCGCCAGCGCTTCGAGCAGGTGGAAGCTCTTGGTCTCGACCACCTCGCGCACCGTCTGGTAGAGCAGGTCATAGTCCACCGCGTCGCCCAGCCGGTCACTCTTTTCGGCACGGTCGTCGACGGGGTCCAGCTCGAGATCGACCTCGAGCCGTTGCCCCGCTTCTTTTTCATAAGGACGCGCGCCGTGATGGCCGAAGACCGAAAGTCCTTCGAGGCGAATCAGCGCCAAGGTACCCCCGCGGTGGGTGGCAGGCCGTCGTGGCTCCAAGGGCCCATAGGATGGCAAGGAATTTAGGCGTCAGTTGCGATGCGGTCAAGGCTTGCGGGTGTTGCGTACTTGCGTATTTCGCGGGGATTGTTTTCGGAGTCACGCCGGAGTCGCACCGGTTTGCACTGGAATTGCGGCAGCGGATAGCGTTGCGCCCGTGCTCACTCCCAAATTGTTCTACCGGCGCGTCGAGGCGTTACTCGACCGCGCCAGCGGCGGCACCGGCGCCCGCTCTCTCGCCCAACTGATGCCCGCCGCGCTGCTCGAGCAACTCGGCGAACCGCTGGGCATCACCGCCGTGTTGCTGCTCGAGCCGCGCGATGGCGTGTGGATCCCGAAACGCAGCGCCAGCGTCGATGCCGCGACGCCCCTGCCGCCGGCACTCGCCGAGGCGCTCGATCCCACGCACACGCTGCCCGAACTTCCCGCGCAAATCGCCGAGTGGGGACTGCTCGCCGCCGATGGGCGTCTGCTGGCGCTACGCTTCGCCGATCCCGCCCCCGCCCTCTCGCCGCAACGATTGTTATGGCTATCGGCGCTGCAACATGCCTTCGGCGAGCGTCTTCAGCGCCACGAACTCGAGAACGTGGTCGAGCAGTCGCGCGTCATCCAGACCAGCCTGCTGCCCTCTGCACCACCGCCGTTCGGCGACTACGACCTCGCCGTCGCGAGCGTTCCCGCGCGCATCGTCGGTGGAGACGCGCACGACTTCATCCCGCTCGATGAGGATACCCTGGCGATCGCCGTCGCCGATGCCTCCGGCCACGGCCTGCCCGCCGCGTTGCAAGCGCGCGATGTCGTGGTGGGCTTGCGCATGGGCGTCGAGCGCGACATGAAGATCACGCGCATGATCGAGAAGCTCAATCGCGTGATCCACGCCAGCGGCCTGGTGTCGCGCTTCGTCTCGCTGGTGTTCGGTGAGCTAGAACGCAACGGCAACTTCACCTACGTCAACGCCGGGCATCCGCCGCCGCTATTGTGTGACGACCTCGGCGTGCATTCGCTGGGCGTGGGCGGAATGGTTCTCGGACCCGACCGCGCCGCGCGATACAAACAGGGGTTCGCGCACCTCGACCGCGGCGCTGCGCTAGTGATGGTGAGCGACGGCGTGCTTGAGCACGGCACAACGGAGGGCGACGCGTTCGGCGAGGAGCGGCTCGGCGAGTGGCTCAGCGATTGGCGCGAGGGCCCTGCGGAGGCCGCGGTCGCCGATCTGCTCACGCGGCTCAGGCAGCACGGCAAGGGCGAAGCGTTCGAGGACGACGTGACGATCGTGTACGTGCGGCGGCCGCGTGTTGCGGATGGTCCGGGCTAGGAGCGCGTCAAGATTACTGCGACGCGCGACGCGCAAGGAATGTTGAGGTCACTCAACATCACTCGTCCTGGGACGAGTTGGCGGGATTGCTCAAGCCGGCGACCCATACCCTGAGTGAGCCGAGTTACCGGATGAGCGCGACCTTTCGCGTCGTCATCAGGTCCGGCGCCAGTAGGCGAACGAGATAAAGTCCAGGCAAGAGTCGCCCATGTGGGCCCGCGCTGTCCCACATGAGGGTATAGCGTCCTTGGCCTTGGATGCGGTCGGAAAGCGTTTCCATGACACGGCCCGAGATGTCGAGCAATTCGAGCCGCACTCGTCCGGCACGCGCAACGCTGTATTGCGCTTGCCCCCTACCGGAGCTCGGGTTCGGCAATAGAGGGGCGAGATCGCTTTTGAGCGATGATTCGCGGTAGCTCGCCGATACCGGCCCGAACACCATCTGGCCCCCATCTGTTGTGTGCACCACCAGGCGATAGAAGTACTCCCGACTATCACCCGCCGAAAGATCCATGGCTACCGTCACGCCAGATTCATCGTGCGACTCGGGGGCGATTGAGAGCCAGGGTCCGACGTTGTCCAACGAACGTTCCAGGGTCACCGTGGTTATAGGGCTCGCATCCCCGAAGCTCCATCGCAACTCGATGCCCTCGGCTGTAGTGGCAGCTTCAAACTGAACGAGCAGCGTTGCAGTCCTTGCATCCGCTGTAATAGACGCGAAATTTGGCTGGGTTTCCCCACCGATGATAGTGAAGTCGCCGCCGGCGTAAACGGTACCGGCGCTCACCGCCAATGCACCAACGGTCCCGTACCGGTGTGGTATTACGCCGTACATTGCATTCGGGTCCCAGTCGGTGGCAGCACCCGTGGCGGCATCCAGCGCGGCAATTAAGCTTCTCCTCTGGCCGCCGATCCCATCGAACCAACCACCGGCGTAGACGGTGCCGCCGTCCACCGCCAGGGTGAACACATTGTCATTCGCGAGGGGATTCCAAGCGGTGGCAGCACCCGTGACCGAATCGAGCGCGGCAATGCGGCCGCGCGTCTGACCGCCGATGAAGTCGAAGCTGCCGCCGACGTAGACCGTACCCTCCCCAACCGCCAGGGTAAGTATGGTCGAGTTTGCGTTCGGGTCCCACGCCGTGGCGGCACCTGTGGCCATATCTAGGGCAGCGATATTGTTACGCGGCTGACCGCCGATGCTGTTGAATTCGCCCCCGGCGTAAACGGTGCCCCCGCTCAGCGCTAGCGCTTGAACGTAGATCGTGGAGGAGTTCTGGGCGTTCGGGTCCCAGGCGGTAGCGGCACCCGTCGTCGCATCCAGCGCCGCGATATTGTTACGAGCTTGCCCACCCATGCGGGTGAAGCTTCCGGCGACGTAAACCGTGCCGCCGCTCACCGCGAGGGAGTACACAGTCCCGTCCGCATCGGGATTCCAGGCTGTGGCGGCGCCCGTTGTTGCATCCAGCGCCGCGATGCCCTTTCGTGCCTGCCCGCCAATTTCGGTGAAATCACCTCCGACGTATACCGTGTTCCCGCTTACGGCCAAGGCGTACACACCGCCGTTCGCATTGGGATTCCAAGCCGTCGCGGTACCCGTTGCGGCGTCGAGCGCAGCGATCCGATTACGCGGCTGTCCGCCGGCGCCGGTGGGGTTCACCTGCGTAGGGTGGGGGTGCACCTGCGTGAAGACGCCGCCGGTATATATCGTGCCCCCATCGCGCACGATTGCATAGACTGGGTGATCCGTGACCCAAAGGTTGGTGTCTATGGTCTGCGCGATTCCAGCACCGCCAGACGCAAGTAGCAACGGAAGCACCAAGCCGGCGAATAAGCCGGTACTGAGCCGAATCGGCCCGGGCCCGCCCTCACCTCCGCGGGCCTCGCGACGAATCCGCTGCCAACGTGCTACCGACGGAAGGACGTTCATCGCCCACCGGAGGTCGCTTCTGTCGCCCCAAATATCGGGCGCACAGGAATGTGCGCGAAACCGACGGGGTTGAACCTTATCCGCGCAGACATGGGCACCTCTATTCAACTGCGAGACCAACCACGAGAGCGATTCAAGTATCTCACTGCGCAACGACCTGTGCTAGAGCCAGCTCATCGTGCGTCGGCGCATGCTCATTGTTCAGTCGCGGTCATGCCAGCTATCCGCGCGGACCGTGCGCTGCGGGGCAAAGTTGAGATCACTCAACATGACTCGTCCTGGGACGAGTTCCGTTGAGGTCGCTTAACTTTTCTCGCGCCCGGACGAGTTTGAGCTGGCATGTGAGCCGACTCGGCTCGAAGAGTGGAGCTCCGCGTGATCGCGCCCTGCGCGTCGCCGTCCGAGTGCGCGGCGCAGAGGTGTCCGCGCGGACAGTTAGTGATTGCCAACTTGCCCCGGGGCAAGTGGCAAATCGCCATCGTCGAGTTCGGGCTGGCGGATCGGCTCCGCAACGATTGGGTCTCCACGAAACCGGGGCAACTCCGGTGCTCCGCAATCCTCCGTCTTAGAATTCAATCCCGGCCACCAAGGAAATGGCGCCCGGACT
>JAYSRO010000306.1:0-2692 GCA_043720995.1 Candidatus Eiseniibacteriota bacterium
GTTCGCGATCTTCCGCGGCGAACCCTACTGCCGCATGGGCCTGTCCGAGATTGCCGTCTTGCGCCTCGATCCACGCCAGGTGCGCCTGCGCATGTCGCATTACACGCAGCTCGCCGAGCGCCTGCCGCTCGACATTCTCGAGTGGGAGCATCGCACGGGTGCCCTGGCCGTGTTCAACGCCGGGCAATACTACCCCGACTACTCCTACATGGGCCTGTTCGTCAGCAACGGCGAGGCGATCTCGCCGCAGATGCATCCGGGCTTCAAGGCTGCGCTCGTGGCCGAACCGCGCAGCGGTGGCCCGGGCGCGCGCGTGCTCGATCTCGATGCGCACCCGATCCGCGCCGACGAGTTGCCGTGGCGAGAGGTCGCGCAGTCGTTCATGTTGTTCGATGACGACGGCAACATCCGCGTGCGCAAGAGCGGGCAGGTGGCCTACCGCACCGTCGTCGGCGAGGACGAGCAGGGACACATCCTCATCATCGACACCGAAGGCGGCTACACGCTGTACGAGCTCGCGGGATTGCTGAAGACGCTCCCGCTGGGTTTGCGCCACGCCATGTCGATGGACGGCGGCGACGAGGCCGCCCTGTGTGTGCACTCGGGCGCGTTCATGTACGCGAGCTTTGGGCACCGCCTTGCCAACGGCACGGTGCCCAACCCGAACCGGCCGACGGTGCCGCTGCCTGCGGTGGTGACGGTGCTGCCGCGATGACGCGCGTGGTGCAAACGTTCCCCTGTACCCTGTGCCGCACCGCGGTGCGCCGCGCGCCGCGTCGTGGCGTCGGCGCCCCGCGCGGCGCCCTGCAGATCACCTGTCCGCGCTGCCGCTATCGCATCTACGACTACCCGCGCATCTGCGTCGGCTTCGCGGTGGTCAAACAGGACAGCCTGCTGCTGCTTATCCGCGGCGAGGCACCGCGTCTTGGCGCCATCGACATGCCGGGCGGTTTCCTCGAAGCGGGGGAGGCGTTCGAACCTGCCGCCCGCCGCGAATTGCTGGAGGAGACCGGGCTCAAGGTCGGCCCGGCCCAACTCCTCGGGAGCTACTGGGACGAGTATGACCTGCCCGGGTTTGGCCCGTTTCCCACGCTCAATTACTACTATTTCGCGCACTGGCGCCGAGGCTCCCCGCGGGCCGCCGATGACGCCGCGGAGGCCCACTGGGTGCCGCTGGCCGGACTCGGGCGACGCGCGCTGCAGCAACGGTTTGCGTGGTCGCACATGCGCCGCGTGATGCGCGATGTCCGGCGCCGGGTGTATGATTCCGGCAACTGATCCCGCGTCCCGCGCGGGCTTCGACTACCACCTTCGGCATCGTTTTCCGTGGCGCGATCGCGCGCCGGCGGCCGCGCGCCGAATGAAGGAGGAAGCACGATGACGACACCCCAGACCACGGGCGCCGGCTCCACCGCCGCGACCAACGGCGCCACCACCACGGCGCGCACGGTCCAGAACTATGTCGGCGGCCACTGGGTCGATTCCGATGCGAAGCAGTTCACCGATGTCTTCAATCCCGCCACCGGCGAGCTGATCGCGCGCACGCCAATGGGCACCGCCGCCGATGTCGACCGCGCAGTGCAGGCCGCCACCAAGGCCTATCCTGCGTGGCGCATGACGCCGCCGGTCAATCGCGTGAAGCCGCTGTTCAAGCTCAAGGAACTGCTCGAACGCCACCTCGAAGATATCGCCCGCACGGTGACGCTGGAACACGGCAAGACGCTCGATGAGTCGCGTAACAGCGTTCGCCGCGCCATCGACAACGTCGACCTGGCGCTCGGCATCCCGACGCGTATGATGGGCACCTCGCTCGAGGACATCGCGCACGGCATCGACTGCCACACCGTGCGCCAGCCACTCGGCGTGTTCGCGGCGATCACGCCGTTCAATTTTCCGGCCATGGTGCCGATGTGGTTCCTGCCGCACGCCATCGCCACCGGCAACACGTTCATCGTCAAGCCGAGCGAGCGTGTCCCGCTGTCGCAGGTCAAGATCTTCGAGTTGATGCACGACGCCGGAATCCCCGAGGGCGTGGTGAACATGGTCAACGGCGGCAAGGACGCGGTCGATGGCATCCTCGATCACCCAGGCATCTCGGGCGTGTCGTTCGTCGGCTCGACGCCGATCGCCAAGTACATCTATGAGCGCGGCGCCAAGGCCGGCAAGCGCGTGCAGGCATTGGGCGGCGCCAAGAACTTCGTGGTGGTCATGCCCGACGCCGACATCCCGCGCGCGGCCTCCGTCTCGACGGAGTCGTGCTTCGGCTGCGCCGGCGAGCGCTGCCTCGCCAACAGCATCGTGCTGACGGTCGGCGACGCGCACGAGAAGATGCGCGACAAGCTGGTCGAAGAGGCCAAGCGCATCGTCGTGGGCAATGGCGCCGATGCGGGCGTCACGATGGGCCCGGTAATCACCAAGCAGCATCGCGAGAAGGTGCTCGGCTACATCGAGCAGGGGATCAAGGAAGGCGCCCAGTTGCTGGTCGACGGCCGCAACTACAAGGACCCGAAGAACCCCGACGGCTACTTCCTGGGGCCGACCGTGTTCGACGGTGTGACGCCTGACATGGTGATCGGCCGCGAGGAG
The DNA here is from genome assembly GCA_043720995.1 of Candidatus Eiseniibacteriota bacterium. GTDB lineage: Bacteria > Eisenbacteria > RBG-16-71-46 > RBG-16-71-46 > RBG-16-71-46 > JANLWK01. Next base: position 2,587 of record JAYSRO010000306.1, read on the forward strand.
ATCTTTGGGCCGGTGCTGTGCATCATGAAGGCGAAGGACTTCGATGAAGCCGTCGAGATCGTGCGCCGTCACGAACTCGGCAACGCCACCAGCATCTTCACCTCGA
>JAYSRO010000307.1:0-12962 GCA_043720995.1 Candidatus Eiseniibacteriota bacterium
CAAGAAGGTGATCCACGTTCCGGACAAGCTGCTGAGCTTCGTGGTGGCGGCGAAGTAGGCCGGTTGGCCCATCACGGACGCTAGTTTACATAATGTTTCTTATGCGACATGGATCAAAGGGGCGGGGAACACCGAATTCCAAGAATTGGCCTGCCTCAAAGCCCTCTCGACCCACGACCGCGGCCGCCTCTGCCGCCAGGACATGAACCATGTGCGCTGAAAAGTCCGGACATCGCTTTCGTGGTCGCGCCGAGGAGCGCGGCATGAACATCAGCATCGACCTGCCCATGCACCTGTCGCGCGCCCTCAAGGCGCCTCGGGACGCGGCGCACCCGGTGCGCGTGGTGATCGGCGGCGACGAGTTCGAGGCGAACCTCGAGTGCCGCGACGACGGCCTGCACCGGCTCTACATCCCGGCGAACATTTGGAAAGGCCTCCACGCGGCGATCGGCGACCTGATCGTCGGCAGGATCTCGAACCGGGACCCCAAGTCCCGCGAGTAGTCGGGCGTAAGCCGGTGCTGCGCCGCCGGGAACCCTGGCCGCGCCCGCGGCATTCCTTGAGCATGCGCATTCCTCGCACCACGCTCTGCCGGATTCTGGTGCTCGCGTCACTGGTGGCAAGCCCGGCAGCCGTCCAAGCCGGAGCGAACTCCGCACCATTCGCCTTGCTCGAATTGTTCACTTCGCAAGGCTGCTCGAGCTGCCCGGCGGCGGACCGGTTGCTTACGGAGATTGCGGCGCGGGCCAGGTCGCGGGGTGAGCGCATCCTCACGCTCGAGTTCCATGTCGACTACTGGAACCACCTTGGCTGGACGGATCCATTCAGCTCGCATGAGTTCTCGGTCCGCCAGAATGGCTACGCGCGCGTCTTCAGGAGCTCGCAGGTGTACACGCCGCAATTGGTGATCAACGGGGTGGACCAGCGCGTCGGTTCGGACCGGCGCGGGGTGGAAGCCTCGATCGCGCGCGCTCTCTCCCGCCCCGCTACCGCAACGCTCAGCCTAAAACTGACCCGGGACGGCGCGGGGTATCACGTGGCCTACCGCGTGTCCGCGGTACCCGCGGGCGCCCTGCTGTGCGTGGCGCTGGCGGACTCGATCGATATCACGCGCGTCGGCGCCGGCGAGAATTCCGGCGCGACACTCACGCACACCAACGTCGTGCGGGAATTCGTGACGACACCGTTGGGCGATCGGCTCGAAGGCGTGGTCACGCTGCGCCACGCGACGACGAAGCAAACCCCGGGGACCCGCGTGATCGCGTTTCTGCAGGACGCGAAAACGCTCGCGGTGTGGGCGACCGCCGTCGAGCCCTAGCGCGCCGCAAAGCACGTAACCGCAGGCACCCAATCCCTGGGCGCCCGCGGCACGTGTTCTCAACTTGTGCGGGTTACGCCAGCGCTAGGGCAGCGTGGCGGTGAACGTCTTGGCTTCGAAGGGAACCGTGGCCACGCCCTTGCCGAACAGCAACTGCTTGTAGGTGACGCCACGGCCATAGTAGCGCGTGATGTCCTTCGCGTTCGGCGCGAGGCGCGCGCCTTCGATCGACAGGCCGGCGAACAAACCCTTCGACTTGGCGTAGGAATAGATCTCGGACTTCAATTCAAGATTCGTTGCCGCTTCACCGCTGCGGCCGAACGGACCGGCCGCGACACTGGCCTTGCCGCCAAGCGTCAGCCGCGTGCCGTTGACGAGCGAACGCGCGCCGCGATCGGTCATGAAAAACAGCACCAGATCGGTCGACTCGGCGCCCAGCTGGAAGCCGACGCTGCCCCCGCTGATGTTGACGAACGCCGGTGAGCTCCACCCGGTGGCGGTGCGGCAGGTCATCACGCCGCTACCGTGCCGCGCGCCATAGCCGACGGCGGCCTTGATGACGCCCGGCAGCACGGCGATGCACTTGCAGTTCTCCATCAACTCCTTGGGCACCGACTGGTCGGCGGCCGTGACGAGTTCATGATAGACGGTCGAGGCATCGGTGATCTTCTTGCCCTGCTTGGCGGCTTCTTCGGAAGGCGTTTCGGCAAGTGCGACTCCTGCAGCAAGCACGGACGCGCACAAGACGGCAACGAGAGCGAATTTCTTCATGGTAGACCTCTCAGATTGTTTGTTGGTGCAGCGGAAGCGTGGAGCTCGGACCTGCGACCCCACACACCCGCAAGCCGGGGGCCGAAATGGTTGGGGATTCCTGTGGCAGGACGAACTCACTTGCTGGTAAGCACTTGCGCCAACAACTTCACGCGCTGCCGAAGCATTCCCGGGTGCCCGTGGAGGCCCCGGAATGTAATCGCGGGCCCGCGCCGCGGCGCTTCTTTCATTCCACGCGTCAGCTACCCGCTATGCCCCTTGCAGTGGAGCACGCCAAGGTAGCGCTGCCACGGCCCGACGTCCGTCCGCAACGGGTGCGCCAGCACGCGGGAAAGTTGGTGCAGGTGCGTGAGGTCGTGCGTGGCCCACGTCGTCATCAGCTGGCCCAGCGTCACAGTACCCAGCTCGGGGTGGCGTCCGCGCAGCCCCAAGTCCGCGGGCGTCAGCGACCATCCGCGTAGCGTGGCGAGATTCGCGGCGCGCAGTAGCGCGAACTCGTCGAGCCGCTCGTCCAATGTTTGCTCCGCCTCACGCGCCTGCGCGAAACGGTCGTAGGGATCGAACGGCATCGCGTCGCCGTGCTCGCGGATGATCAGCGCGCGCGGAATCCAATCGGTCCGCTCACCGTGAACCAGGTGGCCGACGACATCGAAGGGGCTGAACGTTCCGGCTCCCTCCCGCACCTCGGCCCACTGCGCCGGCAGCCCCCGCAGCAGGGCATTCAACACGCCCGGAGTGCGCTCGAGCAGAACGATCACATCGGCAAGCGCAATCGCCGGAACATCGGGAGCCACTGCTTACGCGCTCCACATCCGCGCGTCGAAGTCCGTGTCGGGGACGCGGAAGCGCATCATGTCGTCGTCGGGCAGGGTCTCGAGCGGCTCGGTGCCGTTCATCAGGCGGCCGATCATCTCGACGGCGTCGCCCACCTTGAGCCCGAGGCTCTCGAACGGAATCGCGAGCTCAACCAGCGACAACACGCTCGCTCGGGCTCCCTCGACTGTCTTGCCCGAGTGTTCTCCCGCGAGCCACACGAGCGGATGGGTCCCGGCCTCGAGGCTCATCAACGCGAATCGGGCGCCGGCGGGCGTGACCAACTCAAACCACAACCCAAACTCGGCCCCCGGCGGCTTGCCGCTGGCGAAGTCGATGCGCAGGTACAGGTGTTGGGCGTCGAAACCCACGCGCAACGCGGAGGCGAGCCCGGCCCCCTGGTGCATGGCGCCACCGCCCTGGCGCAGCGGGTAGTGCGCAGCACCGTGCCACTCGTAGAAGCCCGTGCGCTTGCCATCGATCGTGGGCCGCAGGAAGGCGGTGGGCATGCGCCCCGGGAGCTTGCGGGCACTCGGCGAGGTGATCGCCACTTCGAGGGCCCCGGGCACCGCCAGCCCCGCGCGCTCATAGGCCGCGCGCAGGTGGAGCCGGAACAACTGGTCGAACAGCACCTTGTCGGCGGTGAAGTGATCATCGCCGAACCACCAGAACCAGTCCGAGCCCTCGGCTGCGTAGATCGACTCCCACGCCTCGGGTGCCGTCTCGGGCGTGATGCCGTGCTCGACCAGCGTGCGGCGCGCGCGCGTCAGCAGCTCCCAGGCGCGGTTCTTCTCGGCGTGGCCGATCCAGATGTGGAAGTCGGCGTCGATCCACGAGCCGGTGTGCAGTCGCGACAGCCGCGGCAACGCGCGCCCACTGGCCAGCACTTCGGAAGGCGTGCGCGTGATGATGTCGGGTGAAGCCTCGAGCGCCTTGTACAGCGCGTCGAGGAACGGGCCGCCATCGTCGGGGTAGTACTCCCAGCAATTCTCGCCGTCGAGAATCACGCTGACGGTCGCAGGCGAGTCGCCGCCATGCTCGCGGCCGGCCTTGCGCACGCGCTCGAGGAAGTCGGCGACCGCTTCCTCGGGACGCCAGTTCTGGTAGACGAAGCCGATGCGGTCGGACAGTTCGTGGTCGCGGAAAAACAGCGCGATCTCCCCCGCCGGTGTCGAATAGACCCATGGCTTGTAGATCGCCTCGCGCCGCCGCTGGTCGGACTCGAGCGAGTTCCACAGCACGCCTTCGTCGGTCGCCACCCAGCGCACGCCGCAGGATGCCAGCAGCTCGGCGGCCTCGGGACTCACGCTGCCCTCGGGCGGCCACATGCCCGCCGGTGCCGCACCGAATGCCTGGACCGCACGCGCGCGGGCGCGCTCGATCTGGACCTTCGCGTCCTCGGGCGCCGAGAAGTTCTCGCGCGGCATGGCGAGGTCCGGACGCGCGCGGCGGGCGGCGCGTCCATCGATCAGCAGCGGCAGGATCGGATGGTAGTAAGGCGAGATCGCCAGCTCGACCTGTCCCGCTTCGGCGCGCTCGCGGTAGGCCGGCATGACCCGCGCGCACAGCCGCAGGTACAGCGCCAGCAGGGCATCGCGATGCGGCTCGTCGAGCTCGGGGATCGCGGCGATCGCGGCAGCGGCCTCGGGCTCGTCAAAGTGCAGCGGGTCCAGCCACGCCAGCAGCATGAAACATTCGAGCCGCACGAGGTCGCGGTCCGACAGCGGGGTCCGGCTGCGCGACGAGCGCTTCGCGCGATCGATCAGCTGGCGGTAGGCGGGCCAGCGCTCCTGCGCATGGCGCGGTGCCTGTACGCAACGCCGCAGCAACTCCTCGCGGTCTTCGCTCGACAGCGCGGCCACGGGCTTGGCGAGCGAATCGAACAACAGGTCGGGAGCGCCCGCCACAACATCATCGATCTGGTCCAGCAGCGAGGGCACGAAGTTGAAGGTGGCCTTGACCCGCGGGTAGCGCGCGAGCCGCAGCGCCATCTCGAGGTAGTCCTTCGTCGAGTGCAGGCGCACCCACGGCAACATGGCGCAGTGGTCCTGCGCCCGCCGGTAGTCGGGCTGATGGTGGTGCCAGATGAAGACCAGCTCGACGGCGCGTTCGCTCATGGACAGAGGTTAAGTGCTCGCCCGTCAAGGCGAATGCACCCGGAGCCCTCTAACGGGCGGCCGACAGCTCGGCGATATTGATGCGCGCGGCGTTGGCGAAACTCGTCTCGCCAAACTCGTCGAGCAGGCGCTGCAGTGTCTTGACGGCCTCGGGCTTGGCATTCGCGGCGGCCTGGCAACGCGCGGCCGCGGCAAGGAACTCGCCCGACGATTCGCGATCGAACTTGCCCACCAGCTGGGTGTACGCCGTCGCGGCTTCGGCGTACTGCTTGTCGCTCTCCAGGGCGTAAGCCAGGCTGCGGCGCACGCCATCGGCGAGGACTCCAGTATTCGACTTCGCGAGGTAGGCCTTGTACTCGGTGATGGCGGTCTTGAAGTCGTTCGTCCAGTAGGCGTTGTCGCCGGTGAGACGGCGCGCATCGATGCCGCTCGGCGAGCTGGGCCACTGCTGGGCCACCGTCTTCGCCATGTCCCCGGAGCGCTTGTAGTCGCCCTGCCAGAACAACGCGTTCGCATCGGCGAGCTTTTCGCTCGCCTGCACTTCGGCACGGTTGCGCGACTGGAGCGTGAAGAATGCCAGGGCGCCTCCCACGACAACGACGCCGGCGGCGATCATGACGATGCGCCCGTATCGGTTCCAGAGCGACTGGGCGGAATCAATCAGCTCCGCTCCCGGGTCGGTAAGGTGTTCGGATCGGTGCACGTTCACGACGTTCCTCCGGTGCTGAAATAGGACGGGGACCCGAGCGGGACCCGCCCAACAGGGGTTCGAAGCCAGCGATGCTAACGACCGCTTAGGCTGCGGTCAAGCGCAGCGCGTGCAGCCAATATGGCCGTGCACACGCACCAACATTTCAGCGACCTCCCCGCAGGCCGGGCAGCGGGGCGCGGCCGGGCGGCCGCGCGCCACGTCCACGCGCGAAACCAGCCGCACGCGCATGGCGCCCGAGCGCACTTCCTGCTCGAGATCCGCGACGGGCCACGACCATTCCACCAATCCCCACAGTCGCACCTCGATCATCAGCGCCCACCGCTGCCGGACTTCGGCGGCACGCCGCTCCCATTCGAGCTTGAGCGACTTGATGTCGCCCGTGGCATGCACATCGGCTTCATCGGCATGCGAGACACGCCGGCGCATGCGTTCTTCCTCCTCCTCGATACGCGACGAGAAGAATGAGCCCAACCGGTCGAGCTCCGCATCCCGCAGCCGCGCCACCGACTGTTCCCACTCGGCTTCGCGCTCCTGCGTCAGTCGTTCGAGATGAGCGCGCGCCTGCTCCATCCACTTCGCGCGCTCTTCCGAGACCAGCTCGTCGTGCATCTGGTAGAGCCCTTCGCGCGAACGGATCTCCGGCATGCCCGGGGTGATATCCCACTCGAGGAACTCGCCGGTCGGCCCAAGCATCACCGTCCAGGGCTCCTGCCACGGCAGCCCACCCCAACGCGTGACCACGGCATGCACGCTGACGCGACGCTCGTAGCGCACGGGACCGAGCCGCGCGGGGCCCCACGTCAGCCCCTTCACGCGGCACACGCTCGCCAATCCCGACTCGGGCGCTCCCGGCACATGCGCGAGTGCGGTGAACTGCGTGAACACCGGCGTCTCGACGGCCGCCTCGAGCAGCTTGCGCCCTGCCCCACTGCCGGGCGCCATGAACCAGGCGCCACGCGGCAACGTCGGGCGCTGCGGATCGAACACGAGGCGTACCCGTTGGCGGCGCCAGAGCTTCTGCAGCGCCGGCGACAATTCGACTTCCCAGTCCCCGCGTGCCGCAGGTTGCACGATGCTGCCGGCCTGCGCGAGCCAGCTGCCGACGAACTCGCGCCAACCCTCGGGCAACGTCGCGAGCACCGCACCGGGATTCGCAGGAATCGTGTTCGCGGCGCCATGCGCGTGCTTGCGCGCGGCGGGTTTGCGCGCCGGCGGCTTGCGCGTGGTGCGCTTGCGCGCTGCCGCGGTCACGTCGCGTCCTTCTCTTTGCCCGAGGGGAACAGCCAATCCTGCTGGTCCTTCTGCTTCTGGTACAGCTTGCGCGCCACGACCAGATGTTGGGCGAGTTCCTCGAAGCGGCGGCGGCGCGCGCGCGGATTGGTGGTCTCGGTCCAGCGCTTGAATACTTCGTCCTCGAATGAACCGTGCGCCTGCCAGGTGCCGAGGATCTCTTCCATCTCGCCCACGACCAACTCGAACATCTTGATCTTGCGGTCGAGGATCTCGAGCACGTAGGCCTCGATGGTACCGCGCGCCGCGAGGTTGATGACGCGCACCGGATGCTGCTGGCCGAGCCGGTGCACGCGGCCGATGCGCTGCTCCAGCCGCATCGGGTTCCACGGCAGGTCGTAGTTCACGACGATGCTGCAGAACTGCAGGTTGCGCCCTTCCCCACCCGCTTCGGTCGAGACCAGCACCTGGAGCCCCGTGCGAAACTGGTCGAGCGCATCTTCCTTCTCACGCCAGCCGAGCTCGCCGTGGAAGATCGCCGGCGTGATGCCTTCGTCCCGCAACGCCTGCACGATCGTGTCCTGGGTCGAGCGGAACTGCGTGAACACGATGCACTTCTGTCCCTTCATCGAGGCGATCGCGCGCATCAGCGTCTTCACCTTGCTGGGACTGGCGCTGAGTTCACCCGCGCGCGCCGCCAGCAGCTTCAGCCGCTTGGGATCGAGCCCATCAGGGTGCTGCGACAACTTGTGCAGCGTGGCGCGCGCCGCGGCCCACGACGAACCCATCTCCTTCTGCAGCACGACCAGCGTGAAGTAGTGCGGGCGCCCCGGCTGCCCGGCATCCGCGCCCACCGAGTCGGAGATAAACTCGCTGACCTGCTGGTAGAGCCGGCGTTCGGGCGGCGTCTGCGTCACCCACAAGGTCTCGACCTTGCGCGGCGCGAAGGTGAGGTTCGTGTCGGAGCGGCGCGTGCGGATCATCACGCTTTCGAGCAGCGCGCGCAGCCGCGGCGTGTTGCGCGGCGAGCGGTGGTCGTGCCCGCTCAGGAAGTCGCGGCGGAACTGCGCGAAGGTGCCGACGGTCCCCGGGCGCACCAGCGTGGCGAGGTTGTAGAGCTCGCGCATGTCGTTGTGCACCGGCGTGGCGGTGAGCAGCAGCAGATAGCGGGGATTGAGCTCGTTCAAGAACTTCCAGCCGAGCGTCAGGTGGTTGCGCAGCCGGTGCGCCTCGTCGACCACCACGAGATCGTAGTTGGCGCCGCGCACGCGGCGGCGGTGGCGTTCGTGACGCGCCGTCTCGAGCGAGGAGATCACCAGCGGATGCCGCCCCCACTGCCCTGCGGGCCCGCGCGAGACGACGAAGTCGAGCTCGAACTTCTCCCACAGCTCAGCGGCCCACTGCTCGCACAATGACGCGGGCACGAGCACGAGAATGGTGCGTACGGCACCGCGCAGCAAGTACTCCTTGAGCACGATGCCGGCCTCGATGGTCTTGCCGAGACCGACTTCGTCCGCGAGGATGGCGCGGCCATTCAGGTCGCGCATCACCTTGAGACAGGCGCGAATCTGGTGGGGAAATCGCTCCACGCCGCGCAGCGACTCGAGCGAAATCAAGCGGTCGGTACCGGCCCAACCCGACCAACGTTCCGCGTTCATGCGCAGGTCGAACGTCGTGGCACTCGCCGGCTTGTTCGCCTGCCACTGTTCGAGCAGCTCGTTGCCCTGCGCATGCCAGGTGCGCGTCGAGGTGACTGAACTATGCGAGAGCTCCACGGAGTCCGAGTCCCGGGCGCGCACGCCGGGAGCATCGGGCTCAAGGATGACCCAATCACGCGTCCCCGCCAGCCGGCGCAGCTCGCCGTCGAACACCACTTCGAGCACCTCGCGGCCCCGGGCGTTGTGCACCTCGACGACGAGGCCTTCCCCGAACTGGGGATGCCTCAGGCGTTGGCCGATCTGGTAGCGGCCGGGGGTCACGTCCACAGGGTGACCTTTTCGCCGAGCACGGGGACGTGCGCATCGATGCCAAAGCGCTCGGTGATTTTCTCGGCGAGCACGGCGGCCGCGTCGAACTCTCCATGCACGAGGTAAACGTGCCGGGGCAGCGGATTCAAGCGCCCGACCCACTCCAACATCTCGGCCTGGTCCGCGTGCGCGCTGAACCCGTCGAGCCTGACGATCTCGGCGCGCCGCCGCACCGGTGCGCCATAGATGCTCACCACCTCGGCGCCATCGACGATCCGGCGACCCAGCGTTCCCTCGGCCTGGAACCCGACGAACATCACGAGATTGCGCGGGTCACTCAAGCCATGCTGCAGGTGATGCAGCACGCGGCCGCCCTCGCACATGCCCGATGCCGAAATCACGATGATCGGGTGCTCGATGTCATTGAGTGCGCGCGACTCCGCGGGCGAGCGCGTGAAGCGCAGACGCTCGAACCCGAAGGGTGCGCCGCCCTGTTCCCGGAAACTCTGGCGGGTCTCGTCATCGAACAACTCGACATGATGGCGAAACACCTGAGTGGCGTCGGACGCCATCGGGCTGTCCACGTAGATCGGCAGGTCAGGGATCGCCTTGCGGTTCATCATCCCGTTCAGCAACATCACCAACTCCTGCGCCCTGCCGACGGCGAACGCCGGCACGATGATGCGGCCACCGCGCTGCACCGTTCGGGTCACCGCCTCCGCCAGCAAACGTTCCGTATCGGCTTCACTGGGGTGCAGGCGGTTGCCGTAGGTGCTCTCGATGACCAGCGCGTCCACGCCGGGATGCGTCTCGGGGTCGCGCAGGATCAGCCGTCCCGCGCGTCCGACATCGCCACTCATGCCGAGCCGGAAGGTGCGCGTGCCATCACGGAATTCGAACGTGGTCAGCGCCGAACCGAGGATATGACCGGCGTCGAAGTACTCGACCGTCACTCCCGGCATGAGCTCCCACGGCGCGTGGTACTTGTGGCTCACGAACCGCGCCAGCGTCGCCTCGACATCCTCCTGCGTGTAGAGCACTTCGCGGGTGTGAACTTCACCGTTGATCTGGCGCTCACGCGCGTGCTTGCGCAGGTGCTCGAGGTCGCGCTCCATCAGGAATGCGCTATCGGCGAGCATCACTCGGCACAGGTCCGCGGTGGCGGGCGTGGCGTGAATAACGCCGGCGTAGCCCTGGTGAATGAGCGTCGGCAGGTTGCCGCTGTGATCGAGATGCGCGTGCGAGAGCACCATGAAATCGAGCTCATGGGGATCGAAGCGGAAGGTTCGATTGATGCGGTCCGCTTCCTCCCGGTGGCCCTGGTACAGCCCGCAGTCGAACAGCCACTGGCGCTCCCCCCACGCAATGCGGTGGCGGGAACCGGTGACGGTGCGCGCGGCGCCCTCGAAGGCGATGCTCAGCTCAGGCATGGCTCAGTACGTTGCATACACGATCAACCCCAGTGACGCCTGGAAGTCGTGGTTCGGACGGCCGTTCTGGAAGATCGTCAGGTACTTGCCGCTGAGATCGAGCGCCCAGCTCTGCCACACGAACCGTTCAACACCGGCGCCCGCGCTGACGTAGATGCCGTCACTGTTGTTCGAGAAGTTGTAGTCCTTGTTGTTCTGCTGGAGCCTGAACTGCACGAGCCCCGCTCCCACGCTGATCCACTTCGGGGTGCGCGTGCGCGTGCCGAACATCTGGTAGATGTCGCCGCCGAACGTGAATGCGTTCATGTGATTCGAGAGGGTGTCATCTTGCGTCGCTTCACGCACATCGAAGCGCTGGCTCTCGAACGACAATCCCATCGCACGCTCATAGCGCATGCGGTAGCGCAGGCGCACGGCGAGTCCCGGACCGCCCTGGAAGTCGTTGCCGATGCCGCCGGACTTGAGCAGCCCGCCGTACTGCCCCTGCACCGCCAGCCCCACCTGCCCAGCGCGCGGCGGCGTGACCACCCACTCGGCTCGAGCGGTGGAACTCCACGCAAGGCACACCAGCGCGAGCAACAGGATCGGCACGCGGATTCGAATCATCGTGATCTCCTTCGTGTAAACGCCCTCACGGGCGCGGATGGAAGGTGCGATGCACCTCCCGGAGGTAGCCCCGGTCCAAATGGGTGTAGATCGCCGTCGTCGCAACGGATGCATGCCCGAGCAGTTCCTGCACCACGCGGAGGTCGGCGCCGCCCTGCAGCAGGTGCGTCGCGAACGAATGGCGCAACGCATGCGGATGAACGCGAGTGGCGATTTCTGCGGCGCGCGCGTGCCCGCGCAGGATCTTCCAGAAGCCCATACGGCCCAGCGCCTGGCCGCGCGCGTTGAGGAACACTGCGTCAGCCTGCGTGCGCGAGCTGCGCGCCCGCGCGGCGAGCAGGGGCCGGCCGCGCTCAAGATATTCGCGCAGCGCCGTCTCGGCAGCGCGCCCGAACGGCACCACGCGTTCCTTTGAGCCCTTGCCGGTCACGCTCAGGCTGCGGTCGGACAAGTCGACGCGACGGTTCTCGAGTCCGCACAACTCGGACACCCGCAGCCCGCTCGCGTAGGCGACCTCGAACAGGGCGCGATCGCGCAGGGCCAGCGGCGCTTCACCCTGCGGTTGCGCGAGCAGCCGTTCGATGTCGTCGACGCTCAGCGCGTGCGGCAAACGGTGCTCGCGCCGTGGCGGCGGCAAGCGGTCGAGCGGTTGGATATCGGCATGATGGTGGCGCACGAGGAACGCGTGGAAACCCCGCAGTGTCGAGCGACGGCGGTTGACCGTGGCGCTCGACAGCCCGCGCCGCGCGACACCGGCAAAGTAGGCGTCGATGAAGGTGAGGGACGCCTCGCGCCATTTGCCCAGACCGTGCGTCGCGGCGAAGCCAGCGTAGTCGGCAAGATCGCGCGCGTAGGCATCGAGCGTGTTCACGCTCAAGCGACGGCCCACTCGCAATTCATCGAGATAGGCTTCCACGATCGTGGTGAGCCGCGAAGGCCGCGCGAGCGCGGTCGTTCGAGTCGTGGCGGTGGTCGCGCGGGCAGTCGCGGCGCGGGCAGTCGCGGCGCGGGCAATCGCGGCGCGGGCGGGCGCTGCGCGGGTCGTTGCGGCGCGGGTGCTCACGCTTCGCTCCCTCCGCCCGCGACACGCCGGCGCGGCGTGACGGGCGCCTTCTCCGCAACGATGGGTGCTGCGGCCAACGCCGCGTGCACGCGCTCGGCGGTGGCGGGCGGCACGCCGGCGCGCTCGGCGATTTCGGCGGCACTCGCTTCCCGCAGCGCCGCGATCGAGCCGAACGCCTTCAGCATGCGGGCTCGCCGCGCCGGCCCGACGCCATCGACGTTGTCGATCACGCTGGTGATGCGGTCCCTGCCGCGCAGCATGCGATGGTAGGTGAGCCCGAAGCGGTGCGCCTCGTCACGCAACCGCTGCAACGAGCGCAGCGCCAGGCTGCGGCGGGGCAACTTCAGGGCTGGGCTGCCTTCGCGCACGATCTCCTCGTCGCGCTTGGCGAGCCCGATCATCGGCACGGGTGTGGGATCAATGTGGTCGATCGCCGCCTGGGCCGCGCGCAACTGCCCGATGCCACCGTCGATCACGACGAGATCGGGACGCGGCAACTCGCCGGAGATCACGTGCGCCCAGTAGCGGCTGACCGCTTCGCCGATCATGGCGAAGTCGTCTGGCCCAGGACGGCGGATGCGCAACCTGCGGTAGAGCGAGCGTCGCGGCTTGGCGTCTTCGCTCGCGACCACGGCAGCGACCGCATGTTCGGCGCCGAGATTCGAGATGTCGAAGCAGATCATGCGGCGCGGCGGCGTGGACAACGACAGCGCGCGCTGCAAGTCCAGCACATCCGCGGAATAGTGCGCGCGCCGTCCGGTGCGGCGCGCATCGGCGTCCTCGAGCGCCAGCGAGGCATTGCGCTGCGCCATGATCAACAATTGCCGCTCGCGGCCGCGCTGCGGAATCGCAAAGTCTACAGCACCCTTCGCCTTCTGCGACAGCGCCTCGCGCACCACTTCAGTGTCCGCAGGGAGCACCCCCATCACCAGCCG
>JAYSRO010000308.1:0-5388 GCA_043720995.1 Candidatus Eiseniibacteriota bacterium
GTTCGGAGATGCCGGACAGGAGGGGGTCGTGACGGCGGAACAACGCGAACTCAAACGGCCGCCATAGCGTGCGCCAGCCGAATGGATTCACGAACGACACCGCGAGTGCCGCCAGTACCACGCGTTCGAGGCCGGCCGCGCGCGCGCGGCTCGCCGCATCGCCGCCGAATCGCGGCGCGAACGTATGCAGTACCAGGATCGCCACACCCAGGTACCACGACAGGTGCACGTTCGCCCACACCAGCGCGGTCGCGACCAGTGCGAGATCGCGCCAGCCCGGGCCGCGCCGGGTCGTGAGCAGCCAGACTTCGAACGCCAGCAACATCGCCGCGAGTGTCTCGGGACGGACCTGCGAACGCTGGCGGTAGACCAGCGCGCACAACACCAGCACGATGAGAGGAACGACGCTGCGCACGCCGAGCGCGCGCGCCGACTTCCACAGGAACACGAACACCGTGATCACGCTGAGCCAGCGCCAGGCGACCAGGCCCGATGTGCCGCCGAGCACCCAGAACGGCCAGATCAGCGCGCTGAACCCCCACGACGGATTGTCGACCGGCACGCCGTGGTCGGGCCATGTCCAGAGTTGCGTCATCGGGATGCGGTGCGACAGCCACAGCGCCTTGCCGAAGATGAGGTGCTGCCAGAAGTCGTACTCGTACATCTGGAACGTCACCGACACGATCACGACCGCGAACGCGATGGCGATGGCGATGCGTTCCGGGGCGCGCCACGGGACCGCAGGGGCGGTTGCGGTGAGGGCGCGCGAGCGCGAGGCCGGTGCAGGGGTGTTCCGCTTCGGCCTCATCTTGGGATCACTCTCCTCGGGACCACGCTCTGGAACGGATGCCGCGGGGCGGAAGCCCACGCTGACAAGTCAGGAGATGGAACCATCCCGTGCCCGGGGAGGGAAGCGCAAGTTTCCGAAAGTGGTGAACCGGCCCCGTGCCGAGATCCGCCACGTGCCCGCCGGTCCGTCACATCCGTTTCGAACTCGCATGCCGACAGACACTTCTGGTGTTCGGAGTGCCCGCAAGGGTTTGACCTGCGCGCGCGTGGGGCCCATCGTCTCAGGAAGCTGCGCCGGTCGCCCGACTTCCTCGGGACGACCCGAGAAGGGGTGAAGGCATGATCTCCGCGAACATCGGACCCGCGATGAACCCGCCTCGCGACCACCGCCTCGCCTGTATCGAACCCGTCCCTGCGGCATTCGGCGCGCCGCGTCTTCCGTGGTACCAGCCGGCTCGGGCCCGCGCGTGACTGGGATGGACCCGAAAGATCCGGTGAATCCAATCGACGCGAACAGGTTCGGTGAACCGGACGACATCGAGTTCGAACCTGGGCTCGAACTCGGGCCAGAGCCCGTGTGGCTACCGCTCGGCGAACGCCTGCGGCTCGAGACGCGTGCCATGCACGACATCATCGAGAGCGTGGCGTCGTTCAACCGCTTGATCCTCATGCGCCTGGACCCGCTCCCGGACTCCGCGACCGCCGCGCAGCAGCGCCAGTACACGCGCGCACGCGCGGACTACCGCGACACCTACCGCAAGTTCCTCCTCGCCACGTACGCGTTCGAAGCGTCCGTGCTGGCGAGCCTGAAGGAGAGCCCGGTCGATGCGACCGCACGCGCGCATGTGGGCTATCCGCTCGAGGACCCGCCTTCGACCACCCTGCTGCGCGCCGACCTGACCGCCGCATTCGGCGAGCCCGTGGCGCGCCGTGCGGTGCGCATGCCCTCATTGCCCGTCATCCGCACGCTTCCCGAGTGGGTCGGCACCGAGTACGTCCGCCTGGGTTCGCGCGAGGGTGCACCGGTCATCGCCGCCGCGGTCGAGCACAACCTCGGCTTCACCCGCGACCATGGCGCGACCTATCTGGGCCGGCACGGGCTGGAAGCGCGTGCGCACCTTGACCGGCTGGGGGAATGGATCGACGTTCATGGCTTCACCGGCGACCACGCCGATGAAGCGGTGAACGCCGCGATCCGCACCTACGAAGGCGTCGGGATCTGGCGCCGCATGTTCGATGCGATGACGCGCTGAGCGGCTCGGGGTCTGGGGTCGCGCCTGCAGCCGGACTGGCGAAGGGCTTTCGGGTGGGGCTACAGTCGGCACGATCTGGACGCCCTGCCGCTCGTCATCCTGGAGGCCCGCATGAGCCAAGCTGAGCCGAAGCAGTCCGCCGCCACGGGCGGGCGCCCGTTCGTTCCTTACATCGCCGCCAGCACCGTGCTGCCCGAGTTCACGTGGCGCGCCGTGCTCATGGGCACGATCCTCGGCGCCATCTTCGGCGCCTCGTCGCTCTATCTGGTGCTGAAGGTCGGGCTCACGGTGAGCGCCTCGATCCCGGTCGCGGTCATCTCGATGACGCTGTTCAAGATGCTGAAGGTGTTCGGGGTCAAGGACGCCAGCATCCTCGAGAACAACATCGCGCAGACCGCCGGTTCCGCGGGCGAGTCGATCGCGTTCGGCGTCGGCGTCACCATGCCGGCGATCATGATCCTCGGCTTCGACTTGGAACTCATGCGCGTCGCGCTGGTCTCGGTGATGGGCGCGCTGCTCGGCATCCTCATGATGATCCCGCTGCGCCGCGCGCTCATCGTCGCGCAGCACGGCAAGTTGAAGTATCCCGAAGGCACCGCGTGCGCCGAAGTGCTGAAGGCCGGCGCGTCGGTCGAGTCCGCGGCCGCTTCCTCGGCGGAGGCCAAGGCCGAAGCACTCGCGATGGGCGCTCAGGGTGTGTCCGCCAAGACGATCTTCACCGGCTTCGGCCTCGGGTTGGTGTACAAGACCGCGATGTCGGCGTTCCGGCTGTGGAAGGACACGCCCGAGAAGATCTTCAGCTCCCCGTTCAAGGCCGGCAGCATCTCGGCCGAGATCTCGCCGGAACTGCTGGGTGTCGGCTACATCATCGGGCCCCAAGTCTCGGCACTCATGGTCGGCGGCGGTATTCTCGCGTACCTGATCCTGATCCCGATGATCAAGTTCTTCGGCGAAGGCATGACCGGCGTGCTGCCCCCCGGCACGATCCCGATATCCGAGATGAGCCCGGGCAAGATCCGTGGCGCCTATGTGCTGTACATCGGCGCGGGTGCGGTGGCGGCGGCCGGCATCATCAGCCTGTTCCGCTCGCTGCCGCTCATCGTGCATGGGCTCAAGGAGGGCCTGCGCGACGCGCGCGGGACCGCCAAGGCGATCACGGCCAACCGCACCGATCAGGACCTCGACTCGCGTTTCGTGTTCGGCGGCGTCGCGCTCCTCGTGGTGGCGATCTTGCTGTCGCCGACGCTGCACATGAACCTGCTCGGCGCGCTGCTCATCGTGGTGTTCGGCTTCCTGTTCGTCACGGTGTCGAGCCGGCTCACCGGTGAGATCGGCTCGTCGTCGAATCCCATCTCGGGAATGACCGTCGCCACGTTGCTGTTGACGTGCTTGATCTTCCTGATGATCGGCTGGGTGGGTGCATCTTGGTACGTCACGGCGCTGTCGGTGGGTGGCATCGTCTGCATCGCGGCCTCCAACGGCGGCACCACGTCGCAGGATCTGAAGACCGGCTACCTGCTGGGAGCCACCCCGCGCCACCAGCAGGTCGCCATCCTGTTCGGCTCGCTGCTGTCGGCCGTGCTGCTGGGCCCGATCCTGTTGAGCCTGAACGACACCGCCACGGTCTACCTGCCGGTGGGCCAGGTCGCGCCCGCGGGCATGCATGTCGACCCGGCTTCACTCACCCAGGCCAAACACGAGCACATCCGTGGTGTGCAGGCGCGCGACGATGCGGCGGAGTATTCGGTGTTCCACAAGACCGATGCCGAAGGCGCGCCGTCCGGCAAATACCTGGTGGATGCCAATGGCGACGCCAAGTGGTTCGTCGATCCGGGCATCAACGGCATCTACACACAACGGCCCGACGGCAGCACGGTCAAGAAGTTCGACGCCCCCAAAGCCACGCTCATGAGCTACATCATCCGCGGCATCCTCGACCGCAAGCTGCCGTGGGCGCTGGTGCTGTTCGGCGTCATGATCGCGGTGATGCTCGAGCTGGTGGGCATCCCGTCACTGGCGTTCGCGGTCGGCGTCTACCTGCCGATTTCGTCGTCGACGCCGATCTTCATGGGTGGTGTTATCCGCTGGCTGGTCGATCGCGCGCGGCGCAAGGCGCTCGAACACAAGCAGCTGTCGGAAGCACAACTCGCGGCCGAGGGCGACAAGAGCCCGGGCGTGCTCATGGCCTCCGGCTACATCGCCGGCGGTGCGATCGCCGGCATCATCATCGCGTTCCTGGCCGGAGTGCTCACCGACTTCGACAACAAGGTCGCGCATTGGGCCGAGGTCGCGAACCCGTTCTTCGCAGGCGACCGTTCCGACCTGCTGGCGCTGATCCCGTTCGCTGTACTGACTTACATCCTGTGGCTCGTGGGCCGCGAGAAATTGCTCAGCGGCCGCAAGCAAGCCTGAGCCTTCGTCACTGTCGTCCCGCCAGCTCTTGATCGGAGATTCGACATGTCCCAGAACCTACAGAATCACAGGCAATTCGTCCCGCTGTTCCACTTCGTCACGTTCGGCCTCTTGGTCATGAACCTGATTCGTGCGTTGTGGGTGTTCCTGCCCGTGACGAGGGCGTCGTTCTACGACACCGGGCTCGCCGTGGCACTGGTGCTTCTGTGCTGGTACACGCGCGCGTTCCCACTCACGGTGCAGGACCGTGTCATCCGGCTGGAAGAGCGCCTGCGGTTGCAGGCATTGGCGCCCGATCTGGCTCCTGCTTCGGGCAAGATCACGCCGGCGCAGTGGACCGCGCTGCGGTTTGCGAGCGACGCCGAGTTCCCCGCGCTCGCGCGCCAAGTGCTCGACGGCAAACTTGTGAAGCCCGCCGACATCAAGGGTGCGATCAAGGACTGGCGGGCCGACCACCTGCGGGCCTGACCGATCGGCGGAGGACCTGCCATGCCCGATCGTTCGACCATCCGCTCGTGGCGCCCGGTGCTGTGGGCGGGGGGGCTTGCAGGCAGTCTCGATCTGATCGCAGTGCTGACGCAGAACTTCTTCCGTGGCCGGCCGGCGCTGCGCGTGGTGCAGTCGATTGCCTCAGGCTGGCTCGGGAAGGGCGCTTACTCCGGTGGTGCAAGCGCAGCACTGCTTGGCGTGGCTTCCCACTTCGCGATCGCCACCTTGTTAGCGGCGATCTACTGGTACGTGGCTCGGTTGTCGCCCCGACTGGTGCGGCACGCTTGGCAGTGGGGGGCCTGCTACGGTCTCGTCGTGTACGCCGTGATGTACGAGGTCGTGCTGCCGCTGTCGGCGATCCAACGCCGTATCGTGCGCACGCCGCAGGACACCATGACGGGGCTACTCATCCACGTCGTGTGCATCGGCTGGCCGATCGCGCTCA
>JAYSRO010000309.1:0-12922 GCA_043720995.1 Candidatus Eiseniibacteriota bacterium
GCGGTGCCGGCGAACTGGATGCTCGAGCTGCCCGACAACGTCTGCAGGCTGGCGCCCGAGATCAGCACCGGAACGGTCGCGGCCAGCGTGAGCGGGGCGCCATTGTTCACGACATCACCGCGAAGCTCGAAGGTGCCCGTCAGCGAAGGAGTGAAGGTGACATTGGGATTGACCCGGAAAGTCCCGCGAATGCGGCTCGCGTTGGCGCCGAGCGCGCCGTAGGTCGCAGCGCCGGACGTTCGCGTCAGCACGAGACTGCCGTAAGTGCGTCCCGACAGGCTCACGTTCCAGTTCGCGGTGCCCGGGACGTCGTACTCGAAGATCCCCTGCTCCGTCCCCGCGGCAGTGCTCAGCACCGGAACGACACCCGATGCAGAGCGCAGGGAGGCGTGCACGTAACGGCCGCCATCTTCGATTCGGACCGCCCCATTGCCCACCGTCGTCGTCTGGATTCCGTTGCCGGCGGAGGCGCCCGAGGCATTGATGAGCACGCCGCCCAACCCTACGATGATGTCGTCGGTGCCCGCCAGGCTATCCCCGACCGCAAACCCGGGGGTTGCTGTGTTCGTCGCGGGAAGCTTGAGCGTAATGGTGTGGCTCGCGGCCGGCCGGATCGACAGGCGCTGCACCAGTACGGGGCTGCTGCCGGAGGGCAGCTGCACGAGGAAGTCGGTGCCGAGCAGGCTGTTGTCGAGGATGATCTCGTCGGCCGGAACCGGCGGCGTGTTGCGAATCCAGTTGAGTCCATCGCCCCAACTGACGCCGTCGCCCAGGCCTGTCCAGTACTTGGGCGTATTCGCTTCAAACCTGGCGGTGACCGACCGGTTGGCACTCATCACCAACGTGATGGGGTTGCCGAACGCGGTCGTGTCGCCGCTCCATCCCGCGAATGCCTGCCCCGGGTTGGGCACCGCGGTGAGCTGAACCGAACTGCCGATCGGGTAGGCCGTGAGGTCGGGTTCGCGCAGCACGCTGCCGGAGCCCACGACGGAGACTGTGAGCGCGCGCGTGTCGATGGCGAATGTTGCCGTGATGGACCGGTTGCCGGTCATGAAGAACGACAACGGGTTTGTCGTGGTGGCGGTGTCCCCGCTATAGCCCGCGAAGTGGTACTGCGAGCCCGCGGTCGCCGTCAGCGTGACGAGCGTCCCGTGGTTGTAGGTGACAAGATCGGGGCTACGCAGCAGGCTGCCATTGCCGGTCACGCTGGTTGCCAGCGTGTAGCCGTTGATCGCGAACGCGGCCGTGATCACCTTGGTCGTGTCCACCGTGATCGTCAGCGGGTTGGTGCTCCCCGAAGCGTTACCTCCCCAACCGACGAACGAGTAGCCCGTGGCCGGCTTGGCGGTGAGCACGGTGGTGTCCCCGTACGAATAGAACGCGCGATACGGCACCCGGCTCACCGTGCCACCCGCCGTCGGCGTCACCGTCACAGCGAAGGTGTCGAGCTTGAACGTCGCCGTCAGCCCCACCGGGGCCGTGACCGTCAGGTTCAATGGGTTGCTGGTGCTCGTCAGCGACCCCGTCCAGTTCTGGAAGTGCCAGTGCGGATCGGCGGTGCCGGTGAGGGTCAACGGTGTGCCATGGTCGTAGAGCGGCAGGTTCGGCGAACGGCCGACCGAGCCGTTGCCGACGACCACCACGTTGACGTCATACTGGTTGATCGCAAACGTCGCCTGAATGCTCTTGTTGGCGTCCATCACCAGGTCCAACGGATTGTCGCTGCCCGTGGCATCGCCTTCCCATTGGTCGAGGTGGTAACCGGGGAACGCGACCGCGTTCAGGCGCACGAATTCGCCCCAAGTGTAGGCGGTCAGCAATGGCGTGACCGCGACCGTGCCATTGCCGTTGCTCGTCGCGGACAGCGTGTAAGTGGGGACGGCGCCTATGGCGAGGTCGCCCAGACCGTCCAGTCCGTTGGCCTCCGCCGAGACGGGCGTGCGCCCACCCGGCGTCGTTCCGATCCAGCCGCTGCCCGTGTAGCGCACGATACCGAAGTGCAGGGGATCCGAACCGTCGTCGACGTCCGCGGGACTGAATTCGAGATGCGCAAAGTACGTGGTGAAGCCGAAGCCGCTCGAGGCAAAGTGCCAGACGCGGTTTACGCTGTGGTCGGGATCGATATTCGACCCCGAGGCGAGTTGCGGGTGATCACCCGACGTGGTCGAAACGGTGAGCATGCCCGGAGCGGTGACCGTGGCGAACACGAGCGTGGCCGGCGCGTAGACGTTTGCGTCCCCGACCGCGAACAACAGGGTCGCGCCGTTGCCGGCCGGGAGTGCCTCGGCCAATTGCCCCTCGACCCACCCCGCGGTCTGTTCGATCACACCGTTCACGGCCAGCGTCAGCAGGTGCGTGCCCGTGGCGATGCGTCCGGACACCAGCACCAGTGAGTCGAGCACAGTCAGGTCTGTCGCCAGCATCAGCGCCGCGATCTCCGGTGGACCATTCACGGTGAGCCGGTGGAGTATGGCCCCGCCGCTCGCAAACGCGATCGGGGTCGTGGCCCCCCCCGGGCCAATCTCGAGACTCGACTGGACGCCACCGCGCAGGGCACCACTGGAATTGGTTCCGCCGATCGCGCCATCGAGCGACAATTCGTGGCCGTCCAGATCGAGCACGTCCCCGGCACCGCCGTCGAACAGCAGGCCCGAGTGAAGCGCCACATCACTACCCAGGCGCACTGAGCCCGCGGACTTCGCGATCCGCAGGGGTACCGAACCCAGTGCAACGGGACCCGATAGCATTTGCAAGCCCGTGCCATCGAGCGTGAGTGGCCGGCCAAACGTCCAGAGCCCGCCCTGCAGATTCACGGAACCCCGCACGTTGAGCATGCCGCTGTCAGAGTCATACCAGAGCGTGCCGCTCAGGATACTGAGGTTGCCGGGAACCGTGCGCCCTGCGGCAGGCAGGATGACGCTGCCGGTGCCGCAATCGAGCTCGACGTCATTCGGCACGCCAACGCCGACCGTGCTACCGGCGATCCACTCGGGTCCCGGACTCGCGCCGCCGGCATAGCGGAGCGTGCTGGCGGGGCCATAGACCGGCGAGGCATTCAGGGTTGCGCCCGCATTGCGCTCCAGCGTTCCGGTCAGCGTGAGCAATTGCGCGCCGGAGACCGGCGCCGAGATGCTGAGCAACTGTGAGACGGTGCGTGCCAGCTCGATCGACAAGCCGGCGCCGCGCACGTACACGACGGAGGGGCCGGCGCTCGCGGGCCAGCAGCGCTGGTTGAGCGCCGTCACACTCAGCGGAATAGTGGGGCTGTTGAGTTCCAGCTCGCCGGTTCCACTGCCATAGATAAAGGTTCCGACACCGCCCGGCGCCACGTCGACGTCGACGCGAAGCCGGCCGTTGATGGTGATCACACCGTTCGCGAAGAACTGGCGATTGTCGATCGCGAGCGTCGTTCCCGTTTGCACCGTGGCATTGCCGTTGAGGGTGATGCCGGAGCCTCCCGAGAGAATCTGCACACCGGGACCATCGAACAGCATCGCCTGGTTGGAGGGCAGTGCAGTCTGGGTGCCGTCATTGGAAAAATTGCCGCCCAGCCGGAGCGTGCCCGTCATCGACGAGTTGAATGAGACGCCCGGATTGATGCGCATGTTGCCGCGCACCCGGAATTCCGTCGAGCCCAGCGCGGTGTACGAAGCGGGGCCTGCATTACGCGTCAGCGTCAGGCTGCCATAGGTGCGGCCGGCGGCGCTGATCGTGAAGTTGTTGGTGCCGGGAACGTCGTACTCGAACACGCCCAGCTCGGTGCCCGCCGCCGTGGACAGCAACTGCACGATGCCGGACGTCGCGCGCAACGTGCGGTGAAGATAGCGGCCACCATTCTCGATGCGCACGCTGCCATTCGCAACCGAGTTCGCCTCGATGCCATTGCCGAAGCTCGCGCTCGAAGCATTGACCAGCACCGCCCCCGTGCCGAGGATGATGTCGTCGCTGCCGGCGAGGTTGTCCCCCGCCTTGAGGCCAGGGTTGCCGATGTTCGTGGCGGGCAGTACCAGCGTGATGGCGACCGCATTGCCGGGAACGATCGAGAGCCGGTGGACACTCGTGGTGGCGCTGCCGCCGGGAAGTTGCACGGTGTAGGCACCGGTGACGAAGGCGTGATCAAGGCGTACGTCGTCAGCGGCGCCCGGAACGACATTGCCCTCCCAGTTCGCCGCGGCGTTCCAACTGGCGCCATCACCCAATCCCGTCCAGCGGCGGTCCGCCTGGGCGAGACCTGCCATGACGGTGAGTGAGCCCACCAGGCACAGCACGAGGGCTCCCGCCCTGGCTGGCCAGCGCTTGGCCGGCGGGCGCACTTCGACCCTCGAGAGACTCCCTGGGCTATGCCCGGTCAAGGGTGTCGTCACGGACACGGAAGCGGCGCGCAAGGATCTGGTGGGAGCAGGGATGCGGGCATCTTAGAGATCCTGAACGGCATGCCTCGTGCCGGGGCACGGGGCCGCATGACTTTTAGTAGCCTGAAGAGCGGTACAACCGTCCGCGGCGACGGCCGATAGGCGCTCTCGATCGGGGCGATAGGTGCCTGTGGCCGCGGCCAAACGAAGGCCGAGGGTGCCCGGCGACCGCCACAAGACAGCGACGAGTGTACCTGTCAGGACCCGGTCTTAACAAGCCCATCTTCAAGCGCCGCGACGGGATTATTCCTGAGATTTTGGGGAATTCCAGCCCACCCAACGGGGGCGATTCCCCACCCCTCCCACTCACGCAGGGAGGCGTCCCGAAACCGGTTTCAGCGCGGCAGGACGCTGCGGACCCTGAAGCGGAACGGGTACGACTGCAGGCGGTCCTGGAACCGGAACGCCAGCGTGACCGCGAACTCGCGGTCGACATACTGGGGCGCGCTCTTGTCCTCGGGAAACAACGGGCGGTGAAGCTGCTCGTTCGAGGAACCCGGATCAATCATGTAGTCGATCGGGAAGACGTAATTGCTGTAGCGCTGCAACCCGACGATCTGTGTCGCCGGCAAGGACGTGTACCGTTGGGACCACGTCGTCTCGGAATTGGCGAGCCGTTTCTGGCCACCGTAGGAGTCGGCGTAGGAACACTTGTCCCACTCGATCCACACCGGCCGGTCCTGGCGATTTTCGACCTGGAAGTGCAACACCGTGGGAGACGGGCGGAAGTAGAAGGACAGGTCGCGGTCCTGGAAGGTGAAGCGGTCACTCGCGGGATCGGTCTGGCGGAACACATAGACAAACTGCGAACCCGGAGAACCGGGAATCGAGCCGACCGAGTCCGCCCCTCCCGTCACAATGTTGTTCTGCGGCTCCGCTTGATGGGCGACCGGGATGGAGACATTGGCGGGTGCGGCGCTCCCCTGCGGCGCGGGCGACGACGAGCAACCGCCCAGGGCCGCAGCCATGGCCAACACCGCGGCCATTCGCATCATTGAAAGGAGGGTTCTCACGGAATCGACATTAGAAGGCGAACCCGAACGGGTCAAGAACGCAACGGCCACGCGGCTCCAGTTCACCGGCGATTCCCCCGCGACAACAAAGCCTCCAGTGCCCCGCCCAATTCCGGGTGGCGGAATGCGTAGCCGGTCTCAAGCGCGCGGGCGGGAGTCACATGCAGGCTGGCGAGGATCATTTCATCCGCCATCTCGCCGAGCAGCAACCGCAGCGCAAACGCCGGCACGGGAAGCACCGCGGGCCGGTGCAGCGCCCGTCCCAGCGCCGCGGCAAACGCACCGTTGCGGACCGCACCGGGCGCCACCGCGTTGCACGGGCCGTCGAGCTCGGGATGCGTGAGCGCGTGGATAAGCAGCCCGACCGCATCGTCGAGCGTCACCCAACTCCACCACGCACGCGGATCACCGACCGGCCCTCCCAACCCCAACCGGAACGGCAGGAGCAACCGTTCGAGCAGACCACCCCCGGGCGTCAACACAAGCCCGAACCGCACCGCTGCCACTCGAGTGCCTCCCTCGCGCGCGTGGCTTGCCGCCGCCTCCCACTCGCCTGCGAGTTCAGCGAGGAAGCCGGTCCCGGGAGCGCTCGCCTCGCTCAACACTTCGTCGCCGCGCGAGCCGTAGATGCCGATCGCCGAGGCCGTGACGAGCGTCGGGACGTGTGAGCCCAAGCTCGCCAGCGATGCAGCGAGCGCGCGCGTGGCGCCAACGCGGCTGTCGCGCAACAGGCGCTTGCGCTCGGGCGTCCAGCGCGAGGCCGCGATGTTCTCACCCGCCAGGTGCACCACCGCATCGAGCCCGCTCGAACCTTCGGCGGGTTCGATCCCGGCCTCGGGCGACCAGCGCGCCTCGTCGCTCGAGGCGGGCGCGCGGCGCACCAGCTGCACCACTCGATCACCGCGACGCGTGAGCTCGCGGGTAAGTGCTGCGCCGATCAGGCCGCTCGCGCCGGTGATGCCGACGCGCAGCGGAGTCGCCGCTGCCCCGGTCATGTCCGTGCCCATCCCTCGCGCCGCGCGCAATGGGAGCCGCGGCGGGCGCTCACGCGCGCTTGGTCGCCGATTCCATGAACGTCTTCAGCATGTCGACGGGCACCGGGAAGATCGTCGTCGAATTGTTCTCCGTAGCGATCTCGGCGAGCGTCTGCAGGTAGCGCAGCTGGAGTGCGGTGGGTTCACGCGCGATGATCGCGGCCGCTTCGGCAAGCCGGCCCGCGGCCTGGTACTCGCCCTCGGCGTTGATGACCTTCGCCCGCCGCTCGCGTTCGGCTTCGGCCTGGCGCGCGATGGCGCGCTGCATTTCCTGCGGCAGGTCGACGTTCTTCACTTCGACATTGGTGACCTTGACGCCCCAGTTCTCGGTCTGGCGGTCGATCACCTGCTGCAACGCCTGGTTGAACTTCTCGCGCTCGGACAACAGTTCGTCGAGTTCCTGCTGGCCGAGGATCGAGCGCAGGGTAGTCTGCGCCAGCTGCGAGGTGGCATAGAGGTAGTTCTCGACCTTGTTCACCGCCGCCGTGGCGCTCATCACGTTAAAGTAGATGACGGCGTTGACCTTCGCCGAGACATTGTCCTTGGTGATGATGTCTTGCGAGGGCACGTCCATCGTCACGGTGCGCAGGCCGACGCGCACGCTGCGGTCGATGCCGGGCCACAACAGCACGAGGCCGGGGCCGCGCTCGCCGATCAGGCGTCCGAGACGGAACACCACCAATCGTTCGTACTCACGCACCACACGAACGGAATTGGCCAGCAGGATCAAGCCGAGTACCACCAGCGCGACCAATGACACTCCGAGGAATCCGGGCATACCCGCAGCCTCCTTGCACCGGCTGGGCCACCCATGAGCGGTGGCGCCGCTGGCGATCGATACGTCTACTCCACTTCACGGTGGGAACGGTCATGCTGCTCCGTTGGCATCATACGCTCAAGCGAGGCAACGCGCCTCCCTGCTCCCGCCAGTGCTGCGCGCCAGGCCTCGGGGTACTTGAGACCGCTGCCTGTGTTGAAGATGACGACGCGCTCGCCCGCGGTGACCTGTCCCGATTCGCGCGCGGCGCGCAACGCGGCCAGTGTTGCGCCGCCCTCGGGGCAGGCGAAGCAACCGGCCTCGCGCGCGAGCTCGAGCATGCCCTCGAGCATGGCGTCCTCGCTGACCGCACTCGCCCAACCCTGCGTCTCGCGCACCGCGGTGAGAATCAACGGTCCCGCGAATGGCGAAGGGACGCGCAGGCCGCTCGCCTGCGTGACGGCTCCCTCCCATGCTGCGGTGCGCAGCGCGCCGGACTCGTAGGCGCGCACCACGGGTGCGCAGCCTGCAGCCTGCACCGAGACCAGCCGCGGCGAATCATCGCGGATCCAACCCAACGTGCGCAGCTCATCGAATGCGCGCCACATGCCCACGAGTCCGGTGCCGCCACCGGTGGGATAGAAAATGGAGTCCGGCAGCCGCCACTCGAGTTGCTCGGCGATTTCGTAGCCGAGGGTCTTCTTGCCCTCAAGCCTGAACGGTTCGCGGAACGTCGCCACGTTCCACCACTCTGGCGGCGGCGCCCAAGCGCCAAGCTCGCGTCCGGCATCGGCGATGGTTCCCTGCACGAGCTTCACGTCAGCGCCCATTGCACGCTGCTCGAGCACGAACGCCTCGGGCGTGTCGTCAGGGATGGCGATGCGGCAGCGCAATCCCGCGGCGGCGGCGTACGCGGCTGCGGCACTACCGGCGTTGCCCGCCGAGGGTAGGGCGATCGCGTCACGCCCCAACGCCAGCGCGCCGTGCACCGCGAGCGAAAGGCCGCGCGCCTTGAACGACTGCGTCGCGTTCGCCGCTTCGTCCTTGAGCCACAGCTCGCCGAGGCCCAACGCGCGAGCAAGCCGCGGCAGCGGCACGAGTGGCGTGCCACCCTCGCCTAACCGCAATTCCGGACACGGCCGCGTGAAGGGCAGTACCGCGCCATAGCGCCACAGGTCGAAGCCCTGGCGGCCGAGCGCTTCGCGCGGCTGATCGCTGCGAACACGGTCGAGATCGTAGCGCGCCAGCAACGGTTGCGCGCACACGGCGCAGCTGGGATCACGCAGGGTGTCCGTGGGCGCCACGAGCCGGGCGCACACGGGACACGCGAAGCCGAGCAGTGCTAAGTTCCACGGCGCGGCGGCGATCATCCCCAGGAATCCGGCGTGCGCACGCGCCCGCCGTGCGCGCCAGCCTCGGCCCGCAACTCGTCGCGCAACTTGAGGAACGAGTCCATGCGGCGCGTGGAGATCGAACCGGCGTCGCGCGCCTCGGTCAGGGCGCAACCGGGCTCGCGGCTGTGCTTGCAGTCGGCGAAGCGGCAGTGCCCGAGCAGCGGGCGGAATTCCGGGTAGGCCCGCTCGAGGTCTTCCGCGCCCACGCCCCACAGGCCAAACGTTCGCACCCCCGGCGTATCGATCAACTCGAGGCCTGCTTCAGGAAACAACAACACGGCGGCCGTCGTGGTGTGGCGGCCCTTGCCCGTCTTGAGGTTCACCGCGCCCTCGCGCAAAGCGAGATCGGGGAACAGCGCGTTCAACAACGTGCTCTTGCCCACGCCGGAGTGCCCGATCAACAGGCTGCGGCGCCCCCGGCACAGCTCACGCAGCGCATCGATCGACAGGCCAGTGCGCGCGGACACGGCGATGCCCGGGTAGCCCGCCTTGCCGTAGTCCTCGAGCAGCGAGCGCCATTCCGCGGCGTTGCTCAGGTCACACTTATTGAGCACCAACCGCGCGGGGATCTTCGCGTGCTCGGTCTGCGCGAGTACGCGGTCGACGAAGCCGGGACGAAACTCGGGATCCCGCACCGCCGCCACCACCAGCACCTGGTCGATATTGACGGCCACCACCTGCTCGGCGGTGCGCTCCCCCGCGGCGCGGCGCGAGAACGCGTTGCGGCGCGGCTCGACCGCATCGATCATCATGCGCTCGCCCTCGCGCGACAGGCGGGCGAGGTCGCCCACCACCACCTTGTTGCCGAGCGCCTTGCGCCGCCCCATCAAGCGACCGCGCGCGGTCGCCTCGATGACGCCGCCGTCCGGCGCACGCAGGATGCAACCGCCGAAGTCGACGCGCACCACCAGCGCCTGGAGCGCGGGTGCCGCCCCGTGCTCGAGCGCGTCGCCACTCGTCACCACGTGCCCTGAGCCGGCATCGGAATCGTGAGCGTGAAGCAGGCGCCTTCGCCCGGCGGGCTGACGACAGTGATGCGGCCCTTGTGGTTTTCGACGATACGGTACGACGTGGACAACCCGAAGCCATGGCCAGTGGGCTTCGTGGTGAACTGCGGATCGAAGATGCGCGCCAGGTTCGAGGGGGGAATACCCGGCCCCGTGTCGGCGACCTGAATGGTCACCTGCCGCGTGGCGTCATCGCGCAGCGTCGTGATGATGAGCCGCTTGGGACGACGTTCGGCCGCCGTCGCCTCGTGCATTTCGTTCATGGCGTCGGCGGCGTTGTTGAGCAGGTTGAGCACCACCTGCTGCAACTGGCCGGGATCGGCGCGCAACTCCGGCGTGTGCTCGGAGAAGTGCGTTTCCCATTCGACGCCATCGAAGCGGTTGGTCGAGCTGACCAGATCGATGGTGCGCGTCAGCAGCGCGTTGACGTCGACGCGCTCCATCTCGAGCGCCGAGTGCGAGAAGTCCATCAGGCCGCGCGACATGGTCTCCATGCGCTTCGATTGATCCTGGATGATTTGGAGATGTCGCGGCAGGTTGGCGTAAGACTCCTTCTCGGCTTCCTTGGAGATCATCTGGGCGCGCGCCCGGATCGCCGTGAGGATGTTGCGCAGTTCATGGCCGATCTCCGCCGACAGTTCACCCTTGGCCGCCATGCGCTCGCTGTAGATCAACATGCGCTGCGCCTTCTGCAATTCAAGGTAGCGGCGATGCGACTCGTTGAACAAGCGCAACGGCACGTAGAACAGGCCGGCGCCGACGTATCCAATGGCCTGGAACGACAGCACCATCAACGGGCTGAGCAGGAACGCCGCGCCGTCCTCGATCAACCGCTCGGCGTAGAACCAGTCCTCGCGCAGCACCTTGAGGTAAGGGCGATCGGTGGACCACGATACTGCGACCGCCACCAGCGCGCGGTTGACCACGAGATAGGCGAGGAACATCACCATCACCGCGGGCGCGAGCCTCGCTGCCGCCAGCCAGCCGGTCGCGGGGTGGAGTACCGACATCAGGCCATGGACCGGCCCGCCGCACTTGCCGAACGCGAATCCTGAGACCCACACGGTGAGCGCGATCTGCGCCGAGTTGAAGCTGGCGCGGATCAGCGGCTTCTTGAGCAGCAGCAATTCCGCGAGCAGGGTGCCGATCGTAACGATCCAGCACGCCGGCCCTAGTCCCCACAGCATCACGGTCGCCAGCCCTGTGCTCGAGGCCATCGTGACCGTCCCCGTCCCGGACAGGGTGGGTAGCCACAGGCCACCCACGATCAGCTCAATCGCGATCCACGCCGCGTAGTGCCAGCCGCGCGCATGCCAATCCGGCGGGAACGTCACGGCAAGAACCAGCAGCGCGATCGCGTGCACCGCGAAAAGGTAGGCTTTGAGCTTGGGGCTCACGGCGTGCGTGAAACTCCGAGTCCGGGAGACTGCGACAGTTCGATGCGGCCGCGCTCACCCGGCGCGCCGCTGAATGGATCCTTCGCCAGCAGCCAGTGGCCATCGAGATCAAGATAGTCGGCGAGCGGCGCGAGTTGCGCCGCGGCGGACAGCGCGAGGCTCGACTCGACCATCGAGCCGAGCATCACCTGCATGCCGTGGGCGCGCGCGGCGTGGATGGTGCGCTGCATCTCGCGCAGCGTGCCCGACTTCATCAGCTTGAGGTTGACGCCATCGACGCGTCCCACCAGCTGCGCGATATCGCTGGCGTGATGCACGCTCTCATCGGCGAACACCGGAATGCCGATGCGCTCGCGCACCCAGCGCAGGCCATCGAGATCGCCCCGCGCCACCGGTTGCTCGACGAGCTCGAGATCCAGGCGCTCCACACGGCGCAGCACACGCACCGCGTCGGCCGGCGCCCACGCGGCGTTGGCGTCGATGCGCAGCTTGCCCGTGTAGCCGGCGCGAATGCGTTCGAGGTTCTCGACGTCGCCGGGCGCTCCGAGCTTGACCTTGAGTGCTGGGAAGTCGCGCACGGTTTCAAGCTTGCGCTCCATTTCCTCCGGGCTTGCCATGCCGAGGGTCACGCACGACAGCGGCGTCTTTGCGGCATCGAGGCCGAACAGCTTCCACACCGGCTGCCCGAGCTTCTTGCCCACCCAATCGTGCAGGGCGCTGTCGATGCCCGCGCGCGCCGCGCCATGACCTTGCAGCGCCGCATGCAACCGCGCATCGATGGCGTCGAAAGCGAACGGGTCTTCACCGAGGTGCGGGGCCCACGTCGCGAGTGCCGCCTCGACGAGTTCGCGCGATTCGCCGTAGTAGTGCGAGGGCGAGGCCTCTCCCCAACCTTCGATGCCTTCATGCTCGAGCGTCACCAGCGTGTTGGCATGACCACGCCGCACCCCGTGCGCGATGCGGAACTCGAAGGCCGTGGCGAGATCGAGTGGCTCGTGTCGCAGTTGCATGCAGGGTCCTTCCTTCATGAGAGCCGGACGGCGGCGCGCTCGGCGCGCAGCGCCAGCAACGCGTCGGCGATTGGCCCTGAGCCAAAGCCAATCGGGTCGGAGACGGGAACCTGCAACGAGCGCTGCGCCGCAGCGCACGCCTCACGCGCCTGTGGCTCGGAGCTGCCCCAGGTGTTGAGCGCCACCGCCGCGAGCCTGGCGGGATGCACCCACGCTGCGGCCGCCCGCGCGGATTCCGCCGCGGCTTCCAGCGTGGGCAGCGGCGGGCCATCCGCTTCGGTATCGGAGCCGATGCGCATGCGTTCGCGCCCGAGGTGATGACACAGGATGAGTGCAGACGGGCAGCACCCGTGCAGCAGCCCCAGGCTGACGCCCGAGTAGGCCGGGTGGTGCAGGCTGCCCTGGCCCTCGACGATGACGATGTCGTGATCGACCGCGGCCTCGAGCACATGGCGTTCGATCGCACCGGCGACGAAGTCCGCGGGCACCGCATCCACGGCCACGCCGCGGCCGGCGATCATCATGCCGGTCTGGCCGGTGGCGACGAATGAAGTGCGCACGCCGCGCTCGCGCAGGGCGCGCTGCACCTCGAGCGAGGCGGTCATCTTGCCGACGTTGCAATCGGTGCCCACGGTCAGCACGACGAGCGCATCCAGTTGTGCCGCACGCTTGAGCCCGATGCGAATGTCGCGTGGCGGGCGGCGGACATCTTCGAGTGCGCCACCGTGCGCCGCGGCCCGCGCCACGAGTTCAGGGTCGTCACCAAGGAATGTGTGCATCCCAGAAACGATGCGCCAGCCAAGGTCGAGTGCCGCTTCGAGAATCGGCCGCCACTCCAGCGGCAACCTGCCCCCAGCGGGCGCGATGCCGATGACCAGCGTGTCCGCGCCGAGGGCCT
>JAYSRO010000310.1:0-2677 GCA_043720995.1 Candidatus Eiseniibacteriota bacterium
AGAACGCGGTCAGCGTCATCGAGGGCATCGCGGTCGACGCGGCTCCGAAGACGGCGAAGGTCGCGGTCGTGATGCAGAAGCTCGGCTTGACGGGCAAGAAGACGCTGCTCGTGGTCGGCCAGCAGAACGACACGGTGTGGAAGTCGGTCCGCAACCTGCGGAACGTGCAGACCACCCTGGCGCACCAGCTGAATGTCTATGACCTGCTCGACTGCGAACAGCTTCTGCTCACGCAGGATGGACTCGCGCGAGTGAAGGAGGTCTTCGCAAAATGAACAACGATCCGCGTTCGATCATCCGCAAGGTGCTCATCACCGAGAAGGGCACCATGCTGCGGGAAGTTCATCAGCAGTATTTCTTCGAAGTTGCGCGTGGCGCGAACAAGATCGAGATCAAGCGCGCCATCGAGACGATCTTCACTGTGAAGGTGGACTCCGTCCAGACGATGCAGGTGCGCGGTAAGGTCAAGCGGCAAGGCCGCTGGGTCGGACGCCGCAACGACTGGAAAAAGGCAATCGTAACGCTCAAGCCCGATCAGAAGATCGAGCTTTTCGAGCAGATCTGACGACGAGGAACGACCCATGGGTCTGAAGAAATTCCGCCCGACCACTCCGACACTTCGGCACACAGTCATGCCGGATTACAAGGAGCTGACTCGCTCGCGGCCAGTGAAATCTTTGACGGAGCGCCTGTACAAGACGGGCGGCCGTGACAATCAGGGGCATGTGTCCATGCGCTGGATCAGCGGCGGACACAAGCAGCGCTATCGTATCGTCGACTTCCGCCGGGACAAGGACGGTATTGCCGCCCGTGTCGCGAGCATCGAGTACGATCCGAACCGCTCGGCCCGCATCGCGCTGCTCAACTACCTGGATGGCGAGCGCCGCTACATCGTGGCGCCCGACGGTCTCAAGGTGGGCGACCGCGTCATGTCCGGCCCGACGGCAGAGATCGCGAACGGCAACTGCCTGCACCTGAAGCACATCCCGGTCGGTACGAACGTGCACAACGTCGAACTGTATCCGGGCCGGCGCTCGCGCATCGCGCGTTCGGCTGGCGCCTTCTGCCAGTTGATGGCGAAGGACGGCGACTACGCGCAGCTGCGTCTGCCGTCCGGCGAGGTGCGCAAGTTCCACGTGAACTGCCGCGCCGTCGTCGGCCAGGTGGGCAATCTGGATCACGAGAACATCTCGCTCGGCAAGGCCGGCCGCAGCCGCTGGCTCGGTTACGCGCCGTCCGTGCGTGGCGTTGCGATGAATCCCGTCGACCACCCGATGGGCGGTGGCGAAGGCAAGACCTCGGGTGGACGTCACCCGTGCTCGCCGTGGGGACAGATCACCAAGGGCCTCAAGACCCGGCGGACCAAGTTGAGCGATTCGCTCATCGTGCGCCGTCGGAAGAAGTAAGGGAGCCGGACTACAATGGCGCGTTCTATCAAGAAGGGGCCGTACGTTGTCGACTCCCTCGTACGGAAGATCGAGACGCTGAATCGGAGTGGGGAGAAGCGCGTGCTCAAGACCTGGGCCCGCCGCTGCACCGTGCTGCCGGAGTTCGTCGGGCACACGCT
Source organism: Candidatus Eiseniibacteriota bacterium (assembly GCA_043720995.1). Classification (GTDB taxonomy): domain Bacteria; phylum Eisenbacteria; class RBG-16-71-46; order RBG-16-71-46; family RBG-16-71-46; genus JANLWK01. Next base: position 1,568 of record JAYSRO010000310.1, read on the forward strand.
CGCCGTCCACAATGGCAACAAGTTCATCCCCATCTACGTGACCGAGAACATGGTGGGTCACAAGCTCGGTGAGTTCGTGCCGACGCGGGTCTTCCGCGGGCATACCGAGAAGGCCAAAACGGTCGAAACGCCCGGGAAATGACCATGGAAGCCAAAGCGATTCAGCGCTACGTGCGCATCACTCCGCGCAAGTGCAACCAGGTGCTGGACCTGATCCGCGGGATGTCCGTGGAGCAGGCGGATATCACGCTGCAGTTCACGCCGAAGCTCGGTGCGCGCATCGTCAAGAAGGTGCTCAAGTCCGCGGTGTCGAACGCGCTCCACGAGGGCAAGGTGCGCGCCGAGGACCTGTACGTGAAGGAAGCCGTTGTCGGTGCAGGCCCGACCCTGAAGCGCTGGCTGCCGCGCGCGCAGGGCCGGGCCACGCCACTCCTCAAGCGCACGAGCCACGTCTCGGTGACTGTGGCCACGAGGGAGTCGTAGACCATGGGGCAGAAAACCAATCCGATCGGCCTGCGCTTGGGCATCGTCAAGACCTGGGATTCGCGCTGGTTTGCGAAGAAGGGTTATGCCGAGTTGCTCAAAGAGGACCTGCTCATCAAGCGGTACCTCAAGAAGCGTCTGTACCAGGCGGGCATCAGCAAGATCACGATCGAGCGCAAGGGTGAGAAGGTCACCATCGGCATCAAGACGGCGCGTCCAGGCCTGGTCATCGGCCGCAAGGGCGAGCAGGTCGACAAGCTCTCTGAAGAGATGAAGCAGCTCACCAAGAAGCAGGTGCAGCTGAACATCGAGGAGATCAAGCGTGCCGACTTGGATGCCCAGTTGGTGGCCGAGCACATCGCCAAGCAGTTGGAGCAGCGCGTGTCCTTCCGCCGTGCCATGAAGAAGGCGATCGCCTCCTCCATGCGCGCTGGCGCCCAGGGCATCCGCATCAACTGCACCGGTCGTCTCGGCGGCTCGGAGATGGCCCGTTTCGAAACCTATCGCGAGGGGCGCGTGCCCCTGCACACCCTGCGCGCGGACATCGACTTCGCCCGCGCGACCGCCAACACGGCCTATGGCACGTGTGGCGTGAAGGTGTGGATGTTCCACGGCGAAGTGCTGGAA
>JAYSRO010000311.1:0-2673 GCA_043720995.1 Candidatus Eiseniibacteriota bacterium
CTGACGCGCGGCGTGCTGCTCGACCTGCGCGGCGTCGGCAACTTTGCCCAGCTCGAGGAGCTGCGCCCGCGCATTGCGCGGCTGCGCGCGGCCGGCAAGCCCGTCGTCGCCTACCTCGAGTACGGCGCCACGCGCGGCGACCTCTACATGGCCTCGGCGTGCGACCGCATCGTCACCACGCCCGAGGCGATGTTCGCGGGGCTCGGGCTGCTGGTCGAGAAGCGTTACTACCGCAAGCCACTCGAACGGCTCGGCGTGCGCATCGACCGCACCTCCTACGGCAAGTACAAATCGGCGTACCGCGAATACAGCGTCGACTCCTCGACGACGGCCGATGCGGAAGTGACCAACGGCATTCTCGACACGGTTCAACAGATGTTCGTCGACAGCGTCGCCGCCGGCCGCCACATGGATCGCGCCCGCCTGCTCGAATTAATCGATGGCCGCAGCTGGCGGCCCACGGATGTGCGTGCCGCCGGGCTCGTCGACTCGATCGGCGACCGCCACGACGCCATGGCATTGCTCGGCAAACTCGCCGGCCTCGGCGGCAAGCCGCGCGGCGTGCGTCTCTCGCGCAGCCCGCTCGCGCGCCCCGAATGGACAGTGCCGCAGCGCATCGCGGTCGTTTACGCGAGCGGCGCGATTTCGACCGGCCGCAGCGGCAACGACTTGCTGATGGGTCCCGTGCTCGGGTCCGAAACGCTCACGCGCCAGATCGAAGCAGCGTTCCACAATCCTGCGGCCAAAGCCGTGGTGCTGCGCGTCGAGAGTCCCGGCGGATCGAGCGTGGCCTCGCAGTTGATGCAACAGGCGATCGCGCGCATGAAGCGCGAGACGAAGAAGCCCTTGATCGTCTCGATGGGCCGCACCGCCGCCAGCGGCGGCTACCAGATCTCGTTGCCGGGCGATCGCCTCTTCGCCGACCGCTTCACCTACACCGGCTCGATCGGCGTGCTGTTCATTCGCCCCTCGCTCGAAGGCCTGTACCGCAAGCTGGGTGTCCATGAAGAGGACCTGATGCGTGGCGCCTACCAGCAGGCGTGGGGCAAGGGCCGCGATTGGGACGCACGGCTGCAGGCCGACGCCGACTCGAGCGTGATGCGCGAGTACCGCGAGTTCGTCTCGCTCGTCGCCGATGCGCGCAAACTTCCTTACGAGGAAGCCGAGCGCAATGCGCAGGGACGGGTGTGGATGGGGGACGACGCCGTGCGGCTCAAGCTGGCCGACGAGATCGGCGGCCTCGACGCCGCGATCGCCGAGGCGCGACGCCGCGGTGGCATTCCGGCCGGCGAGAAGATCCGCATGATCGAATACCGCCGTCCCGGCGGCAGCCTGCTGCAGCGTTGGGCAGGCGGACTGGTGCGCAGCACGATCGAGCAGTCGGCGCGCATGCCGGAGCCGAATAGCACACTGAAGTGGGACGGCGACGCCATCCCCGCTGAGTAGTCCCGTTGCGCGCCGGGCACTCCTGCCCGGCATCTGAGGAGGATGCCGATGCCCGCTTACGTGATCGTTAATGTCGAAGTTTCGGACCCCACGCAATACGATGTCTACAAGCAGATGGCGCCCTCTTCGATCGAAGCCTACGGCGGCAAATACATCGTCCGCGGCGGCCCCATCGATGTTCTCGAAGGCCGCTGGACCCCGCGCCGCGTCGTGGTGCTGGAGTTCCCCGACAAGCGCGCCGCGCACAACTGGTGGAACTCGAGCGAGTACGCCGACGCCAAGGCGATGCGCAATGCGAGCGCGTACTCGGAGATGATCGTCGTCGAGGGGTTGATCAAGTAGCGGGGAGGCGCGTGCGTGCAGGCATTCCCCAGCGAGTGGCGCCGTGTGATCCCAGGGAGTTAACTCTTGGCTCCAACTGGCCGGGAAGATAGAGTGTCTCCATGAGTAATTCGACGCCTACCCGTGATGATACCTTCCGGCTCCTGCTTGCCGCCGAGGCCGATATCCGCCAACTCGGCGTCCGCCGCCTTGCGTTGTTTGGCTCCGTGATTCGAGGCGAAGGCCGCCCCGACAGTGATATCGACCTGCTGGTTGAATTCGTCCCTGGGCAAAAATCCTTCGATCGTTTTATGGCGCTCTCGGACCTTCTCGAACGGATCCTGGGACACCCCGTCGAGTTGGTCACGATCGAGTCGCTGTCCCCTTTCATTGGCCCGTATATCCTGGCCGAGGCAGCGGATGTCCTTCGGGCCGCGTGAGTATCTTCGCCATATTTTGGTCGAAGCCGACTACCTGTTGGTGTGGGACGTCGTCGTGCAGAAGATTCCGACGCTTCGCCGCCAGATCGCAGAAATTCTCGACGCGGGATAGCCTGCCAGGCCGAACCCGCCCTGCCCTTCCGCGCTAGCCTCCCGCGATCTCCCTCATGCGCTCCGCTCCGATGAGCGTCCCACGCGCGAGGTATTCCTGGGCGAAGTGGGCGGCCTCGGTGGTGCGGCCGACGCGCTCGAGCAACATGGCGCGGTTGAACAGCGCCTCTTCATATTCCGCATCGCGCGCGCCGATGGCGGCGAATTGCGCGATCGCCGCGAGGAAGCGTTGCCGCTGCGCCAGCATGTTACGGTCGACTTCACCCGCCAGCGCCAGCGTGACCCCGAGGCCCAGCCTGGCCTCGGGGTAGTTCGGGTAGCGATCGAGCGCGTAGCGATAGCCGCGTTCAGCCGT
>JAYSRO010000312.1:0-12850 GCA_043720995.1 Candidatus Eiseniibacteriota bacterium
CTGGTGCGGCGCGGCGGCCGCGAGATCGAAATGCAGGCGGAGGCAGTGCAGGTCGGCGAGTTCGTGATCATCAAGCCGGGCGAGGCGATCCCCGTCGACGGTATCGTGGCGCTCGGGGAATCCCTGGTGGACCAGAGTTCGCTGACCGGGGAATCAGTGCCCGCCTCGAAGCGCTTAGGTGACAAGGTATTCGCGGGCACGCTCAATCAGCAGGGTGCCATCGAAGTGCGCACCACAGGCGCCGCAGGCGACACCGCGCTGGCGCGCATCGTGGCGCTCGTCGCGCAGGCGCAGGAACAGAAGTCGCAAACGGAAGAGATGGCCGACTGGGCCGGCCGCTACTACACCGTCGTGGTGATGCTCGCCGCCTTCGCCATGATCATCGTGCCGCCGTTCGTGCTGCACCATGACTTCGCCGCGTCGTTCTATCGCGCCATGACCTTGCTGGTCGTCGCCTCGCCGTGCGCGCTGGTGATCGCCACGCCCTCGACGATCTTGTCGGCCATCGCCAATGCGGCACGCAACGGCATCCTGTTTAAGGGCGGCCGTTTCATCGAGATGCTGGGCCGCGCGAAGGCCGTGGCATTCGACAAGACCGGCACGCTGACGCGCGGAATGTTCGAAGTCACCGCGATCGCAGGGATCGGCGGGACGCGAGAGGACGAAGTGTTGGCGTGGGCCGCCGCGGCCGAGAAGCGTTCGCAGCATCCCTTGGCGCAGGCCGTGGTGCGCGCCGCGGACGGGCGGGGCATCGCCTACACCGCGACCGAGCAACTGACCGCACACATGGGCAAGGGGCTGGTGGCGGTGGTCGAGGGCCGCCCGGTCGAAGTCGGCACGCCCGAGCTGTTCGTGTCGTTGGGCATCACCGTGCCGGCCGATGCGCTCCAGTCCGTGGACCGGTTCCACGAGGACGGGCAGACCGCGATGATCGTGCACCGCGAGGGCCGCTGGGGTGTCATCGCCGCGGCCGACCAATTGCGCGACACGACGCCCGCGGTCGTCGCCGACCTGCGCAAGCTGGGCATCGCCTCGATCGTACTGTTGTCCGGCGACCACCCGCGCACGGTTGAGGCCATCGCCGGGCGCGCCGGGGTCGACCGCCACTATGGTGCCCTGTTGCCCGAGGACAAGGTGCGCGTGCTCGCCGAGCTCGAGACACAATACGGGCCGACGGTGATGGTGGGCGATGGCATCAACGACGCCCCAGCACTCGCCCGCGCCAGCGTCGGGGTGGCGATGGGCGGGATCGGCAGCGATGCCGCGATGGAGAGCGCCGATGTCGTGCTGATGGCCGACGACCTGCGCGCGTTGCCGTATGCGCTGGGCCTGTGCCAGCGCGCGCGACGCGTGGTTGCGCAGAATGTGTGCATCGCCGTCGGCGTCATGGGGATTCTGGTGCTGTTGGTATTTCTCGGGCACCTGACGCCGCTCGGCTCACTGCGGCTGCCCGTCGCCGTGTCGTGCCACGAAGGCAGCACGGTATTCGTCATCCTCAACGGCCTGCGGCTGTTACGGGGCCGCCGCGCGTAATTCCGGCGCCGCCCGCGTGGGACGACGCTATTTGGCCTTGAATCGCGCGGAATAACTCTCGACGCGGTGTGAATCCGAGAGCTAGGGTGGCTACGCATAGCGACACCATCGTCCCGCGCGGTTTGCGGGCGCCCGGCACACGGACGTCCGGTGACAAAATTCAGGGAGCAGTGAGGACGACCCTGGGCGCGGGCTTGCGACGGCTCTCATCACAGGCAGGCACCCGTGGCCAAGATCGCTTACCTCATCCTCGCGCACGAGAACCCGAAGCACCTGGGACGCCTGATCGAGCGGTTATCATCTCCCAGCGCCGCGTGCTTCGTTCACGTCGATAAGAAATCGCCCGCGGGCGCCTTCACTCATGTTCGCGGCGAGAACGTCCACTTCACGCGCAAGCGGAAGGCCGTCCACTGGGGCGACTACTCGATTGTCGAGGCCACGGTGCTGCTGCTCCGTGCAGCACTTGCCTACGAGCCACGCCTCGAGCGGTTCGTGCTGCTGAGCGGCGCCGACTATCCGCTGCGTTCCACGGACTACATTGACGAGTTCTTCGACCAGCATCGCGACGCGGAGTTCATGACCCTCGTTCCGATGCCCTCCGAGGAACAGCACAAGCCGCTGTCATGGCTGACGCGCTACAAGCCGCGGCCGGGCTCGCACAACGTCAACGTCCTGGTACGCAAAGCGCTAGTGCGCTGCGGCGCGATTCCACGGGAGCGAGACTTCCGGGCGAGGCTCCAGGATCTGGTTCCCTACGGGGGAAGCACGTGGTGGGCGCTGTCGCGGCGGGCGTGCGAGTACATCCTGGACTTCATCGAACAAAAGCCCGAGGTGGTGAAATTCTTCAAGCACACGCATTGTCCGGACGAAATGCTGTTCCACACGGTGCTGGGGAATTCCGAATTCCAGCACCGCATCCTGCCCGAAGTGACCTATGCGGACTGGACCGCCGGCGGCGCAAGCCCCGCGCTGATCTCCGAGCGGCATCTCGACAGCTTCAGTCCCGCCCGGCGTGCCCGTTCCGGTGTGGGTGAAGGCAGCGGGGAGGCCCTGTTCGCGAGGAAATTCTCGGACGAATCGACCGAGATCGCGGAGCGACTGCGGGAGTTGATCGAAGACGGCGAGCCAGTCGCCGCGGAGCGCTACGGCGGCTAGCCGGGGCCAGGCTCGATGCAGTGGCCCGAGTTAGCGAGCCGGGCCGCTATCCGGGGGCAGCGCGGTGACGACGACATTGTCGTAGTACACGGTGCACTCACCGATCCCACCTGTGTAGGCAGCCAGCGCGATGCCGCCCGACTTCGACAGGCTCAGCGGAACCCGCCGGTCGATCACGGACTCACCATTGACCCAGATGCGGCATCGGGCGCCACGAACCTCGAAGCGCACGTGCTGCCACACCCCATTGCCATTCTCAATGTTGGCGCGAGCGATCGGCAGTTCGTTCATCTGCAGCCGCAGGTCATGGTAGCCCGGGCCTCGCAGGTCCAACCCCAGCCCGCGTGTGCCGCGCAGCCGCACCACGACACCCTTGTCGACGCCGCGCATGCCGCACACATCGAGTTCGAGGGCGTAGTCGGTCCACGTCGAGTCGCCGGTGAACAGGATCGAATGTTCCTGGCGCCGGTCCGGAAGCTCGGCGCGCAACATGCCGCGCCTGATGCTCCACACGCCCTCGCGATCCGTGCGCCACTTCGTGATCGAAGTGCCGTGGAAGTCGTCCACGAACAACGGATTCGCGGGCGGCTTGAATGCGGGCGAGCCCGGCGGCATCGCGTTTCGCGTGCTGTCGGCCGCCGTACTTCCCGGACCCGCGCCCCAGATGACGAGCGCCAGGCCCACACACAGCGCGCAGCGGGTGGCTGAGAGACGGTCCATGCCTATTAGGATGACAGGGTTGGAGGCTCAGGTCGTCAAGAACGTGTTGGGCAGACCTGAGGCGTTTCACCCAACGATTCAGGGGTCCCGCGTGTTTCGGCAAGAGCCGCCCACGGCGCTGGCACCGCACCCGCCGGCGCGCAGCAGTGGCTTGACCGGCCCGGTGCACCCAAGTAGCGTGAGTTTTTGAACGCCGCTCCCCGCGGACGTCCGGCCGCCGTTTGGGCCGCGCCTGTGCTCTCCATCAGGAGCCGATTTCGCCATGAAACAGAGGGTGGCCCGCCCACTCGCATGCCTCGCGTTGATCGCCCTGGCAGCGGCAAGCGGCTCGTGCTCGCTCAAGCGCATCGCCGCGAATTCCGTGGCGAACGCGATGGCGACCGGGCCCGACGTGTTTGCCTCCGACAACGATCCCGAACTCGTTCGCGACGCCGTGCCGTTCGGGCTCAAGACCATGGAGTCGTTGCTCGCCGTCGTTCCCAAGAACCGCAACCTGCTCCAGGCGGCGTGCCGGGGCTTCACGCAGTACGCGTACGGCTTCATCCAGTCCGATGCCGACATCGCCGAGGCCACCGACCACGAGCGCGCCACCGAGTTGCGTGACCGCGCGCAGCGCATGTTCGTCCGCGCGCGCGACTACGGCCTGCGCGGGCTCGACCTCGACTACAAGGGCGTGGGCGTGCAGCTGAGCCTCGATCCGCAGAAGGCGGTGCAGCGCTTCAAGGCGAAGGATGTGCCGGCGCTCTACTGGACCGCGGCGGCGTGGGGCTCGGCGATCTCGCTGGGCAAGGACCAGCCGCAGCTGGTGGCCGACCTGCCGGCGGTGCGCGCGCTCATCGAACGCGCCGTCGCGTTGAACGAGGGCTACGAAGGCGGTGCATTGCACGAAGCGATGATCCTGCTCGAGTCGATGCCCGCCGTCATGGGCGGATCGCCGACGGAGGCGCGCCGCCATTTCGATCGCGCCATCGCGCTGTCGAAGGGAACGCATGCGAGCCCGTACCTGACCTATGCGCAGGCGGTCTCGATCTCGACGCAGAACAAGGCCGAGTTCCGTGCGCTGCTCGAGCAGGCGCTCGCGATCGATCCCGCCCGCGACTCGACTCAGCGTCTCGTCAACATCGTGACGCAACGCCGCGCCCGCTGGCTGCTCGCGCGGGAAGACGACTACTTTCTCGATGACGGCTCCCCCACCGATTCCACTCAATCCGAGGCAACCCATTGAAGCACGTGATCACTCGCTGGTTCGCCGTTGTGCTCCTGACCGCCGCGGTTGCGGGCCTGTCGACTCCTGCTCCCGCGCGGGCGCAAGCGCAGGTCATCAAGCTCGCCACACTCGTCCCCGAGGGCTCCGTATGGGACAAGGGCCTGCGCGACATGGGCTCGATGTGGACGACGTCCACGGGCGGCCGCGTGACGCTGCGCGTCTACCCGGGCGGCATCGCCGGTGACGAGCCGGATCTCGTGCGCAAGATGCGCATCGGCCAGCTGCAGGCGGCCGCGATCACCACGGCAGGGCTCGCCTCGATCGACCCGTCGTTCCAGTTGTTCAACATCCCGATGTTCTTCGACTCCTACCAGGAACTCGACGCGGTGCTGTCGAAGCTGACGCCCGTGCTCAAGCAGCGGCTTGAGGCCAAGGGCTTCATCCTGCTGAGCTGGGGACACGGCGGCTGGGTGTATTTCTTCAGCAAAACGCCCGTGCGGAACGTTGCGGAATTGAAGAAGACCAAGATGTTTGCGTGGGCGGGCGACCAGCCGATGATCGACCGCTGGAAGGCCAACGGCTTCCAGCCCGTGCCGCTGGCTGCGACCGACATCCTCACCGGGTTGCAGACGGGCATGATCGATTCCTACCCGACGACGCCGCTGCTGGGGCTCACGCTGCAGTGGTACAAGCAGACGCCCTACATGGTGGGTTTGGGATTGGCACCGCTGGTCGGCGGTCTCGTCGTGAGCAAGGCGGCGTGGAACAAGCTGTCCGAGCCCGATCGCGTGAAGATCGCCGCGGGCTGCACGCGGCTCGAGCAGCGGTTGAATGCCGATGTGCCCAAGCAGGACACCACCGCCATCGCCGAGATGCAGAAGCGCGGCCTGAAGGTCGTTGCCGTCCCCGCAGCCGATGTCGCGCAGTTCCGCGCCAGTGCCCAGGCATTCGCCACCACGATGCGCGGCAGTGCGGTGCCGGCGGAGATCCTCGATCTCGCGACGCGCGAGCGCGACGCCTACCGCCAGCGAGCCGGCAAGCGTTGAACGGGACACGTCCCGTGCGCCGCCTGGGAACCACGCGATGAGCCCAAGGCTGCGCTGGGGCCTAAGCCTGTTCGCCTGCCTCGCGCTGGGTGTGTTGATCGGTGGCGCGCTGTTCGCCAACGTGCAGCCGCGCTCTGTGCTCGCGCTCAACGCATGCGATCACTGCCTTAGCCCTGAGGATCTCGCGGGCCTCGTGGGTGCCGTGGGCATGAAGCTGGCGCCCGGCGCGCTGCCGTTCGTGGTCTACGAAACCGACAAGACAGTCGCCATCCGCGAGCCGTTGCCGCGTGGCCACCTGCACTACGTGATCATCCCCAAGCGCGACATGAAGAACATCGCCGACATCACTCCGGCCGATTCGGCCTACCTGCTGGACGCCCTGCTGGTCAGCCGTCACCTGATCGAGCAGGACAAGATGCATAAGTACCGGCTCTATACGAATGGGCCGGGGCTCCAGTCGGTCACCTACCTGCACTTCCACCTGGAAGACGATTTTTATTGAAATCGGCAGCAAAAGCAGGGGTTCTAAAGCGTGACCCGCCTGCCGATAACCGGAATTGCAACTCCTTGGCTTGAAACCCCGTAATTGCGATAGGATTCTCGGCAGTTCCGGGCGTCGATCCTTCGGGGGTGGACCGCATGCGTTCTTGGATGCGCAAAGAACTGGGTTGGCTCGTTCTGGCTTTGACGATGCTGTCAGTGCCGGGACCCGCGTCGAAGGCGTGCGCTTGCGCGCGCATGTCGACCGAAGCCGCCCGCTCGAACAGCGCAAAGCTCGCACGGCAGGAATGCATGCGCTGCGCGATCTCCGCTTCGGCCGCATCGCGCGGGGTCAAGCAGTTGACCCGCCCCACGTGCTGCCGCTCGAAGGTGACGGATACCCACGCCGCCGCCACGCCGGCCAAGTTGCAGATCGAACGGCCCGACAACCGCACGTCGTTGCCGGCGGCGGTTGCGCCAGCACGCACGGTCATCAGCGAGCGCCCGCGTTCCTCGCGCGCGCCACCGCGTCGAGGGCTGCGAGACTCCGCCGCACCTCCGGCGTCCTACCTCTCCGACTACCTGCGGCTCTAGCTACAACCTCGCGGGCTCCGACACCTCTGTCTTGATCGAGGCGTGGGAGCCCGCATGCGTTTGCGCGCCCCGGCGTCCGCCGCCGCGCGGTCCTAACGCTTCCGAGAGGCTCGTGACTCCATGCGGTATTCGAGTTTCTTCCTGCCTCTTCCCGGCCTTGGCATCCTCGCGCTCGCCGCCAATCTCTGTGCACTGGCGCCGGTGGCCCGTGCCCAGTCGCCGGACAACATGAGCGATCGATCGGGCCCGCTGTTCGCGGCCGATTCGGCACTCGATCTCGCGGCGCTGGAGCGCGTGGTGCTCGCACGCAATCCGGGCTATGCCGCGATGACTGCGGCGGTGCGTGAGGCAGAGGCACGCACGGACTTCGAGGGCTCGCTCGAGGACCCGATGGTGGACGTAGGGGTGGCGCCCAACAGCCTGCGCAGCGCAAGCGTCGATGCGGGATGGCGCGCCAGTGTCAGCCTGGCCCTACCGCTGTTCGGGCAGCGCGGGCTCAGGCGCCGGGTGGCGGCGGCCGAGGCCGAGGTGGCCCGCGGTGACGCCGAGGGCGCGCGGCTGGATCTGCTGCGCGCAGCGCGCAGCGCCTACTTCGACGACTACCACGAGGAGCGCGCCCGGGCCACGGCGCTCGAACTGCTCGAGTGGATGCGGCGCTCGCGCGGCTCCGCGTTGTCGCGCTATGCCGCGGGCACCGCGGAACAGACCGATGTGCTGGCGGCCGATGTCGAGATCGCCATGCTCGACCACCAGGCCGTGCGCGCGGAGCGCAACCGGTTGCTCGTCGAAGCGCGGATCCGCGCGCTGCTGCATGTCGATCCGCTGGCGCCGCTGCCTGGGCCGCCAGAGAGCTTGGCCGTGCCCGATCGCGACGCCGCGCGGCTGCTGGTCATGCGCTCCAACGAACGCGCGCGTCCTGAACTTCGCGCCGCCGAAGCGGCGGTGGAATCGCAGCGCGCACGCCTGGCGCTGGCGCGGCGCGAGCGCCTGCCGGAGACGCGGCTGGGCGCGGGCTACGACCGCACCATGATGGAGCGTGAATATCGCTTCGAAGTCGCGCTATCGTTCAACGCACCGCTGTCGTTGGGCCGCCACGCCGCCGCGGAGCGTCAAGCGCGGGCCGGGATCGAGGGCGCCACCGCGCGCGTGGACGCCACGCGCGATGCGTTGCTTCGCCAGATCACCGGGGCGTCCATCGAATTTGAGGAGTCGCTGCACGAACTCGAAGTGCTGCGGGACGCCCTGCTGCCCGCGACGGAGCGGGCGCTGGCTGCCTCACGCACGCGCTATGAATCGGGACGGGGCGACTTCGACACCATCATTCGCGCGGTGCGCGATGTGCTGAATGCGCGACTGGAATACCACCGCACGCTGGCCAGCGTGAACCAGGCCCATGCCGAGCTCGAACGAGCCTTGGGCGGGCCGGCACTGAAGGAGTCTGCGCGATGAAGCGACGGAACCTGGCCGCGATGTGTTGCGGCATGAGCTTGATGGCGATCGTCGCGGGCTGCGCCGCGCGTGGTGGGGTGCCCAAGGACCTCGCGATGCAGACGGCGGGCGCACTACAAGTGGGGGCCTTCACCACGCCGAACCCGCCGACGACCGGCGAGAATGTGCTGACGGTGGTGTTGCGCGATGCGCAGGGCAAGCCCGCGCGCGGTGCCACGGTTGAGACGATCGTGTCGATGCCGGCCATGGGTGCGATGCCCTACATGGAGAGCCGTGGCGTGTTCCGCGAATCAGCTCCGGGTGTCTACCAAGCGCGAATCGGCCTGGCGATGGCGGGTGACTGGGACCTGCGAATCAGGATGGCGCTACGTGCGGGCGAGCCCAACGAGAGCCACTGGCGCCTCAGCACGAATGCGAAGGGCGTGAGCTTCGTCGAAGGCGATGGCGCCATTGCCGGGGCGGGCGACGACGCGGGCGCAAACGCGCGTGGGAGCGCGAGCGCTGAGGGTGGCGCGGCAGGCATGGCTGCGCCCTCCGCGATGCGCGCGGACTCGGGCGCGGCGAGCGCGCCACAGGCGGTCACGATCGATGCGCGCCGCCGCCAATCATTGGGGATCCAGCTCGATGCAGTTGCCGAGCGCGAGTTGACGGTCGAGATCCGGGCTGCGGGACGCGTGGCCTATGACGAGTCGCGCCGCGTCGATGTAACGGCCCGGTTCGCGGGCTTTGTGCGCGCGATCCATGCGGACTTCACCGGGCAGGCGGTGCGGCGCGGTGAACCGCTGTTCGACATCTACAGCCCCGAGCTGTGGTCGGCGCAGCAGGAATACCTGCAAGCGTTGACCGCGGCGCGCGAGGACTCGTTGCGCGGCAGTGGCAGCGGCGCCGAACTCGCGGCGGCTGCGCGGACACGGCTGCAGCTGTGGGACGTGAGTGCCAGCGACCTCGATGCCGTTGCGCGCGCGGGCAAACCGCGTGAGGCGATGCCCGTGCGCGCGCCGGTGAGTGGCGCCGTCACCGAAAAGAACATCACGCTCGGAAGTCCGGTGAGCGCGGGGCAGGTTGTGTACCGGATCGCTCCCACTGACGAAGTGTGGGTGCTGGCGAACGTCTACGAGCAGGACCTGCCGTGGGTGCGCCTGGGTAACGACGTCACGTTGTCGCTGCCCGGTGGCGCGGGTGCTACACGCCACGGCAAGATCTCGTTCGTGGCGCCGGAGCTCGAGGCCGACACGCGCACCGGCACGATCCGTATCGCCGCGGCCAACCGCGACGGCGTGCTCAAGCCGGGCATGTTCATCGATGCCAGGATGCACGTGAGCCTCGGCCGCCGCCTCGCGATCCCCCAGTCCGCCGTGCTGCCGACCGGCGAGCGCCGCGTGGTGTTCGTCGACCTTGGCGACGGGCGGCTGGAGCCGCGTGACGTGGCGCTGGGCACGCGTGCCGGCGAATGGGTCGAGGTGCGCGCCGGGCTGGCCGCCGGTGACCGCGTCGTGACCGCGGGCAACTTCCTCGTGGCGGCCGAGAGCAAGCTGCGCTCGGCGACGGGCAAGTGGTGACGTCATGGGACTGATCGAACGCATCATCACGTGGTGCGCGAGTCATCGCGCGCTGACGATCGTGGGCGTCGTGCTCGCGACGGGGTTGGGTGCCCGCGCGCTGCTCCACACACCGCTCGACGCGCTGCCCGACCTGAGCGACACGCAGGTGATCATCGGCACCGAGTGGCCGGGTAGGAGCCCGACGCTGATCGAGGACCAGATCACCCTGCCCGTCGTCTCGGCGTTGCGTTCTGCGCCCGGTGTGAGCTACGTGCGCGGGTTCTCGATGTTCGGCGATTCGTACGTTTACGTCGTGTTCAAGGATGGCGTCGATGTCTATTGGGCGCGTAGCCGCGTGCTCGAGTACCTGAGCGCGATCCGTGACCGCCTGCCCGAGGGCGTCAATCCACGGCTCGGCCCGGATGCGACGGGGCTCGGCTGGGTGTACGAGTACGCGCTGGTCGACACCACCGGGCGCCACAACCTGGCCGAGCTGCGCTCGTTCCAGGACTGGACGCTGCGTTACTGGCTGCAGAGCGTCGATGGCGTCGCCGAAGTCGCTTCGGTCGGCGGCTTCGTGCGGCAATACCAGGTCGACCTCGAACCCTCGAAGTTGCTCGCCTACAACATTCCGATTTCCGCGGTCGCCGAGGCGATCCGTCGCTCGAGCAATGAGGTGGGCGGCGGATCACTCGAGATCGCCGAACACGAATACGTCGTGCGTGGGCACGGCTATGTGCGCTCGCCCGCGGATCTCGAGTCGGTGCCCGTGCGTGTCGGGGCGGGCGGCACTCCCGTCACCCTTGGCCAGCTCGGCACCGTCACGCTGGGACCCGAGCCGCGGCGCGGGATCGCCGAGCTCAATGGCCGCGGCGAAGTCGTCGGCGGCATCGTGGTGATGCGCCAGGGCGAGAACGCGCTCGGCGTCATCCAGCGCGTGAAGCAGCGCCTCGCCGAGGTAAGGGGCTCGCTGCCGCCGGGCGTCGAGCTGGTCGTGACCTACGACCGCTCGGTGTTGATCGAGCGCGCCATGCACACGTTGACGCGCGTGCTGTGGGAAGAAATGCTGATCGTGAGTCTGGTGATCCTGTTGTTCCTGTGGCACCTGCGCAGCGCCTTCATTCCAGCACTTTCGCTGCCGGTCGCGGCCGCCCTGGCATTCGTGCCGATGCTCGCGCAGGGATTGAGCGCCAACATCATGTCGCTCGGCGGCATCGCCATCGCCATCGGCGCCATGGTCGACGCTTCGATCATCATGGTGGAGAACGTGCACAAGCGGCTCGAGGAATGGCAGCAGAACGGTGAGCGCGAGCCGCGCGAACAAGTGGTCCTCCATGCCCTGCGCGAAGTCGGCAGGCCGGTGTTCTTCGCGCTGCTCGTGATCACGGTATCGTTCCTGCCGGTGTTCTCGCTCGAGTCGACTGAAGGCCGCCTGTTCAAGCCGCTCGCCTTCACCAAGACCTACTCAATGGCGTTCGCCGCCCTGCTCGCCATCACGCTGACTCCGGCGCTGGCGGCATGGTTTATCCGCGGGCGCATTCGCCCCGAGCGCGAGCAGCCCATCGCGCGCGCGATCATCGCGGCCTACACGCCCGTCTTGCGCTTCGCGGTGCGCCGTCGCCGCTGGGTCGTGATGGGTGCGGTCGTCGTCATGCTGTCGACGGTTCCCGCGCTGTTGTCGCTCGGGCACGAGTTCATGCCCCCGCTCAATGAAGGCACGATCCTGTACATGCCGACCGCACCGCCGGGGATCTCCGACACGGAGTCGGCCGCGGTGCTGCAGCAGATGGGCCAGCGCATCCGTACCGTGCCCGAGGTGGCGACGGTGTTCGGCAAGATGGGGCGCGCACGCACGGTGACCGACCCGGCGCCGCCGGGGATGGCGGAGACCGTGATCCAGCTCAAGCCCGAGCGCGAGTGGCGCCGCGGGATGACGTGGGAAAAATTGATCGGCGAACTCGACCGCGCCTCGCGCTTCCCCGGCATGCCGAACCTGTGGTGGATGCCGATCCAGACGCGCAACGAAATGTTGTCCACGGGAGTGCGCAGTGCTGCGGCGGTCAAGATCTACGGTCCCGACATCGTGGCGATCGAGCAGGTCGGGCTGCAGGTGGAACATGCGCTCAAGGATGTCCCGGGCGCGCGCAGCGTCTACGCCGAACGCCTGACCGGCGGCAACTACCTCGACTTCGATATCGACCGCGCCGCCGCCGCGCGCTACGGGCTGACGGTCGGCGACGTGCAGGACGTGATCGAGACCGCTATCGGCGGCATGCCCGTGGCACAGACGATCGAGGGCCGCGTGCGCACCAGCATCAGCGTGCGCTACGCGCGCGAACTACGCGACGATCCCGATGCGCTGCGCCGCGTGCTGGTGCCGACACCGGCGGGCGCGCAGGTGCCGTTGGGCCAGATCGCCACGCTCAACTTCCGCAGTGGACCCGCGATGGTGCAAAGCGAAGACGGGCAACTGTTCGGGCTCGTCTCGATCGACGTCGCCGCCCGCTCGTTGGGCGACTTCGTGCGCGATGGCAAGGCCGCGGTCGCCCGCGACGTGAAGCTGCCACCCGGCACGCGCATCGCGTGGGCCGGCCAGTTCGAGCACCTGCAGCGCGCCGAAGCGCGGCTTGCGTGGGTCGTCCCGCTGACATTGCTGCTCGTGAGCCTGTTGCTGTTCTGGAGCCTGCGCTCGGTCGCCGAGACTGCCCTGGTCATGCTCGCGGTGCCGTTCTCGCTGGTGGGTGCGGTGTGGCTGTTGTGGTTGCTGCACTACAACTTGAGCGTGGCGGTGTGGGTGGGGATGATCGCGCTGGCGGGGCTCGATGCCGAGACCGGCGTACTCATGCTGTTCTACCTGAATCTCGCGCACCGCGAACGTGTTGCCGCCGGGCGGTTGCACGATCGCGGCGACCTGATGGAGGCGATCGTCGAGGGTGCGGCGCACCGCATCCGCCCCAAGCACATGACGGTGCTGGCGATCCTGCTCGGGTTGCTGCCGATCATGTGGGGCCACGGCGCCGGCGCCGACGTGATGAAGCGCATCGCAGCACCCATGCTGGGTGGCGTGATCAGTTCGTTCGTGCTGGAGTTGCTGGTGTACCCGGCGATCTTCGCGTGGTGGAAGG
>JAYSRO010000313.1:0-2668 GCA_043720995.1 Candidatus Eiseniibacteriota bacterium
CGAACGCGGGCGGCGACCACACAGCAACGCGGTGCACTCGGGCAGATACTCGGTTTCGAGGAACAACTTGAGGAACGCGGGATGCGACACATCGTCGGCGGGCGGCGCCAATACGATCTCGACCAGGCTGGTGACCTCGATCTCACGCAGCCGGTCGCTGCGATTGACGAGCGACACGCGGCGGACCTCGACATCGTCTTCGGGCGAGACCGCGATCTCGAGTCGCGTCTGGATGCCATCGTCCGTACGTTCGAACAGCGCATCGTCCGCACGGAATGTGACCCGATAGCTCTCGGGCTCGTGGCACACCGGTTGATGGGACGCCGACCAAAGCACGCCACTGCGGACATCGCGCAGGTACACGAACTGACTGCCGGGATCCGAGGTGGGGTCGTCGCGCTGGCGGGTCACGGCCAAGCCCCGCCAACTACTCGCACCCCCTCCGGCATTGGTGACGACTGCGGTGTACTGCCCATTCGAGAGGAAGTGCGCGCTCGGATACAAGGTGTCCGGCGAGCGGAAACGCCGCGGCGACACCGCGGGCAATGCCGAATCGACTCGAGTGGTCTCGGCAGGACGCGGCTTGATGACCGCCACATACTTCGGCACGCGCTCCTGTAGCAACAGCTCTGTGGCCTGCACGCGCGGGTCGGAATGGAAGCGTCGCACCATCGGTGCGCGGAGCACGGCGTTGGTGAGTGCGACCAGACTCATGCCCTGGTGATGCGCGAAATAGGCTTGCACCTGTTGCATCCGCGAGGAGTCAGGCGCCACCTCTGAATCGGGGTCGAGCGTGCGCCGCGGGGTGTAGTCCAGCGCTTCGACGAATCCATAGTCGCCGAGCCCGCCCTCTCGCACGAGCCGCCGGAAGTTGGCGGCTGCCGCGGTGGGGTCGACGACCGCGGCGAGCGCAGTGGCATAGGGCGCGACGACCAGGTCCTCCGCGAGTCCGCGCTTGAGCCCCGCGCCGGGAACCCCGAAGGCGCGGTACTGGTAGCTGCCGTGTGGATCCTGCACATGGTACGCGGACTCGGAGATGCCCCACGGCGCGCCCTGACGCGAGCCATACAGGATCTGCGCTCGCACCAGTTCGCGGCAGGCGTTCTCCAGGAGTGTTTCGGGATGGCTGCGCAGCAGGAGCAGGGGCATCAGGTACTCGAACATCGACCCGCTCCACGACACCAGCGTCGTGCAGCCTTCCACGCTGACGAGCGCGCGCGAGAGACGGAACCAATGTTCCTGCGGCACATCCCCCCGGGCGATGGCGATGAAGCTGGCCAGGCGGCATTCGGAGGCCAGCAGATCGTAGTACGAGGGATCGAGGCGTCCAGGGCCTTCGGCATCGGCGAGGCGGAAGCCGATGGAGAAGATGCCGCGGTGGGGTTCATAGAGATAGCGCCAATCCATCCCGTCGGCCAGATCATCGCAGCGTTGCGCCAGATCCTGCAGCCTCAAGCGCAATGCATTGGGAGTCATGGTCAACTCGGGCGGCCGCTTTGCCTGCTCGAGCAACCCGCGCCACTGGGCCACCATGTCGGACTCGCGCCCGGCTGACGCGGCGAGCTCTTCGGCCAGCACGCCAACCGTATCAACGGCGCCGGCGCGGATCGAGACCGCGTTGTCAGCGACCTCGGCGGCCTCACGCAACCCCGCTGCCAGCGTCATCAGCGCGCCGGCAAGGTTGCCGCTGTCCACCGTGGAGACATAGCGCGGCGCGAGCGGCGCAAGCGTTGTGGTGTCGTACCAGTTGAGTAGATGACCTTCGTGACGCTCGAGCGACTCGGTGGACGACAACATGTCGTCGATGCGTTGGGCCAATTGCTCGGTCGTGAGGTAGCCCAGATCATGCGCCGCGAGCGTGGACAACAACCCCATGCCGATGTTGGTGGGCGAGGTGCGATGCGCGACCATCAGTTCAGGCGCTTGCTGCACATTATCGGGCGGCAGGTGGTGGTCGTAATCCGTGATGAATCGTTCGAAGTAATGCCAGGTGCGGCGAGCCACCCGGCGAAGCTGTTCGGTGTCGCGCGCGCTGAGCGCGAGCCGTCGGGGCACGACCGGACGACTCAGCCACCAGGCGAGCAGCGGTGAACCCAACCACGCGAGTACGAACGGCAGCGCCACCGCGAGTGCATGCGGGCGAAGCGGCAGCACCCCGAGCAGTACTGTGATCGCGGCGACCGGCCCCGCCCACATCTCGGCCACGAACCCGCGTGGACCGTGGCGCGCGAGGAGTCCTGTGGCGCGTGCCGCGCTGACCGCGGCCGTCTCCCATTCCAACAGGCGGCGTTGCGTGATCACCATGCGGACCAAGGTCAGCACGATCGCGTGCAGCATCTCGTAGGCGTGATAGGCGAGGAGCGTGATCTGGAGCAGCACCTGCGCCGTGGCGTCCTTGAGTTCGGACCACACATCGTGCACGAAGACGGCCACGGGTTGCAGTGGTCGTGGCCCCATCAGCAGATGCACGATCGGCGGCAGCAGCGGGAACGCGAGCACCGCCAGCGTCGCCAGAGTCCAGTAGAGCGGCGAGCCCGGCAGCCATGTCCAGGCAGACCCGAGCAACGCGACCAACGCCGGGGCCAACAAGCTGCGGCGCAAGTTGTCGAGCACCTTCCAGCGACTGATGAGGGGAAGCCGGGTGCGGACGATGCCGTGGCGCGTGGAC
>JAYSRO010000314.1:0-2668 GCA_043720995.1 Candidatus Eiseniibacteriota bacterium
AGCTTGAACCGCGCGAGCGGCGCGGGCGCCAGCGTGATGACATTGATGGCGCCGCCCGGAGTCGCGGGGCCGAGTTCGAGCGGCGAGACACCGGGATAGACTTCGAGGCGCTCGATCGAGGTGACCGGGAGATCATTGATATTGACGACGCTGCCCGCGGCTGAGGTCAATGGCACGCCATCGATGTACACCGACACCTGCCCCGCCGGAGCACCGCGCAGCGACACCGTCGCGAACGAGCCGAGCCCGCCATACTGCTGGATGCGCACCGCAGCACTCCGGCTCAGCAACTCGGGCAGCGTCTCGAGCGCGTGCCCCGTCGCGCCGGCCGCGAGGTCCGAGACGAACGCGGTCGGTTGGCGATGGCGCGCATCGCGCACGGCGCGCTCGCTGTCGACGCGCGTCTCGGGCAGCGTCATCACGGGATGCACTTGCGCCGAGTCGCCAGCGGGTGCGGCGGCAGTCGCCACGGCGGGCGCAGCGAACGGCGCGGCTGCCGGGAACGAATCCGGCGGCGCCTGCACGGTGAGTGCGAGCAATAGAGTAGCGATCACGGCGTCCAACGCGCCTCAATCGAATGGCCCCGTGCCCTGGAATGCTTCCAGGAGACGGGGCCACACGGGACACCGATCCCAGACGCCATTCCGCGTGGCGCTAGAGGCAATAGCATCCGGGCAGGTTTCCTGGCTCTGGGCGCTCCGGCTCCGCCTTCCCGATCGCGAACAACGTTGCGATCAGTGGCACTCTGGAACCGGCCGACCCATTACAGTGGCGGGACCGCGGGGGCGTTTAACCCCTCTTCCCTATTACCCCACACTGTGTGGGCACCTGGATGATGTCGCAGGTAGATTGACCGCTGGAGCGGGATGAGTCAAGACCTTGGATTTGAGGCGGGATCGAGCCGCGCCGCCCTGCAGGAACCCCCGTTGCACCCCATCGTCACTTCGGAGCCGCACATGCCCACGACCACGCAGACGTCCGTCCTCGAGCGCTTCCTTCGTTACGTCCAGATCGACACGCAGTCGATGTACGAATCAACGACGTATCCGAGCACGCTGAAGCAACTCGTGCTGCTCGACCTGTTGAAGGACGAGCTACTGGCGCTCGGACTCACCGATGCCACGCGCGAGCCACACGGCTACGTGTTCGCGACGCTGCCCGCGACTTCGCCCAAGCAGAACGTTCCGGTGATTGGCTTCGTCGCACATGTCGACACCTCGCCGGATGCGAGCGGTGAGGGCGTCAAGCCGATGCTCCACCGCGACTGGGCCGGCAACGACATCGTCTTGCCGGACAACCCTGCGATGGTGCTCGGCTTGAAGAACATCCCCGCGCTCGAACACCAGCGCGGCCACGACATCGTCACCGCCTCGGGCACCACCCTGCTCGGCGCCGACGACAAGGCCGGCGTCGCCGAGATCATGGCGGCGGTCGAATACCTGAGACAGCACCCCGAGATCCCGCACGGGCCGATTCGCATTGGCTTCACGCCCGATGAAGAAGTCGGCGAGGGCGCCAAGTACTTCGACGTAGCGAAGTTTGGCGCGCACTGTGCCTACACCATCGACGGTGAGGAACGCGGCGGAGTCGACACTGAGACATTTTCCGCCGACTCGATGGCCGTGACGTTCCAGGGCTTCGTGACCCACCCCGGCTACGCGAAGGGGCGGCTCGTCAACGCCATCAAGATCGCCGCGGAGTTCATCCATGAGTTGCCGCACGATGCGTTGTCGCCCGAGACGACCGAGGGACGCGAAGGCTACGTGCACCCCAACGGCATGGACGCCGCGGTCGATCGCACCACGGTTGACTTCATCATTCGCGACTTCAATACCGCGGGGCTGAAGGAGAAGGAAGCCATGCTCGAGGCACTCGCCCGCAAGGTCGTGGCGCGCTGGCCGGGCGCCTCGGTGTCGGTGCAAGTCACCGAGAACTACCGAAACTTCAAGGAGATCCTCGACCGCGACCCGGCCATCGTTGAGAACGCGCGCGAAGCCATCCGTCGCGCCGGGTTCACGCCACGCGACGCCGCAATCCGCGGGGGGACCGACGGCTCACGCCTGAGCTTCATGGGCCTGCCCACGCCGAACCTGTTCACCGGCGGGCACAACTACCACTCGCGCTTGGAATGGGTGTCGGTGCAGGACATGGAAAAGGCGGTCGAGACGATCTTGCACCTGTGCCGCGTGTGGGAAGAGCGGGCTTAGGGGCCCCCTCATGCGCGCGCCGGTGTCCGCCGATAACCCTGAGGTCGCGCAGGCACCGTGGAGTCGCTTCGTGCTCCGCCCGCGCTGAACTCCCGGGAGTCCATCAATGCGCGCACGGATGGCATGCACGACGCTGGTGATTGTGATGGTGATAGTGATGACTCTGCCGGGACCGGCCGTCGCGATCGAGCGTGACCAGATTCACTTGCGTGGGCTGCTCGATCTGACGGCAGCCGGTGGCGATGCCTTGACGCTCAATGCCTTCAATGCCGGCGACTCAAATTTCGACCCCTACCGGCTGCGGCTGTTCCTCGACGCGGAATTCGACGGTGGATTCGAGGCTCACGTCCAGACGATCGCCATAGGCCAGGAACACGGGCTGCAGCAGTACGGCGCCTATGCGCTCTGGACACCCCGGCCCGACCGCGACCTGCACCTCGAAGCCGGACTGATTCCCTGGC
>JAYSRO010000315.1:0-2660 GCA_043720995.1 Candidatus Eiseniibacteriota bacterium
TGCGACATGCGCAGGCGCACCTGGCGTGGATCGAGGCGCAAGACGGCAATCTCGGACAGGCCCATGCGGCAGTAGGGTTCGCCGCGGAAGATCGCGAACTCCATCCCGGGCTGCAGCTCACGAAAGCGGGGTGCTGCCGAGGAGCGCGACAACAGGATGATCGCCACGATCGCAGCGGCCACCATGGTGAGCCGCACGATCGGGAGGTGGCGTTTAGGCTTCCGCATCGCCCTGGAGGCGGCGGATCGCCTTGCGCACCAGCAGGCGGTCGCCCAGTTGGTCGAGCGACAACCACCCCACGACGCTGCCCTGGCTCAACACCGGCAGGCTGGTGACGCGCAGCCCGCGCATGCGCGCGACGGCGTTGTCGAGCGCGTCGTCGGCATCGCATGCCTCGACGCGGCGCTCCACCACGGTGCCCACGGGTGTGGTGGCGCCGAAGCGCTGCACCGCGGCGATCAAGGCGGGCGCGCGCAGCGTACCGATCAGGTGCGGGCCATCGAGTACTGGGAAGTCGGTCTGGCCGCCCGCCAGCGTGTAGTTGACCGCGATGCTCAAGGGTTCTGCGGCGCCGAGCCAGCGGAACTCGCGGTGCATCGCTTCGCGCACCGTCACGCCCGCGACGGCGGCGCGAGCCGACACGATGGTGCGCTCCTCGCCCGCCGAGGTGAACACGAACACCGCGATCAGCAGCAGCGTGTAGTTGTGCGTGACGAGCCCCGCGATGCCGAAGGCTACCGCGACGCCCTGGCCGACGATCGAGGCGATGCGCGTGGCGCGCTCGTAGGGCAAGCGCATGGCGAGCAGCGCGCGCAGCACGCGGCCGCCGTCCATCGGAAACGCCGGGACCAGATTGAACAGCAGCATGCCGATGTTGATCGCCAGCAGCGTCTCGAACAGGCTACCCGCGGTAAACAGGTCGAAGAACGACTTCGGTTGCTCGTGCAGCGCCACGCCGATCACCAGCGCGATCACCACATTGACGGCGGGACCGGCGAGGGCGACGACGAGCTCCTGCGAAGGCTTCTCGGGCATGCGCTCGAGCCGGGCGAGTCCGCCAATGGGCAGCAGTGTGATGTCGCGCGTGCGAATCCCGTAACGTCGCGCCGCCAGCGCGTGCCCCAGTTCGTGCAGCACCACGCAGGCGAATACACTCAGCAGCAGCGTGACGGCGCCGAGAGCTTCTTGGGTTTGCCCGGTGAGCAGGCCGCGGGAAATCGCGATCCATCCCAGCAACAACAGGAACGTGACGTGAACCTGGATCGGGATGCCCGCGATCTTGCCGATACGAAACGACCAGCGCATGTGTAGCTCAGTGTCCCACAGTGCCTACTGAACCCTCAATCGGCTCCGTCTGGGGGCGACGAGTGCAAGGCGGCACGGGCAGCGAGGAGCGAGGTGTATCGTCAGATACTCCGCAGCGACGAGCGCCCGGGCCAACGCAGCAATCGTCGTCCCCAGACGGAGCCTACGCGGCGCGCGGCTGATCGTCGGAATCGTCGAGGAACGCCGACAACGCTTCGAGATCCGCGCGGGCGCCACCGTGGCCGGGATTGATCCACAGCGTGTGACAGAGCACGCGCAACGCCAGTTCGACCGAGCCGGCTTCGAAGCACGCCGAGCCGAGCAGGTAGAACAGGCCGGGATCGTGCGGGGCGAACGACAGCCCGCGCAGCGCGCGGCCGACGGCCTCGCGTTCGTTGCCACGATCGAGGGATTCCTGGGCGGCTTTGCGCATCGCGCGCGCGGCGTCCGCGTCGAAAGCAGGTTCCCAACCGGGGATCTGCAGCTCGAGATGGAAGATCGCGTCACGGACCGCCTGTTCAACGTAGGGGTCGAGCACGATCTGTTCCTGCTCGCCAAGACGGTCGGCGAGACGCGAGAACACGAGAGCGATTTCTGAAAGCGTGGGCTGCCAAGACTCGGCCATGACTTCCTCCTGCCGGGGTTATCGGCAGCAGGATTCGGCCCTTGAGCGAATCTGTGAATTTCAGGTGGTGACGTAGCCCGGGTGCGCGGAACGCAGAAACTGCGCGAGAACATTGGCTGCGACGGTCACACGGTAGTCGCGCGTGGAGCGGATATCGTCGATCGGCGCGATGTCGCGGGACAATGCCTCGAGGGCGGCGTGGGCGCTTGTTCCTGAGGGCTTGGCGCCCAACAGCGCGGCTTCGGCAGTGGCGGCGCGCAGAGTAGTGGGCGCCACGCTGCCGAACGCCAGACGCGCGTGATTCACCGCGCCATTGCGGCCGCGGCCCAACACACCACACAACACGACCTTCGAGATGCTCTGCGCGCGGCGGGTGCCGACCTTGCGAAAGAACGTCTTGGCGCCTGCGGCGGCGAACGGCACCTCGACCGCGGTAATCAACTCGTCCGGCTCGACCGCCAGCTTGCGGTAACCCGTGTAGAGCGCCGCGAAGTCGACAACGCGCGCGCCGCGCACCGAGCGCACATGGACGCGCGCATCATGCGCGAGCAACACGGGCAGCGAGTCGCCGGCCGGCGAGGCATTCGCGATGTTGCCCGCGATGGTGGCGCGGTTCTGGATCTGCCACGCGCCGACTTCCGACGCGGCAGCGACGAGCGAAGGCAGCCGCTTCTGGAGCCCCGCGTGATCGCGGATCTCACGGAACGTGGTGAGCGCGCCGAGCATCACG
>JAYSRO010000316.1:0-2658 GCA_043720995.1 Candidatus Eiseniibacteriota bacterium
GTTCCCGGGAATTCCCGCGCCACCTGCCGCGTGCGCCACGCCCCGTCACGAACTCGCGCTGGCGGAAGCACTGATCGTGCTCGGTGACAACGAGGCGGCGACACTCGTGTTGCAGCGAATGCGAGCGGACATCCTCGCGCACCCGGGAAACCGGACGGGCTCTGCCGCGAACGGGTGCGGAGTCCCCGACCTGCTCGAGGCGTGCCGGCTGGCCCTGGGAATGAACCAGGTTCCACTCGCCATCCGGCTGGCGCAGAATGCGCTGGACGAGTCAGCTCGCGTGGAATCGAGGGACGGGGAGTGGTTCCTCAACACCCTCCGCTATCCGCCTGCGCTCGACTCATTATATGGAGCGCTCCCCGAGCCGCGCGGCACCGATCCCGTCGATCGCGCGCTGCTGCGCGCTGTCGCGTGGCAGGAGAGCCGCTTCGATCCACGCGCGCGCTCCAAGAGCGACGCGCTTGGGCTCTACCAGTTGAAGCTCGCGACGGCGGGGGACATGGCGCGCCGTCTCGGCGAAGCGCCACCGGACCGCGAAGCGATGTTCGATCCCACGACGAGCCTGCGCTACGGCCGCGAGTACCTGCACTGGTTGCTCGAGCGCTTCGGCAACCATTGGCCGGTCGCGGTGTCGGCGTACAACTCAGGACCCACACCGGTGTCGCGGCAGTGGCGGACGCTGCTCGATCGCGGGGGTGCTGCGCTGTTCTGCGAGTTGATCGGCCGCGCCGAGACGCGCGACTACGTACGCAGCATCATGGGCGCGCGCGCGGCGTACAGGGAGTTGCGGCCGTATGCATTGAGCGACACGACGGTGATCGCGCCGCGCTGACGGCAACTGCCGTTACCCGCGCAGCCTCAACGGCCGCGGCGCCGGTGGCAACTGGCGCTCTTGGCGTCCCGCTCGGCCGTCTCGCGAATCGGATCAGGGTCGAGCCGCTAAGCCTCGCGCCCGCCATCGCGCTATAGTCACGGCATGGCCGAACCGCGACCGTCCCTCACTTCGCCGCTCACCAACCGCCTCTGGTTGACCGAGGCGCGCCGCAAGGCGATTCACCTTGCGTTCATCCTGTTGCCGCTCGACATCCTGCATCACTGGCTGCCGTGGCCTAACTCGACTCGCGCCTGGCGGCTGGTGCTGCTGCTGTGCGTGCTGACGGCGGTGGTCATCGACGTCGTGCGTATTCACGAGCGCCGCGTGCACGCGTGGTTCCGCCGTTTCCTCGGCGAACTCATCCGCGAGCACGAGCAGTTCAACCTGCTCGGCTCGACCTACCTGCTGTTGGCGACCCTGCTCGCACTCGAGATCTTCCCGCGGCCGATCGCGGCCGCCACGCTCGGTTTCACCGTGCTGGGGGATGGGTTCGCCGCACTCGCGGGGCGTGCCTACGGGCACACCCGGTTGTTCGGCAAGAGCCTCGAGGGCTTCGGGGCCGGGCTGATCGCCTGCCTGGCCTGGGCGGCCTACGTCGCGGCCCTCGGCCACCTGCCGTGGCACGTCGTGATTATTGGCGCTTTGGTCGCAAGTCTGGTGGAAATGCTGCCGATACCACTGGATGACAATCTCGCCGTCACTTTGGCGGCCGGATACGCGATGAAGATCATGATGGGGCGCATGTGAGTCCACGACCGGCCGAGCTGCCCGAATCCGAATTCCTGAACGCCCTGCGCATTGCGCGGAGCCAGCGTTTCGCCGAGGCGATGGCTGCCGTGGCGGAGCGGGTGCGCGACCGGGATGCGCGCGAAGCCAAGGCGCCGGAAGCGGCGAACGCGCTCGCCGAAATCGCGGGGCTGGCGGAAGCGGCAGGAGACCGGGGCGCTGCCGAGCGTGCGCTCGATGCGGCACTCGCCTTGCGGCCGCGTTACCCCGATCTACACTACCGTCGCGCCTGCCTGTTGTTGCGCGGCCAGCGCTGGGCCGATGCGCGCCGCGCGCTCGATGCCGCACTAACCATCAATCCGCGTTACCTCGCCGCGCGACTCGAACTCGCCATGCTGGATGCCCGCGAGGGCATGGTGGGCGATGCGCTCGAAGTGTTGCGCTCACTCTCCGGTGAAGCGGGCGAAGAAGAGCGCCGTGCGTTCCAGCAGGGTGTGCGCCGGCTGGAGCAGGCGGAGTGGGAGGAAGCCGACGCGCTGTTACGCCGCGCCCTGCGGCTCGACAGCGATGCGCTCGAACATGAGTTGCGTCGCGCGCGTGAGCTCGTCGAGCAGGGCCGCGCGCGCGAGTCGGCTGCCATGCTCCGGGCGCTGCTGCCGCGCTTCGCGGCCTATCCAGACGTGCACGCTTCGCTGGGACGCGCCGAATTGGCGCTCGGGCATTTCGACGACGCATTGCTGTCGCTGTCCAAGAGTCTCGAGCTGAATCCCGGTTTCCACGACGCGCGCGTTTTGTTGGCGCGCGCGCTCGAAGGCGCTGGCCAGCGCGTACAGGCGCAGGACCAGTTGGCGCTCGTGCTGGAGCATGCGCCCGAGCACGTCGAAGCGCTCGAGTTGATGGCCGAGTGGTCGCGCCGCGGCCGCCACGACCTGCGCGCGCGTCGCGACGCCGCCTGACACGGAGTTGAATTCCGGCGCATCCAATGCGCCGTGATGACCGCGGTCTGACGCATTCTTGTCCCATCCCAAACTTCGCGCTGCTGCTTTCCGCTTGACCGC
>JAYSRO010000317.1:0-2657 GCA_043720995.1 Candidatus Eiseniibacteriota bacterium
ATCGACTTCGCGATGCCCGCGGGCGGCCCGGTGGAGCTCGCCGTCTACGATGTGGGTGGGCGCCGCGTGCGCTCGTTGGTGAGTGGCACGCAGTCCGCGGGAGTTCACGCATCGGCGTGGGACCTGCGCGACGAGACCGGCGCACTGGTTCGCGCGGGCGTTTACTACTATCGTCTGGACGTCGCGGGCCGGACGTTCACTCGACGCCTGGTCGCGCTCAACTGATCCGGCAGGTGGAAGAGTGGCGGGGTTCGCGGTCGCGAACGCACTCGAGCGCGGCCGGCGTGGATTCCTGATTCCGGAGAATTGCCGCATGCCGGTTCGCGTGGGCACGGGTACTGATGTCGGTCTCAAGCGGTCGCAGAACGAAGACCGCTTTGCGGTGTGGAGGCCCGAGGGCCCTGATGCCGCTGCGCGCGGCGTGCTGCTCGTCGTCGCCGATGGCATGGGTGGCGCGCAAGCGGGCGAGGTGGCGAGCCAGCTCGCCATCGATTGCGTGCTCGAGATCTACCGCGCGGGCACCAACAGCGTGCTCGATGACCTGGAGCACGCGGTCGAGACCGCCAACCAGGTGATCCACGAGCACAGCCGAGCGCACCCCGAAATGCGTGGCATGGGCACCACCTGCACCGCGGTCGTGATGCAGGGCGAGGCGGCGTACTTCGCGCATGTCGGCGACAGCCGGGCGTATCGCGTACGCGACGGTGGGATCGAGCAGTTGACGCACGATCACTCGTTGGTGGCGCAGCTCGTCGAGCACCGCCACCTGACGCCCGAGCAGGCGAAGGTCGATCCGCGCCGCAACGTCGTCACGCGCAGCGTCGGTGTCGCCGCCGAGGTCGATGTCGACGCGGCACAGGTCGATGATCCGTTGCGGCAGGGCGACACGCTGGTGGTGTGCAGCGATGGGTTGCACACCCTCGTCGAGGACGATGAGATCGCCAGGATCGCCTCGGGTCCCGACCTCGACCTCGCGTGCGAGCAGCTCATCGCGCTGGCCAACCAGCGCGGCGGTAACGACAACATCACCGTCGTCATCGGCCGCCTCGAGCGCTGACGTGTTCGCCTCGAGGCCCTGCGCGCGCACGGCGCCCGGGGAGCGACGCTGAAGCGAACGATCCTCACCACCCTGCTGCTGGCGGCGGCAACGGCCATCGTCACCGTCACGGCATGCTGGCTGGCGTGGGTCCGCGTGCACGATGCGATGGCCGGCGAGTTTGAGGCGCGGCTCGGTCGCGTGGCCCACACCGCGGCGTCGCAGATCTCGCCCGAAACGGTCGCCGAGGCGCGCCTGCTGGGTGAGGACGGCAGCGGCTATCTCGCGCTGCAGGTGCAACTGGTGACGCTCAGCAGCGCGACGGGGCTCGCCAATGCTTCGTTGATCGACACCACGCGCATCACATTGGTCGACGCCCGGCTCGCCGAGGACACGGAGCGCTTCCCCAGCGCGCTCGACACGTTGGTTGCCCCCACGCTCGCACGCGCGCTGCGCGGGCAGGCGATGATCTCGCCGGCCTACGTGCACCATGGCGTCACGCTGCGCGCCGCACTCGCGCCGGTGCTCGAGCGCGGCCGCGCCATCGCGGTCGTCGCCGTCGAGGCCGAGCCCGCGTACCTCGTTCCGCTCGAATCGCTGGCGCGGCGTCTCGCGCTGATCGCGCTGCTGAGCCTCGCCGCCATCGCGGGCTTCGCGGCCCTGCTGGTGCGCAACGCGCTGGCCGCGGCGCGGCTCGAGCGGCGCCTGTCGCGCGCCGAGAACCTCGCCGCGATGGGCCAGCTCACGGCGACTCTGGCACACGAGATCAAGAACCCGCTCGCCATCATTCGCGGCTCCGCCGAGCGCCTGCAGCGCGGCGATGCCGAGCAGCAGCGCATGGCGCAGTTCGTCATCGAGGAATCCGACCGGCTTTCGCGCACCGTGGCGCGCTATCTCGAGTTCGCGCGCGGCGAGCAGGCCCCGCGTGAACACGGCGATGCGCTGGCTGCACTCGAGGCCACGCTGGCGCTGCTCGAAGGCGAATTCCATGCGCGCCACGTGAGGCTCGAACGCTCGCGCGGGGGCGATGATTCGGCTACTGTCCGGCTCGATCCCGAATCGCTCAAGCAGGTGTATTTGAACCTGCTGCTCAACGCGATGGAGGCGATGCCGGAAGGGGGCAGCATGCGGGTCGCCGACCGGACCGCATCTGGCCACATCGAGATCGAGATCGCGGATGAGGGCCCCGGTATCCCCAGGGAGTTGTTGCAGCGGCTCGCGACGCCGTTCGTGACGACAAAGCCGCAGGGCTCGGGGCTCGGGTTGTTCCTGGCGCGGCGGCTGGCGCAGTCGGCGGGTGGGACGCTGGCGATCGAGAGCAGTGAAGGCCGCGGCACGACATGCACGGTGCGGTTGCCACGCGTGAAGGAGTGACGGTGCGAGTGCTGGTCGTCGATGACGAGATCCGCAACGCCGAACTGACGGCACTCGCGCTGCGCGATGCCGGCCACGCCGCCGAGTTCGTCGGCGGCAGTGCCGCGGCACTCGCGCAACTGGAGGCGGGAGCGTTCGACGCCGTGGTCACCGACCTGCGCATGGCGCCCCCCGACGGTCTCGCCCTGATGGCGCAGGTGAAGAGCCGCTGGCCCGCGGTCGGCGTGGTGCTGATGACGGCCTACGC
>JAYSRO010000318.1:0-12765 GCA_043720995.1 Candidatus Eiseniibacteriota bacterium
ATGGATGCCGTTCGCCGTCCGCGAGCGTAGCGAGACGAAGCCGGGAAGGCGTAGTCGAGCGACCCCGCACAGGCCCCTCATGCCTCCTCCCCGCGACACGACTTCCGCAAGGGGTTAAGCGAGAGCCAGAGCCGCGCCTCAACTACCGCCGAAAGTTCGCGACGATCTTGCGAACCGCGGTGCAGACGTCTTCCACGTCGCCATCCGACAGCCCAGGGAACATCGGCAGCGATAGCGTGCGCTCGTAGGCGCGTTCGGCCACGGGGAACGCCCCCAGCGCGTAGCCCAGGCTGTCCCGGAAGTGCGGGTGCAGGTGGATCGGGATGAAGTGCACCGAGCTCCCAATGTTCTCCGCGCGCAACTCGCGGATGAAGGCGCTACGGTCGATCGTCAAGCGGTCGAGATCCAACGCAATCGCATACAAATGCCGCGCGTGCGTGATGCCGGGCCGCGGGGTCGGGCAACCGATTTCCGGGAGGTCCGTGAGCAGCCGGTCGTACAGCCCCGCGATCTCATGGCGGCGCTTCTGCATTTCGGCGAAGCGCTCCAGCTGGCCCAGCCCGATCGCGGCCAGCACGTCGCTCAGGTTGTACTTGTAGCCGGGTGCGGTGATCTCGTAGTACCACGAGCCCTTGTCGGTGTAGCGCAGCCAGGCGTCGCGGCTCATGCCGTGCAGCGACAACGAGCGCATCTGCTCGAGCAGCGCTTCGTCGTTGGTGACGATGGCGCCGCCTTCGCCGGTGGTCAGGTTCTTGGTGGCGTAGAACGAGAACGCGGTCGCGGTCGCGCGCGAGCCCACGGGGCGATCGCCCCAGGCGGCTCCCAGCGAGTGCGCGGCGTCCTCGATCAGCGGGATCCCGCGCGGGTTCGCCAGCGCCTCCAGGGCGTCCATATCCGAGGGGTGGCCGCCCAGGTCGACGGGCATGATGGCCTTGGTGCGCGGGCTCAGCGCGGCCTCGACAGCGGCGGGGCTCACGCACAGCGTGTCGGGCTCGATGTCGACGAGGACTGGGCGCGCGCCGCAGTGTTCGACCACGTTGGCGCAGGCCACGAAGGTGTTGGTCGGGACGATCACTTCATCGCCGGGTTTGACGCCCGTGGCGACCAGCCCCAAGTGCAGCGCGGCGGTGGCGGAGCTCACGGCGAGCCCGTATTTGGCGCCCGCAAGCTCTGCAATCGCATTGCCCAGTGCCAGCGCTTTGGGGCCCGTGGTGATCCAGCCTGAGTCCAGCGCTTCCATCACCAGCGCCTTTTCACGTGCGCCAATATTGGGGATGGCGAGCGGCAAGAATTTCTCGCGCACGGGCGTGCCGCCCTGGGACGCGAGCCGGTCCGACGAGACGTTGGTCATGGGACGATGATCCTAGCTTGGACGGCGCTTGCATCGCCAGCGGATTGCTCTGGCTCGGGGCTACGCGAGGTCGCGGAGCCGGCGCGCCGCTCGCCCGCGCCAAGCCTATGAAAAAACATTGCGCACGCACAGATTCCACCGCGCCAACGCTTGCGGATTGTGCTAATTTGCCCCGGTCACGGAGACGTCGCGCAGCGCACGGATGTCGCTGCCTGCGATGGTCCGTAAAATGCCGAAGGCCGCCCCTCTCTCGCGGCCCACGGAATGGAAGCCGTCGATCGCATGAACCCCACGAGCCCGCTCTCCCTCGTCATCGCGGATTGTGCCGACAGCGTCAGCGTCGAGCGCACGGTTTGGGAACTCGCCTCACGACTGCCGCGCGACCGTTTCGATGTTCGCGTCTGGCTGTCTTCGGACCCCGCCAAAACGCCATTCGCCGAAGCGCTCGAGGCGCGTGAGATCGCGGTCGACCGCATGCCGACGCACGGTGCGGCCTGGAGCTTCCGCCGCATGTTCGACGTGTGGGGCCGTCTGCGCCGCGCCAAGCCGGCGCTGTTGCACCTGCACTTTGCCTGGCCAAGTGAAGACGTCGTGCCGGGCACGCTCACCGAAATGGCGGGGGTTCGCCATCACATCGTGACCGCCCACGGTGCGCGCACGCCGGAGCAGACGCGTGGCGCCTCGCGCCGCTTGCTGCATCGCGCGGACGTGGTGACGACGACGTGCGAAGGTTTCGCCGACCAGTTGGTGCGCGAGACGGGGATCACGCGCGACCAGATCCGCCGCATCACGCCGGGCGTCGATGAGCCGGACGAGGCGCGCGAGCATGAACTGTCGCGGCGTGTGCGCGAGCGCTTGGGCGCCGGAGTGATCCGTCCCTTGTGGGTGTTCGCGGGCCGCCTCGAGCCGCAGCGCGGCGCCAGCGTGCTGGTCGAAGCGTTGGGCATCGTGCGCGAGCGCGGGCTGCACTTCGTGGCGGCCATCATGGGACAGGGCCCGCAGGCCGCGGAGCTCGAGAGCCGCATCGCGGAACTCGGGCTCGAAGCCTCCGTGCATGTGATCGATCCTGACGACTCGCTCGAGCCGTTGCTCGCCGCGGCGGATGCCGTGGTGGTGCCGTCGTTGTGGGAGGGCGCTTCGTCGGTGCTGTTGCAGGCGTTGACGCGCGGCCGCCCGGTCATTGCGAGCGCCGTGGGCGGCGCGCCCGACGTGATCGAGAATGGCGTCACCGGCCGTCTCGTGCCGCCGGGTGACGCGCGCGCCTTGGCTGATGCGCTCGAAGGCTTCCATCGCCGCGCCGACACCGCGACGCGCATGGGCCGCGAGGCGGGCAGGCGCAGTTGCGACGAGTTCACGTGGGGAGCCATCGCCGACGCCTACGAGGCGGTCTACGACGAAGTGCTCGGCCTGTCGTCGTTCGCGCCCGAGCGGGACGCGGTCGCCCGCGGTCGCTGGTAGGCACGCGCGAACATGTCCGATCGCTACGTGGTGGTGCTGGCCGGAGGCCGCGGGGAGCGGTTCTGGCCGTGGAGCCGTCCCGACCGCCCGAAGCAATTGCTGCCGCTTGCGCGCAACGAGCGCACGCTGCTCGCGGCAACACTCACGCGCGCGCTCATGCTGGCGCCGCCTGAAAACATTCTCGTGCTCACCGCCCGCGACCTGCGGCCGGCCGTGGCGCGCGAGTGCGCGGGCACCGGCGTGCGCGTTGCCGGCGAGCCGTTGGCGCGCAACACCGCGGCCGCCATTGGCGCCGCGGCGGCGTGGTGCCTGGCGCAGGGCGGCGACCCCGCCATGGCGGTGCTGCCGGCGGATCACCTGATCGATGACGATGCGGCGTTCGTCGCCGACTTCGAGCGTGCCTTCGCGATCGTCGAACGCGAAGCTGAGTTGCTGACGTTCGGCATTCGCCCGACTTCGCCCGAGCCCGGGTTCGGCTACATCCGCCAGGGTGCTGTGATCTCCGACCGCCTGCACCGCGTGGCGCAGTTCACCGAGAAGCCCGATCGCGAGCGCGCCGCAGGCTGGCTCGCCGAGGGTGGCTACTACTGGAACAGTGGCATGTTCGTGTGGCGCGCCTCCGTGTTGTTCGATGCGCTCGATGCGAGCCGGCCGGACCTGGCGCTGCCGTTGCGCGGGCTTGCGGATCGCAAGGAGCTCCCCGCCTTCGAAGACGGCATGGACCTGACGTTCCCCTCGCTGCCCTCGATCTCGATCGACTACGCGGTGCTCGAGCACGCGGTCAACGCGGTGATGCTCGAGGCCTCGTTCGATTGGGACGATCTGGGCTCGTGGAACTCATGGGCCGCCCACCAGCCGCGCGATGAACGTGGCAACGTGGTGTTTGGTGACGCGGTGGCGGTCGATTGCGACCGCTGCATCGTCGTCGGCGATGGAGGCGCTGCGGGTGCTTTGGGCCTTGCGGACATGATCGTGGTCAACGCGGGGGGCGGCACGCTCGCGTGCAAGATCGAGGACAGCTCGCAGGTGCGCGCGATCGTGGATGCGCTCAAGGCCAAGGGAATCCGGTGACCGCCATGCGTCGCGCCGGTTGGGCTCTGGCTGCCGTGGTCGTGCTGGCGCTCGCGAGTTGCGCGCCGCTGCCGCCAGCACCCGGGGGAGTGAAGGCGCCGCCTTCCTCAACTTCGTCGGGCAAACCCGCGCCGGTGCGCACGCCGCCCGCGAAGCCCATCAGCGTGGTGCCAGCAGATTCGATGCCGACCCCTGAAGCGCTCGCGGTGCTGAACACGATCCCCGAACCGCTGCGTCCCGGCGAGCGCGTCGCGTCCGAGTCGCGCGCGAGCGCCGGTGCTTCAAACGCCGCCTCCGCGGAAGACAGCACTGCCGTCAGCGCGCCCGCGGGCGACGTGCCGGTGCCCGAGCCGACGCAGGTGATGGGCGATCGCCGCACCGTCGCCGTGGATACGTCGCGAGTGACGCCAGGCAGCGGGAGCGCGCCTTCCACGCCGCCCAGCGCGTCGCCGCCGCCGCAGCAATCCCCCGGCAGCCGCTCGCTCGCCGCACCGCCCGATACGTGTTGGCGCGTGCAGATGCTCGCACCGCTCGATGCCGCGACCGCCGAGCAAGCGCGCGCCACGGCAGCCTCGGTGCTGATGGTGCCGCTGGTGATCGAGCAGGAGCACGGCCGCTACAAGGTGCGCACGCAAGAGTGCATGTCGCACACCGCCGCGGACCTGCTGCGCCGCCGCGCGATCGAATCGGGGTTCACGCAGGCGTTCCGTATCTCGAGCGTCAAACGATGAGCAAGGCGCTGGTCGTGTTCGAGGACGCGCACTGGCGCGACCTGCGGCCGCTGACCGATCTCACGCCCGTGCCAGCACTGGCCTTCGGCGCCTCATCGCTCGCCGAACGCCTCGCGGCGTCCAGCGGCCTGCCGCTCGCGGCACTCGCGGCCCGCGCCGACGCGCTCGCTGCGTGCCGCACGGTGCCGCGCACGCCGGGGTTCGACGCCTCCGCGCGCACGATCGTGTTCGCCAACGCCGCAGCACTCCCGGGCGCATGGCTCAATGAGTTGGTCGCTGGCGACGATCCCGTGATCGTGCGCCAGGGCGAGCGCATCATTGGCGCTCGAGTCGCGCTCACCGACGCGCAGGCGGCACTCGCCAGCGGCGACGCCGCAACGTGGCTCGCCGCAGCGAACCTTGTAAGCAAGGCGGGCGTGGCCAAAGTACTCGAGCGCCCGTGGCAGATCATCGAATGGAACGCCGACGCGATCGCCGCCGATCTCGCCACGATGATCCCCGGCCTACGCGGCGATGTTCACGCTTCCGTCGTGGTGCTCGGCGACCATCGCGTCTCGGTCGAGTCCGGCGCGCGTATCGATCCGTTCTGCGTGCTCGATGCGCGCGGCGGGCCGCTGCTCGTGCGCAAGGGCGCTTCGATCGCCGCGCACACGCTCGTGGTCGGGCCGTGCGTGATCGGCGAGGGCACGCAATTGCTCGGCGGCTCGGTGTCGCGTTCGAGCTTCGGCCGCCAGTGCCGCGTCGCGGGCGAGGTCGAGGAATGCGTGTGGCAGGGCTTCGGCAACAAGCGCCACCACGGCTTCCTCGGTCACAGCGTGATCGGCGAATGGGTCAATCTGGGCGCCCTGACGACCACGAGTGACTTGAAGAACAACTACGGCAACGTGCGCGTGACCGTCGATGGCCGCGAGCATGACACCGGCAGTCCCAAGGTCGGCTCGCTGATCGGCGCGCACGTGAAGACCGGCATCGGCACGCTGTTGCCCACGGGTGCCGTCGTGGGATCCGGTGCCAACCTGTTCGGGGGAGGTACGTTCGCTCCCAAGTCGGTCCCGAGCTTCGGCTGGTGGGACGGCCAGCAGATGATCGAACACCGTCTCGACGCATTCACCCGCACCGCGCGCATCGCCTTGGGGCGTAGGGCGGAGCAGGCGGGGCCATTGGATGAGCAGGCATGGCAGCGATTGTTCGATTCCACGCGCCCGGAGCGGGCCACTTGACCCCCCATCTGGCGGGTTACTAGACTCCACCGCCCGCGAGCACTCCCTCAAGCGATCGCGGGCAGGCAACGCGGGCCCTCTACCGCCTCAACGTTTCGCCGCGCACTTCTTCTGAGGACCATTCATGCCCGAACTTCGCAAGGATCCGGTCGTAGGCCGTTGGGTCATCATTTCGACCGAACGCAGCCTCCGGCCCACCAGTTTCGCGCAGGACGCGCCGGCACGGACGAGTTCCTTCTGTCCGTTCTGCCCGGGGCATGAAGACAGCACGCCGCCCGAAGTGTGGGTCGATCGCGCGGGCACCGGTAGCCTGCCGAACACGCCGGACTGGCAGGTCCGCGTGGTGCCCAACAAGTTCCCCGCACTCCAGATCGAAGGCACGCTCGACCGCCGCGGCGAAGGCCTCTACGACCGCATGAATGGTGTCGGTGCGCACGAAGTCGTGATCGAGGGCCCGGAGCATGGCACCGATCTCGCCGACCTGTCGCTCGAGCACCTGGCCAAGGTGCTGACCGCCTATCGCGCGCGCGTCGCTGACCTGCATCGCGACCGCCGCTTCCGCTACGTGCTGATCTTCAAGAACCACGGCGCGGGCGCCGGTGCGACGCTCGAGCACACGCACACTCAGTTGATCGCCACGCCGATCATCCCCAAGAGCATCCAGGAAGAGCTCGACGGTTCGCGCCGCTACTTCGAGCTCAAGGAACGCTGCGTGTTCTGCGACATCATCCAGCAGGAGACGTCCGAGCAGAATGGCCGCCGCGTGGTCCAGACCTCTGACCGCTTCGTGGTGCTCGAGCCGTTCGCGCCGCGCTTTCCGTTCGAAACGTGGATCCTGCCGCTCAAGCACAGCGATTCGTTCCAGGCGATGTCTGATCCCGCAGAGCTGCTCGAGTTCGCCAGCGTGCTGCGCGAGACGCTGCAGCGGCTAAACCGCGCGCTGGACCGGCCGCCCTACAACTTCGTCATCCACACGGCACCGGTGAGCGATACCGAGCTCGAGCACTACCACTGGCACCTCGAGATCATGCCCAAGCTCACGCGAGTTGCCGGCTTCGAGATCGGTTCGGGGTTCTACATCAACCCGACGCCGCCCGAAGACGCGGCCCAGTACCTGCGCGAGATCGCTGTCGAGATCTAGTTGCCGACGCCAGCAGGGAACACCCCGAACCGTGCGCGGTGGTCGGTCGCGCATGTCGCCAGCGAAATGGCCCCGCTCGCCAAGGTGGGCGGGCTCGCCGACATGGTCGGCGCGCTGGCCATGGAGCAGGCGCGCAATGGGCACAGGGTGACCGTGGCGCTGCCGGGCTATCGCGGCATCGCGATTCCCGACACTTGGCACGTGACGCCGCAGGCCATCACCGAAGTGTCCTGGGGCCTGCGTCGCGAGCCGGTGGGCTTCGACCTGTGCGAGGACCCCGAATCGGGGCTGCGCGTGCTGCTGGTGCACCATGCGGGAGAGCGCAAGTTCTTCGACCGCCCCGGCATCTACGACGATCCGCGCACCAACGAAGGCTACCCCGACAACGCCGAGCGCTTCCTGTTTTTCTGTCGCGCCGCCCTCGAGGGACTGGGGCGGTTGGGCGAACGCTTCGATATCGTGCACGCGCACGATCACCAGTCGGGCTGGGTGCCGTGCTTCATTCGCACGCACCTGCAGACCGAGCTGGCGTTCAGCAGCGCCGCCACGGTGTTCACCATCCACAACCTCGGCTACCAGGGCATCACGGATGCGTGGGTGTTGGCGCTGGCGGGATTCGGCGGCGAGCAGTTCACCATCGGCGGTCCGTTCGAGTACTGGGGTCGTGTGAATTCGCTGAAGGTGGGGTTGGCGTTCTCCGACATGTTGTCCACGGTGAGTCCGCGCTATGCGGTCGAGATCCAGGAGAGCGGAGAATTCGGCTTCGGCCTCGAAGGCGTGCTCGCGATGCGCAGCCACGACCTGCGCGGCATCCTGAACGGCATCGACGATGTCTACTGGAACCCTGCCACCGACCGCTACCTGCCGCACCGCTACGACGCCACGCATCTCGACACGAAGGACCTGAATCGCGCGAGCCTCGCCGCGGAATGCGGCTTGCCGGTCGAGCGCGACAAGATCCTCGTCGGCATGGTGACGCGGCTCGTCGAACAAAAGGGCATCGACTTGATCGAGCAGGCGGCGCACGTGCTGCTCAAGCTCGATGCGCGCTTCGTGGTGCTGGGAAGCGGGCAGCCGCGCTACGTCGAATTCTTCCGCCAGCTCGCGGCGCAGCATCCCGACCGCGTGTGCTTCCGGCCCGGCTACGACGAAGCGCTGGCGCACCGCATCGAAGGCGGCGCCGACTTGTTCCTGATGCCGTCACGCTACGAGCCGTGCGGCTTGAACCAGCTATACAGCCTGCGCTATGGCACCCCGCCCCTGGTGCGCGCGGTGGGTGGGCTGGCCGACAGCGTGCAGGAGTTTGATCCGCTGACGCACCAGGGGACGGGGTTCCTGTTCCAGTCCTACAGCGGGCACGAGATGGCGGCGGCGCTGCGTCACGCGATCTCGATCTGGAAGCACCCGGAGCTGTGGCGCCACGTGCAGTTGAATGGCATGCGCGGCGACTTCTCGTGGCGCAAGAGTGCCGAGCGCTACGACCTGCTCTACGCCGAGGCGCGCGAGCGCGTGGCGGGGGGCCGCATGCTGACGCTGCCGTTCGTGAAGGCCATGCTCGAAGTGAAGTCCAACGGTGTCGCCTAGGCTGACACCGATGGCGCCGTTCGCGTAGAGTCCGGCGCATGGCACTCGTCCCCGGATCCCGCATCGGCAACTTCGAAATCGTTGGCGCCCTGGGCGCCGGCGGCATGGGCGAGGTGTTCCGCGCGAAGGACTCCCGGCTGGGTCGTGACGTTGCCATCAAGGCGCTGCCGCCCGCATTCGCGCAGGATCCCGAGCGCGTGGCGCGGTTCGAGCGCGAAGCGAAGCTGCTCGCCTCGCTGAGCCACCCGAACATCGGCGCCATCCACGGACTCGAGGAAGTTGAGGGCCATCGCTACCTGGTGCTCGAGTTCGTCGAGGGCGAAACACTCGACCAACGTTTGTCGCGCGGCCCGCTGCCGCTCGCCGACTCGCTCGATGTGTGCCGCCAGATCGCCGCGGCGGTCGAGGCAGCGCACGAGAGCGGCGTGGTGCACCGCGACCTCAAGCCCGGCAACGTCATGCTCACGCCTTCGGGCGTGGTGAAGGTGCTCGACTTCGGGCTCGCGAAGGCCGCGGACGCGAGCGTCGGCGCCGACATGAAGCTGAGCGCTTCGCCGACCATGACCTATGCGATGACCGGCGTGGGCACGATCCTCGGCACCGCCGCGTATATGTCGCCTGAGCAGGCGCGTGGCAAGCCCGTCGACAAGCGCACGGACATTTGGTCGTTCGGCTGCGTGCTGTACGAATGTCTCACCGGGCGGCGCTGCTTCGAGGGCGAGACCGTTTCGGACATGATCGCCCGCATTCTCCAGGGCGAGCCCGACTGGAACGCGCTGCCCGCGCAGACGCCGAATCGCGTGCGCGAGCTGATGCGGCGCTGCCTCGACAAGGACGCGCGCCATCGCCTGCGCGACATTGGTGACGCGCGCATCGAACTCGAAGAGGTGATCGCGCAGCGCACTTCGGGCACCACCGTGAGCGCTGCGGCCGCGGCAGCGCGCAAGCGCGGGACGTCGCCACTCGTCGTCGCTGCGGTCGCAGTGGCCAGCGCCGGGCTTGCGATACTCGCGTGGACGGCGACCCACCGCACGGCAGCGCCGGTCCCCGTGCAGTTCGAGGTCACCGACGCCGATGGCATGGTCATCACCGACGATGGCGCGAACACCGCGATCTCGCCCGATGGCCGCACGCTCGCTTTCGTCGCCGGCGATTCGGCGCGAGCATGATCTGGCTGCGGCCGATTGGGTCGACTGCCGCCCACGCGCTCGTGGGGACTGAGGATGCGCTCCAGCCGTTCTGGTCGCCGGACAGCAAGAACATCGCGTTCTTCACCGACACCAAGCTCAAGCGGGTTGCGGCCGCGGGTGGCGAGGTCGAAGACGTCTGCGATGTGAAGCGCGCGCGCGGAGGTTCGTGGAGCAGCAAGGACGTGATCGTCTATTCGCCGACCTCCGACGGTCCACTGTTCGCGGTCCCCGCGGGCGGCGGCGACTCGCGCCAGGTCACGCAGGTCGATTCGACGCACGGGGGGACAGGCCACCGCTTCCCGCAGTTCCTGCCGGACGCCAAGCATTTCCTTTACGCCGCACTTCCACCCAAGGACGGGCACTACGAGATCTACGCCGGGTCGTTGGATGGCGCGAAGCCCGCGCACATTCTCCAGGCCAACAGCGGTGCGGTCTACGCGCCCCCGGGCGTCCTGCTCCATCGCAAGAGCGGGAACATTGTGGTGCAGCCGTTTGACGCGGCGGCGCTGAAACTCAAGGGGAGCCCCGCGAGCCTGCGCGCGAACAGCACTCAAACGAGTCGCTCGGGTGCCGCGGGGTTCAGCGTGTCCACGAATGGAACGCTCGTCTTCCGCACCTTCAAGCTCCCGCTGGGGACCATGGTCTGGTACGACCTCGCGGAGCATGTGACGGGTCGTGTTCCCATGCCGCCGGTCGCGGCCTATGAATTGGACGTGGCACCCGATAGCCGGCGCGCGGTCCTGAGCCGGATCATCGATGACGGCCAGTCCGAGATTTGGATCTACGACCTCGAGCGCGGTGTCTCCACGCGACTGTCCGAGGAAACCGGAAACCTGGGCTCGCCTCGCTGGTCGCCGGATGGATCACGCGTGGCCTACATGGCGGGGAAGGGCGGCCCCCAACATTTCATTGTCCGTTCAGTTAGCGGCAACGCGCCCCCGATTTCATTGCTTGAGGACGACCACGCCTTTAAGCAGTTCGAGGGCTGGACGCCGGATGGCCATGCTCTGGTGTACTCACGCCAGGACCCCGCGACGCGCTGGGACCTGTGGACGGTCCCGGTCGAGGGCGATCACACGCCGCATCCGGTGCTCGTGACGCCTTACTCCGAACAGGGAATGGCGGTTTCGCCGGATGGCAAGTGGTTCAGCTACGGCTCGGATGAATCTGGAAAGTGGGAAGTCTACGTGCAGGCCTATCCCGGTGGTGGTTTCAAGTACCAGGTCACCAACGGCGGCGGCACCTACGCGCGATGGAGCCCGGGTGGCAAACAGTTGGTGTTCTTCGATCCGCGCCAGCCTCGCCAGCTGAGCATCGCGGATGTCGTGCCGGGCGCTGAGTTCCGCCTGGGCCCCCCGCGACCCTTCGGACGCGTCCCCGAGGCCGCCTTCACTGCCGCGCCGACTGCGGATGGCAAGCGCCTCCTGGCCATCATGCCGGCGGGGAAATCGCCCATTCAGTCGCTGACGGTCGTGATGAACTGGCCGCAGGCCGTGCAGTCGCGCTGACGCGATTGCGGCCGCTGCGCTAAGGTCTCCGCCATGACGCTTTCCCCCGGTACTCGCATCGGCAACTACGAAGTCATCGGAGCACTCGGCGCCGGCGGCATGGGCGAGGTGTACCGCGCACGCGACACACGCCTCGACCGCATCGTCGCCATCAAGGCGCTGCCGCAGGCGTTCATAACCGACCCCGAACGGCTGGCGCGCTTCGAGCGCGAGGCGAAGCTGCTGGCGTCGCTGAGCCATCCCAACATCGCCGGCATCTTCGGGCTTGAGGACGTCGCGGGAACGCCCTACCTGGTGCTCGAGTTCATCGAGGGCGACACGCTCGGCGCGCGACTCGCGGGCGGGTCGCTGCCGGTGCGTGATGCGCTCGATGTGTGCGTGCAGATCGCCTGGGCGATCGAGGCGGCGCACGAAGGCGGCATCGTTCACCGCGACCTGAAGCCGGGCAATGTGATGATCACGCCAGCCGGCGTCGTGAAGGTGCTCGACTTTGGCCTCGCCAAGGGCGCAGCACCCGGATCCTCCACGATTGAGATGACGACCTCGCCGACGATGGCGATGAGCGGGACCGCGCAGGGCATCATCCTCGGGACCGCGTCGTACATGAGCCCTGAGCAGGCGCGTGGCAAGCCTGTCGACCGTCGCGCTGACGTGTGGGCCTTCGGCTGTGTGCTGTTCGAGTGCCTGACCGCCCGCCGCGCGTTCCCCGGCGAGACCGGCTCCGACGTCATCGCGCGCATCATCGAACGCGACCCCGACTGGAGCGCGCTGCCGCCGGCGATCCCGCCGCGGTTGCGTGATGTCGTGCGGCGTTGCCTGACCAAGGACCCGAACGAGCGCCCGCGCGACATCGGCGACCTGCGCCGCGAGTTGAGCGCGATCGTGCTCGAAATGTCGTCACCCTCGGGCGTACGTGCGGCGCCCGCGGATGTGCCTTCGCTGGCGGTGCTGTACTTCGAGAACCTCGCCAGCGACCAGGAGAGCGAGTACTTCTGCGCCGGTATCACCGAGGACATTCTTACCGATCTCTCGAAAATCAAGGGCCTGCGCGTCGCCTCGCGCAATGCGGTCGCGCGCTATCGTGGCAAGCCCGTCGATATCGCGGCAGTCGGCGCCGACTTGGGCGTACGCGCGGTGCTCGAAGGCAGCGTGCGGCGCGCGGGCGATCGCGTGCGCATCTCGGCGCAGTTGATCAACGCCGCCGACGGCTTTCACCTGTGGGCCGAGCGCTACGATCGCACGCTGCAGGATGTGTTCGCGGTGCAGGAGGAGATCGCATCGTCGATCGCGCAGGCACTGCGCGTGGCGTTGTCGCCGGCGGAGGTCGAAGCGCTGGCCGTGGACAAGCCGAAGGATGTTCGCGCCTACGATCTCTACTTGAAGGGCCGCGGCCTGTACGAGCAGTACACCCCTGAATCGTTGCAGGAAGCGCTCGAATTGTTCCGCCAGGCGATCTCCTTGGACCCCGACTATGCGCTGGCCTGGGCGGGTCTGGCGGATTGCTGCGGTCA
>JAYSRO010000319.1:0-2652 GCA_043720995.1 Candidatus Eiseniibacteriota bacterium
TCAGATCCGCCGTACAACGCGGCGGCGGCCTGCCTGCGTCGGGGTCACGCCAGTTCCAGGTCGAACTCCGGCGGGCCGACGGTGACGATCCCCAGGTACCCATCCACCGCGACCAGATCGCCATCGCGAAGCTGCTCCACCGCGCGGGCGACCCCGTTGACGCAGGGGATCCCCAGCTCACGTGCGATGATGGCCCCGTGGATCAACATGCCGCCGCGCCGCTCCACGACAGCGGCCGCCAGCGGCACCAGGTGGGTCATCTTCGGCTGGATGGCATCGCACACCAGCACGTTGCCGGCTCGGAACTTCCCGATGTCCTCTCCAGCCGAGATGCGCAGACCCTGCCGCTCGCCAGACCCGGCGAGGCCGGCTGAACGACGAGTTGTCGGGAGTGTCCTGCGAGAAGGCATCGACCTTGGCGTCCTCTGGTGGGGCGGCTGGCAGGTCGAGCACAGCGCCCGGATCTAATGTGCACGCGCTGTTAGATTTGGCGTGCCCGCGAGGCGGGTGTACGGCTGAAATTCTCGAATCCTCTTGGATGAAATCGTCGTCTAAGAAACATGGACCGCCAGACATGATCACCTTCGACATCGAGGCGTTCTACGACGGCCACTGTCCGCTCTGCTCGCGCGAGGTGAGGGTGCTTCGCGGGCTCGACAGGCGGCAGCGAATCCGTTTCGTCGACATCGCGGATGAGGCGTTTGACGCCGCTTCGGTCGGCGTGACCATGGATGCCCTCATGGATCGCATCCATGGCCGGCTGCCCGACGGCACGCTGGTCGAAGGGGTCGAGGTATTTCGTCGTCTCTATACCGCGGTAGGGTTCGGGCTTCTTGTCGCACCGACACGCTTGCCCGGCATCAAGCAACTGCTCGACCTCGGCTACCGCTGGTTCGCGAAGAACCGGCTCCGACTCACCGGACGATGTGCGGACGGCGCCTGCGAGCTTCCTGCGGGGCCCAAGTAGAGATAGCCCCATGCTGGCCGAGCGCAGAGGCGGGTGGGCGAGTCTCCCAAGGGGACGCCTGCGTACCGGACGTCTGAGTCGCCGCTGGTGTAGATTTCCGCGATGACACTCAACCCCGGCACCCGAATCGGCGCCTACGAGATCGTCGCCTCGCTCGGCGCTGGAGGCATGGGTGA
Organism: Candidatus Eiseniibacteriota bacterium; assembly: GCA_043720995.1. GTDB lineage: Bacteria > Eisenbacteria > RBG-16-71-46 > RBG-16-71-46 > RBG-16-71-46 > JANLWK01. The sequence goes on from JAYSRO010000319.1 coordinate 1,144, forward strand.
GGTGTACCGCGCCAGGGACCTGCGGCTCGGACGCGAGATCGCGCTGAAGCTGCTGCCCGCGAAGTTGAGCGCGGACCCCGAGCGGCTCGCGCGGCTCGAGCGCGAGGCGCGGATGGTCGCCGGGCTCAGCCATCCCAACATCGTCGTGCTGCACTCGATCGAGGACGACCGCGACGTGCGCTTCCTCACCATGGAACTGATCGAGGGCAAGAGTCTGGACCATGCGCTCGCGCCCGGGGGCCTGCCCGTAACCCAGGTCATTGAGTTGGGGATCGGACTGGCCGACGCACTCGCCGCAGCGCACGAGAAGGGCGTGGTGCATCGAGACCTCAAGCCTGCGAACGTGATGCTGACCAGGGACGGGCGCGTCAAGGTGCTGGACTTCGGTCTCGCCAAGCTGGCCGCGACGGAGCCGGACCCGGAGTTGACGCAGGCGATGGCCGGCCTGCATTCAGTCGAGGGACAAGTGGTGGGGACGGTGCCGTACATGGCGCCAGAACAGATCCGAGGCGAGGCGGTGGACGAGCGCACCGACCTGTTCGCGCTGGGGATCGTGCTCTACGAGCTTGCGACGGGAATTCGACCTTTCGCAGGAGCCACCTCCGCCGACATCAGCTCGGCCATTCTGCGTGATGCACCGAAGCCGCTGGCGAGCGTGCGCGGCGACCTGCCGGCCGACCTTGAGCGGATCATCACGCGCTGTCTCGAAAAGGTTCCACAGGAGCGCTTCCACAGCGCGACTGACGTCGCCCATGAACTGCGCCGCGTGCGGATGACGCAGGAAGGGGGCGACATTGCGAAGCGAGATGCCCGAACACCGAACAACCTGCCGGCGGAGCGCACGAGTTTTGTGGGGCGCGACCGGGAGATGGCGGAGTGCCGACGCTTGTTCGAGGAGTCACGGCTCCTGACGCTTACCGGGATTGGCGGATGCGGCAAGTCGCGGCTTGCCTTGAAGCTCGCCGAGGGATGGCTCGCCTCGCATCGGGACGGTGTCTGGTTTGTGGACCTGGCACCGCTCACAGACGAGGGTCGCGTCGCCGAGACGATCGCGGCTGTGCTGGGCGTGCGCGAGCAAGCCGGGACGAGCCCGCTCGAGAGCCTCCGACTCCACGTGCGTGGAAGGAAGCTTGTCGTCGTGCTCGACAACTGCGAGCACTTGCTGTCGGCCTGCACGACGGTGGTGGATGCCCTCCTCAATACCGAGATCCATATGCTCATCACAAGCCGTGAAGGCCTGGGCGTGAACGGGGAGCGGCTGTTCGCCCTGAGCCCGCTCGGCGTGCCGCAAGCAGGGGCCTCGCACGATGTGAGTGTGGTGGAAGCTGCCGAGTCCGTGCGCCTGTTCGTGGAACGGGCGCGGCTCGCCCTGCCTGGCTTCACACTGGTGGCGCAGAACGCCGGGGCGATCGCCGAAATCAGCAGGCGACTCGACGGCATCCCGCTCGCGATCGAACTTGCGGCGGCGCGCGTGAGGATCCTTTCAGTCGAGCAGATCCGAGCTCGACT
>JAYSRO010000320.1:0-12623 GCA_043720995.1 Candidatus Eiseniibacteriota bacterium
CGAAACGGCTGTTCACGATGCCGTTTTGGGTGTTCACGATCCCGAAATGACTGTTCACGATGGACCGAAACGGGTGTTCACGATGGACCGAAACACGCAGGCAGCTTCGGGATCGCCACATTGAGGCCGCGACACGTCAGCGCGAGGGGTCCCGTGATCCGCTTCGATTTCGTCGGCAAGTCGGGCAGGCGGCAAGTCCACGAACTCAAGGACCCGGCCGTCGCGAAGCTGGTGCGGGATCTGTTGCGCCACCCGGGCGAAGTATTCAAGTACCGCAACGACGAGGGGCTGATCGCCGACATCAAGGCCCAGCACATCAACGTCTACATACGCGAGCGGATGGGTGAACGGTTCACGGCGAAGGACTTTCGCACCTGGGCGGGAACGCTGTTGGCGGCCCGGGCGCTGGCGCGCCTGCCGGCGGAAGCGCGCGCCACACCGGTGGCATCGCGGCGCGCGATTGCCGCGGTGATGCGCGAAGTCTCCGACTGTCTCGGCAACACTCCGGCCGTCTGCCGTTCCTCCTATGTGTCGCCGCGGGTCGTGCAACGCTTCGAGCAGGGGCGCGTACTCAGGCATACGGGTGTCGGCATCCCGCGCGGCGCTCGCTTGGTTGAACGTTGCGAGCGGGCGCTGCTCGCTTTGCTCGCGTCCAACGGAGCCCACGCGCCCCGGCGGCGTCGGGCCCAAGCAGCGCGAGCGGCCGCGTAGCTTCCATCCGGAGATACGTAGGAAGCACGCATCAGAAGTAGATCGTACAAATGGGCGGCTAAAGCGATTCGCCTGCCCCGGACTTCCGCGGCCCGCAATGCGCGATACCACGGCGTTAGGGCGATCACAGGATGTGGCACGTTGAATGCAGGTTGCTGCGGCCAGTCGGAGTTCATCAGCCGGGCTGGTTTGCTCGCCATCGTCCGGATCGCTTTCCACCCACACGTTTCCCATAGGGGAATCTCGAGATGGCCCGATCATTCTGGAAAGGCACGCTGTCGTTTGGGCTCGTCGAGATCGGCGTGATGCTGCAGCCGGCCCGCAGCGCCCACGACCTGTCGTTTTCCCTGCTCGACCGGCGGGACTTCTCACCCGTTGGATTCCGCCGCTACAACAAACGGACGGGGAAGGAAGTGCCTTGGGATCGCATCGTCAAGGGATACGAGTATGAGCCCGAGCAGTACGTCGTCCTGACCGATGACGAACTGCGCAGTGCGAATGCCGAGGCCAGCCAGACGATCGACCTCGTGACGTTCGTGGATCGCAGCGAGATCGAGCCGGTTTACTACGACACGCCTTATTTCGTGCTGCCCGCGCGCCGCGGAAGTCGTGGTTACACCTTGTTACGCGATGTCCTCGTCAACACCGGATTCGTGGGGATCGTCCGTATCGTTTTACGCACACGTCATCACGTGGCCGCGTTGCTGGTGCACGACGGCCTGCTGATGTTGGAAACGCTCCGGCACAGTGAGGAACTGCGTCCGGCGCAAGAGGTCACCGACGCCAGCGTGGAGTCGGAGCCGGGCCACACTCGAGGCGCTGGTAGGCCCAAGGCCCGCGCGAAGCGGGCGCCGTTACGTCTCTCCGGGCCCGCGGCAAAGGCGACCCCCGCGGAACTCAAAATGGCGACCCGGCTCGTCGAAGAGATGCGCGAACCCTGGAAGCCGGCGGAATACCGCGACGAGTATCGCGGCTATGTCATGACGATGATCCGCAAGAAGATCAAGGCTGGCAAGACACATGAGATCGTTGTCGACCCAGAGAAGACCGAGCGCAGCGCTCCACGGGAGGTCGTCGACCTCATGCCGTTGCTCCAACAGAGCCTGGGACGACGAGGCGCCGCGGGCGAGCGTCGCTCGAAGGTCTCGAAGGTCTCGAAGCTTCCATCCCTCCGCCGGCCAGCCGCGCGCACACCGCGCCTCGAACAACCGGCAACGCGCCGGCGCCGGGCCTGACCATGGGATTGACGGCCTACCGCAAGCGCCGGGACTTCGAGGTGACGCCCGAGCCCGCGGGCGGGCGCGCGCGTAAGCCCAAGCGGCTCAGCTTTGTAATTCAACGACATGATGCCACGCGGCTGCACTATGACTTCCGGCTCGAACTCGACGGTGTTCTCAAGAGCTGGGCGGTGCCGAAGGGACCCAGCATAGATCCGGCAGACCGCCGCTTGGCAGTGGAAGTCGAGGATCACCCGCTCACCTACGGATCATTCGAGGGCACGATTCCCAAGGGTCAATACGGCGCGGGAACGGTGGAGATCTGGGACAAGGGTTATTGGACTCCCGAGGGAGATCCACATTCAGCCCTCCGTCGTGGCTCGCTGCACTTCGAGTTGCAAGGCGAGAAGCTCGCGGGCCGCTGGCATCTCGTGCGGATGAAGCTTGATCGCACCGGGGCCGCGGACAAGCAGCAATGGTTACTCGTCAAATCGCGACAAGCGTCGGACGGGCAGCAGGCGGTCGCGGCGCCCATAGCCAAGCGTCGCGCTGTAGCAAAGGCGAAGCCGGCCATTGCAGCGAAGCCCGGACGATTGCGGGCGGGCCGGGATTCCTTGCCGCAATTCGTCGAGCCGCAACTCGCAACATTGGTTGAGACGGCCCCGGATAGCGATGACTGGCTCCATGAGATCAAGTTCGACGGGTACCGGTTGCAGGCACGCATTGAGTGCGGAAACGTCGTCTTGCGCACGCGCAGCGGGAAGGACTGGACGGCCAAGTTTACGGGCGTCGCCGAGGCGCTGGCCACACTCAAGGTTGATCGTGCATTGATCGACGGAGAAGTCGCCGTAACCGATGAGCAGGGCGTTACTCACTTCGCGTTGCTGCAGGACGCGCTCGGCCGTGGGGAATCGCAGGGACTGACCTACCACGTGTTCGACCTGTTGCATCTCAACGGCCGTGACCTGACGCGTGAGACGCTTGAAGGCCGCAAGACAGAGTTGCAGTCGCTGGTGGACAATTCCCAATCGTCGATCGTGCGCTTCAGCGGCCACATCGAGGGGAGAGGCGCCGAGTTCCACCGCGCCGCCTGCGGCAAGGGACTCGAAGGCGTCATCAGTAAACGACGCGATGGCATCTACACTCCGGGACGCACTCGTGAGTGGGTCAAGAGCAAGTGCCGGCACCGGCAGGAATTCGTGATCGGCGGTTATACCGGGCCGCGAGGCGAGCGGGAGAATTTCGGCGCGCTTCTGGTGGGCGCCTACGATGCCCATCACTCACTGCGCTATTGCGGCCGGGTGGGCACGGGCTTCAACGCGAAGACCCTGCGCTCGTTGTTCACCAAGCTGGCAGCTGCTAAACGTGCGACTACTCCCTTCGAAACCCCGCCGCGCGATAGCGGCGTCCATTGGGTCAAACCGGCGCTGGTCGCGGAAGTCTCGTTCGAGAATTGGACCCACGACAACTTGCTGCGCCAGGCGGCATTCGTGGGGCTACGCGAAGACAAGGCGGCGGCTTCTGTAACTGTCGAGCGGGCCGCCGGTGCGAAGCCGGCACGCGTACGGGATGTGGGGGCGCGGGGGACGAGAGCGCGGGAACGTTCCGATCCGGAGACACCGCCGCGCGCGAGTGAAACGAGCAACGAGGACCGCGTCGCAGGCGTAACCATCACGCATCCTACTCGCGTCATCTATCCCCCCGAAGGCATCACCAAGCTCCACCTCGCGCACTATATCGAGCAAGTGGCGCCCTGGATGCTCCCGCATGTGATCGACCGCCCGCTCATGGTGCTGCGCTGCCCCGCCGGTGTCGGGAAACCGTGCTTCATCCAGAAGAATGCGCACGTCTTTAGTCGCGCCAAAGTGGCAGCACGGGCATCCGCGCGCCCCCGCTCCTCAAGTACCGGGGAACTCTGGGTGCATGACCTCACGGATCTCATACGCCTCGTCCAGAATAACGCGATCGAGATACACACCGCTGCGTCCCGTCGCGCCGAACCACAGCGCCCGGACCGTCTCATCTTCGATCTCGACCCGCACGAGTCGGTAACGTGGGCACGTGTGATTGAAGTGGCCCGCGACCTCAAACGACGCCTCGCGGCGTTCGAATTGCCGGCATTCGTGAAGACCACAGGCGGCAAGGGACTGCACGTCGCCGTGCCCCTGCGGACCCTTCACACGTGGGATCAAGTGCGGGCAGCCGCGACGCGGATCGCGACGACAGCAATCGCCGAGTCCCCGGACGACCTGACGCTGAACATCTCCAAACGCAAACGCGTCGGCAAGATCTTCATCGATACTTTGCGCAACCTGCGTGGCGCGACCTGCGTCGCGCCGTATTCACCGCGTGCGCGGGAGGGAGCCACGATTTCGCTCCCCGTGACATGGGCCAAGCTCACGCCTGGTGAAGGCCCAGAGGCCTTCGCCATTGGCTCGTGGGCCGGGCTGGCCAAACGCCGCGCCGACCCGTGGCGCCAGTGGGAGGGCAGCCGAGCCCGGCTTCCCGCGGCGCTGACACGCGCCAAGAGGCGATGATGCAGGGTCAAGAGCCGCAAGCAGGCGATCGCCATTGGTCCGTCCGAGGCGCGAGCCGAGGGGGCGAAGGTGCCTTCGGCGAAACCGCGCTCGAAGCGCGCTTCGAAGAATGATTAGCGGGCCCTGCGCAAAGTTGTAACAACAGGGGCCGGCGCTATCCCAGAACTGCACCGGCGAGCACCAATGCGCGTCGATGGCCTCCGCCGGTGCTCCAATTCGCGTCGACGTGGGCACCTCGCCGTCGGCACGAATGGTGCTGCTCCAGTGCGGCGCCTCGCATCAGAGCGATTCCGGGCCGGTACTTACAACTTATGCCCACGTGGAGCGGACCATGCAGCTGAAGGAGTTCTTCCTCGCGCAACTCGATGCCGAAGCCCGCAAGACCCGCCGTGCCGTCGCGAGCGTCCCAGAAGGTTTCGAGGATTGGCGGCCGCACGAGAAGTCGATGCCGCTGGGCCAACTGGTCATGCTCGTTGCCGGCGTGCCGTCCTGGTTCGCCCTGATCATCCGCGGCGAGGAGATTGATGTAAAGTCCGCCGATGGCCCGCATCACAAACCGGCAGCGATCCACACAAGTGCGGAACGGGTCGCGGCGGTGGAGAAGAGCTGCGCCGACGCGCGGGCCGCGCTGATGGAAACTTCGGACCAGCGCCTCATGGAACCATGGCGGCTACTGGAAACCGGCAAAGTGATGATGACCGTGACGCGACACGAAATGCTGCGCGACACGTTCATGCACCTCGCACACCATCGGGGACAGCTGACCGTCTACATCCGGATGACCGGAGGCATGGTTCCCGCAATCTACGGCCCCTCGGCTGACGAGTCGCTTTACGACTAGGGGTTCACGGGAGAGAGCACGATGACTTCATCCATTCCCATTTGCGTTTCGCTCCTGGCGCTGTCCGTCAGTGTCGCGCTGGTTGACCCGGCTCCCCGTCAGGCCGGTCGGCCAACCGGCTCACCCATGACGGTCAAGGCGTTGGGAGACACGCTGCCTCCGCAAACCCAACGGCCCGGCCGCTCGGATTCTCTCGGCGTGCCGGGTCCCAAGGCGATGCCCGACTCCTCGATCATCCGTGATTCGTTGCCAGAGGGCCCTCGCCACCCGCAACCCAGGCCGTCGAAACCGCACGTCCGCAGACGGCCGCACCCGCCGCGTTGACCCGAGCGGGCTGGCGAGTGCCCACGCCGCCTCGCGGCAGATCGACGGTTAGAGCGGCCATGCCGCGAATCGTGCGGTCGCAGCGCGGCAGCATCTGGCTATGGTCGTTGCGCGCTTTTGGTGCGCATGGCGGCTTCCAGCTCGCCGGCTCGATCGCATACTACGTGGTGTTCTCGTTCGTCCCGGTGCTGACACTGGCGCTTGCTGCCATGAGCCTCGTCATCCGCGACCCTCACGCATTGGAAGGGGTCGTCGAGGGCGTTCTCCTGAATATTCCCCTGCGCTCAGGCCCCGGCGACAACCTGATTGCCGACACGCTTCACCAAGTGTCAGGCCGGACCGGGGAACTCACGCTCTTTGGCGTAATCGCCCTGTTCTGGTCGAGCAGCGGCATCTTCGGGGCGATCCGCTTTTCACTGAACAAGGTGTGGGAAGCAGAGCCCGGGCAGGGCATGTTCCGGCAAATGCTGAGCGACGCTGGCGCCATGCTCGGGCTGGGACTTTTGCTGGGCGCCTCGGTCCTGGGCACGACCGGGTTGCATGTTCTCGAGGCCCGATGCGTGGACGGGACACTCGTCAATGGGTGCGCGCCTTTGCCTCTCATGCTGGCCGCACTTGCCGTGCCCGCAGCGTTCTCATTCGTGGTGTTCTTGCTCGTCTACCGATATACCCCGAACGTGGACCATGGACTTCGCAACGTATGGCCAGCGGCGCTGGCTGCCACGATCCTGTTCGAATCGAGCAAGCACGGCTTCGCGTACTACGTGGCTCACTTCAACCGCTACCAGGCGACCTATGGTGCCCTGGGCGGCGTGATGCTCTTCATGCTGTGGACCTACTTGTCCGCGATCGTCCTGCTGTTCGGGGCAGAGCTGGCCAGTGCCAAGTGGCAACTGCGCGCGATAAAGCTCGCCGCGAAGTAGCGGTCATCCGTTACCGCAACTTCACCAGCTTCGCCTGCCACTGCCTGCTGCCCGACTCGCATCGCACGAAGTAAACGCCCGCGGCATTCGCGGCCTGTGCGAGCGACAGCGCGACGCTCGTGCCGCCGCCTGGCCTTCCTGACACGTTCGCCCGGTTGACGCATTTCAGAACAGCGGGCGCGCCGCGTCGTGCGGAACTGCGGCGAACAGTCCGAAGTACTGCAGCGCCAGCCACACCTACACGCCGACGATTCCTCTCCTTGGTTTCGGCGAAGACGTGCCTTGGCAGGAAGTTGTTCTTACAAGTACTCCCAGCTTTGAAACAATGGATCTCCACGTACCACGCTGCTGAAACACCAACTCGCCCGTGCCTTCCTCAACGCTGAAAGCGAGATCCGGCCATTTCGCCGCGGCATCATTCGATGGCATCGATCTCGCAAACGCCGACACTCCCTCTACTGAGTGCCGCCTGCCCTGGTCGCGATCCACCATCGTAGTGCCCCCACGGAGGTCCCATGAGACGAGCAGGACTCGCAGTACTTTTTCTGGTTGCCGCGTTGACGCCCGCCACTCCCGCGTTGGCTCAGCAGCGGTTTAGCCAGAGCAATCTTGTCTCGGACGTCGGCGGTCTTGCGCTGTACACCGACGCCAATCTGGTCAACCCCTGGGGCCTTGTGCCCGGCAACAGCGGCGTGTTCTGGTCCGCGAATAACGAGAGCGGGACTTCGACGCTGTACAACGCCGATGGCACGCTGCGTTCGCTCGTGGTCACGATTCCGGGCGGCAAGCCGACCGGCATCGTGGCGACTTCGGCGACAGGCTCGTCATTCCGGATTCCGAGCGCAGATACCACCGGCAGAGCGGCGTTCATCTTCGTCACCCAGAATGGCACCGTCGCGGCATGGAGCCCGAGCGTCAACCCGACGGCGGCGATCCAGGTCGCCGCAAGGACGGGAGCCGTGTACACGGGCGCGGCATTGGGCGGAACCGTCGCCAATCCGCGCCTGTATGCAGCAAATTTCGCCGGCGGGTCGATCGACGTCTATGACCGGGACTTCGTGCTGGTCTCAACGTCCGGCAACTTTGTGGATCCCGGCCTGCCTTCGGGTTGTGCACCATTCAACATTTCCACCGTCGACAACCAGCTGTATGTGTCCTACGCGCAAGTGGATCCCAGCACGCAGGATGAAGTGGCGGGAGCAGGACTCGGCTATGTAAGCGTGTTCGATTTCAACGGTAGCCTCGTCAGGCGATTCGCCTCGCAGGGCACACTCAACGCGCCGTGGGCGGTCGTACGCGCCCCGTCCGGCTTCGGCGATTTTGGCGGCTCACTGCTGGTCGGCAACTTCGGCGATGGCAGGATCAACGCCTTCAATTTCACCACCGGAGCGTTTCAGGCCACGCTTCAGGACACGCTGGGTAACCCGCTCGTGTTGGAAGGACTTTGGGGGCTCCACTTCGCGTTGCCGGTATCCGGCCCCGACGTGGGTCAGCACTTGTATTTCAACGCAGGGATTGAGGATGAAACGCACGGGCTATTTGGTTACTTGTCCGAGTTCAACGTTGCCGGTCAGCCGATCTGCGACAACGACCCGAAGGGTGTCGGCTATTGGCGCCACCAATGTGGCGGCCCAGGTGATCGTGATGGCGATGGTGATGATGACCACGGCGATGGCAGAAACAAGAGAGGCGACAAGGACAAGGGCAAAGGGAAGGGGCACGGCAATGGGCTGGGTAAGGGGCTGGGCCGGTACGACAATGGACACGGTCACATCCCGCGGCCTGAAGTGCCGTCCGATTCGCTCCAAACACTGCTTGCATGCCTCAGCTCAGCCTCGGCACCCAATGTGTTCGGGGCGACTGGATGCTTCATCGCGAGCTGTGAGCTGCTGCAAAAGGTGGGCAAGCGCAATGTCCGCGACCTTGCGGTGCAGCAACTCCTTACCGGGCGCCTGAACCTGTGCTCGGGCAGGCTCTGCGAGGGTCTGGTCATCAACTGCTCCACCGGCGCCGAACTGGCCGGGATGACGGCCGGAGCGCTGGCGGATTCGATGGACGTCGCGCTGTGCGGCGGTGCAAGTGACGCGAGACTGAGGGCGCTGACGAACGCTCTCGCGTGCGTCAACGAAAGCAGCGAACGGGACGGCGACGACGATGGCGATGATGCCAGTGAGCACGGCGCAGGGCCGACGATCGGCGTCACCCCGGTAGGCGGCAATCCCGCGCGGCTGAGCTCGGGAGCGATCCTGTTCTCGGTGAACGCCGCGGAGCCGGCCGTAGTACAAATGCGGATCTACGACGCACAGGGCCGGCTGGTCGCCGAGCCACTGCATAGCACCCTGGTCAACGGCAGTGTCGGCGTGAGCTGGAACGGCCGCAACCAGGACGGCAGGATCGTGACGCCGGGCAACTACTTCTATCGCGCCATCTCGGGCGCTGGAAGCTCGAGTGGCCGGATCGTCATCATCCGCTGAGCCGTTGAACCGAGTGAAGAGATAGGATGAGCGAAACCCCGGGGTCGCTGCAGGACCCCGGGGTTTCGCGTTACCCACCGTGGGTGACCGGACGACGCGTCATCTTCTATTTTGGACTCGCTGCGCACATTGATCGTTTCACTCTCGCGGTACTCATTGAACCCTCCTCACGGATGTGGCGTGGAAGAAGGCAGGGCCGGGGCGTTCCTGCTCGCGGGGACCGGCGCGCCGTTCTTCCTGGCCGGCGGGATCAAGATCGCCCACGGCCTGCGGCTCTACCGCGCGTTCCGCCGCACGCCCGCGCTTTCGGACCCGACCGCGCCCTAGTGGCAGGCTGCTCCGAGGCGGACATACTGCCCTCAGGGCTGGTCCTCGTACAGGATCGCCTTGTCCTTTTTCCCGGCGCGGCCGTAGTGGTAGGCGAGGCCCAAGTACACGATCCGGGCGTCCCGCCGTCTAGCAACGCGTTGCTGGATTCCCGCCACGTCCAGCCGCGTATCCTGTTTCTGGGTCTTGAACAGGTCTGAGATCGCGACGGTGAGCGAAACGCGATCGCGTAGCAGGTTTTGCCGCAGCCCCGTATTCAGCACGAAGCTCGGTCGCACGTCGCCCTGCGGGCTCAGCCTGGCCGACCGGTAGCTCGAGCTCAGCTCGAACATGCTCCCCGCCCTCGGCGTGAGGGTCACATTCGCCGTGCCGCTCCAGGACACCACGGACTTCTTGCCCGCGTAGCCCAAATTCGTGGCGTCGATTTCATCTGCACGGGCGAAGCCCGCCGCGCGATCGACATCCAGGCAGGACAATTGCGGCCACGTCGCACAACGGACACTGCCCATTGACACTTCCCAGTCCCGCCTGCCAAGATTTACGCACCCATGCGCTCGATCCTCCGCCTCACGACCCATCTCTACCTGGTCCTCGCCGTGCTCGCTTGCGTTCCGGCGGGTGCGGGGCAGGTCGTGCTGTGCGTGGCCCCGAGCGGTCACGTGGCGATCGAAGTGGGGGCAGGGCGTTGCGTTGACGCACCGCCTGCCGCAACGCAGGCCAGCACCAGCGACGAGATCGTCTTGCTTCCGGATGATTGTGACGATTGCGTCGATGTCCCGGTGGGCGCGCATGTGCTGCGAGCCAGCCCTCGCGGCAATTCCACACCGAGCCCGCAGGTCGTGGCGTCCCATCCGCTGGCTGCGGACGACCGCATCACTGAACTGTTTGGAGCCACGCGTCTGTCGACCGTGGTGCACGGGACGTTGGCGCACGAATCCTTCGCGCCCGCCCGCACGACCATCCTGCGTAACTGAACACCTCCGCAGTTCGATCGCGAGTCCGTCCGGACATCGTGACCGTCCCTATTGAGGCTGAGTGTTCCACTCGCCCAGCGGAGGAGTGTTCCCTTGATCCTATCGTTCCATACCCTTGGTCTATTCCGTCGCGCCGGCCATCGCCTTGCGTTCATCGCCGCGTGGTCTCTCCTCACCGTCTCCGCGAACATCGCGCGAGCCGAATCGCTCACCCTGGATGCGTGCATCGCGCGCGCGCTCGCAGGCAATCCCAGCCTGCGCGCCGCGGAGCGGGAGGTCGAGGCAGCTAGAGCCAGGCTCCGCCAGGCCGGCGCCATCGAGGCTCCCAGCCTCAGCTATGCAGTCGGCAAACTCGGCACGCCGGTGAGCGGCGAAGAGCATGACGCCTCGCTTCGCGTCTCCCAGGATCTCCCCGCACCCGGCGCCCGGGGAGGTGAACGAGCGATCGCACGCATCGATGTTTTAATCGCCGAGGCCGCTCGCGAGTCCTTCGCGCTCAAACTCCGCGGCGACGTGGCGCGGTCCTACCATCGGCTGCAGGCCGATGCACTCGGGACCCGGACACTCGAGAGCCTGCGGAGGACCGCAGAAGATCTCGAGCAGATGGTGACCACGCGGCTGCGCACCGGCGGCGCCCGCTATCTCGACGTATTACGGGCGCGCTCCGAGCGGGTGCGCATCGCCAACGACGTCATCGAAGCCGAGCGAGCACTTCGCGAGGACCGGCGGGGGCTCACGCTCCTGATGGGAGTCCGCTACGACGATTCGCTCAGTGCGGCGGACACGCTCGCGTACGCGCCGTTCGATGACAGTCTCGATCGTGTGGTGGAAGCAGCAATGGACAACCGGCCGCGCCTGCGCGCCGCACGGCTCGAAGTCGAGCGCGGCGAAGCGGAGGTGGCACTCCAGCACAATGGCCGCAGGCCCTCGGCCTCGTTGAGCGCCGGACTCGATCGCGTCCCTGGCTCGGAGCGGCCGGGGCTCGGTGGCGAAGTCACGTTCTCACTTCCATTCTTGCCTTGGACCGACCGGCGGTCGCGCATCGCCGAAGCGCGTGCCACACAAGGCGGTGCACAAACCCGGCTCGCAGCGGCGGAGCGGGAAGTCGATGCAACACTCCGCAACGCGTTTGAATCCGCCCGCAGCGCGGAACAGCAAGTCCAGCAGTTCGATCGCGTCCTGCTCGCCGACGCGGCCGACGCGATTCGCACCGCCACGCAGAACTACCAGGCCGGCCAGATCGACGCGCTCGAACTGTTCGAGACGCTACGGACCTATCGCACGATCGAACTCGAACATATTCGGGCGCTGCTCAACTACAAGCTCGCCCTGACCGACCTCGCGGTCGCGGAGTGAAGACCCCCATGCGATTCCCCAGCCGATTCCCGCAGCACATGCTCATCCTGCTCGCGTTCTCGCTCCTCGCTTCAGGCTGTGGTCCTGCAAAGGTTGCGCCCGAGCCGGAGAGCGCAGCTACCGATTCACTCATCCACATCCCCACGTCCAGCCTGGCGAGCGGCGAAGTGCAGGTGGCGACGCTCACCGCGCAACTGCTCGCCGACACCGTCGTCGTCAACGGGCAGATCGCGCCCAAGCCGCTCAATCTCGCGCATGTTTCCACGCGCGTTACCGGCACAATACAGGGCCTCAGGGCAGTCATCGGGGACCACGTCACGAAGGGGCAGATCCTCGCGACGCTTTACAGCCCGGAGTTCTCCGCGGCGGAGGGCGACTATCTCCTCGCGCACGAACGCGCAACATCGGTGGGAGGAGACGCCACCGAATTCCTGAAAGTCGCCCACTCGGCCCGCCAGCGTCTCGAGCTGCTGGGTGCCAGCGCGGAAGACCTCGACCGGCTCGACAAGACACACGAGGCCATCGCCTACCTGCCGCTACGCAGCCCGATCGCGGGCGTCGTGACCGAAGTCGAGGCCGCGACTGGACGGCTGGTGCCGGGCGGCACTGACTTGTTCGGGGTCGTCAACCTGCGCGAAGTGTGGGCCGTCGTCGATGCCTACGAGCGCGACCTTGGCCGGCTGCATGTTGGGCAGCCGGCGATCCTCGCCACGACGGCGTTCCCTGACCTCGGCTTCCGTGGACGAGTGGTTAGCCTCGAGGGCTCGATCAAGGCAAACACGCGCACGCTCGACGTGCGCCTCGAAGTAGGCAACCCCGGTCTCAAACTCCGTCCTGGCATGTTCGTCTCGGCGCGCATCGCCACCGGTGCCACACGCAGCGCACTGGTGATCGATGAGGACGCGATCCAGTCACAGGGTGAGTCCAAAGTCGTGTACG
>JAYSRO010000321.1:0-12609 GCA_043720995.1 Candidatus Eiseniibacteriota bacterium
CACGAGGTACTTGTCACCCGGGCAGTGGCGAACGAAGTCGACACCGAACGCAGCGCCGGAGGCACCCGTCATGCCGATAACGTAGCGCGGCATCAGAACCCGCCCGAGGCCAGGCGCGCGGCGAGCACCATCGCGAGAACGAGCACTCCGACCCACACGTTGACCTTGAAGAACGCGAGGTTCACGTCCTCGGCCCAGCGTTGTTCCAGTTCGAGTAACACCACGGCGCCCGCCCACAATACATACGCGGGGATCGCCGCCAGGCTCAACGGCGAGTGGCCATGCGCGCGCAATACGGTGACGGCAACCAGCAGCAGGGCAGCCTGCGCCACGCGATGGAGACCGGCCGACACCGCAAGCGCGCGCGCCGTACCGAGCCACGCGACCATCGAATGCACGCCGTGCTGGCGGTCGAACACTTCATCGAGCGTGGCGTAGATGATGTCGAAGCCGCAGACCCACACCAGCGCGAAGGCAGCGAGCAGGAAGGCGGGCATCGCGGCCGTGAGGTCGGGATGAGCGGCGGCGTAACCGGCGAGTGGCGCGAGTGCCAAGGCCACGCCCACACCGAAGTGGCAGAGCGGCGTGAAACGCTTGAGGTACGGATAAATGGCAAACACCGCGAGCGGCACCACGGCTACCTTTAAGTACCAGGGGCCGAGTGCGGCGCAGGCCGCGAGATAGGCCGCAGTGCTGAGAGCAAGTAACGCCCATGCTTCGAATCCGCGCATGTTCCCCGCGGGCAACTCGCGCACGCGCGTGCGGGGATTGAGCGCATCGAGGCGGCGGTCGATCAGGCGGTTGAGCGCCATCGCCGCGGTGCGCGCGCCCACGGCCGCAACCGCGATGAGCAACCAGCGCCGCGCATTGAGCGCCGGTCCGGCCACGCTGAAGACTCCCGCAAGGATGAGCGGCAGGGAGAACAACGTGTGCTCGAAACGCACGAACGAAGCATACGTGCGAACGCGAGCGGCAAGTCCGGGATGCGTGGTGGTGGCGTGCATAGGAGGCCGCGACCCGCGAGTGCGAGCGGCGGACCGCTGAGACTATGGGGAGGGCGCGGGCGGCGCAAATGCGTGGGGTTGCGGGCGGCGCGGCAGGCGGCGCGGCAGGCGGCGCGGCGGTGCGCTGCGGGCGGGCCGGGCGGAGGTGCACGGCAGGGTGGCCGTGTTTAGGCGCGCGCCTTGGGTGCGCCGGGCGCGGCATCCGGTCCCTGGCGCGCGAGCCACACGCCGAGCAACACGAGCGCCGTCGACATCAGGAATCCGCCGGGCAGCGCCTCGTGCAGGAAGACCCACGCCATGCCGGCCGCGACAAGCGGCTGAATGTTCGTGAGCATGCCCACCGTGGCGGCCTTCAGGTACTGAAGCGCCCAGAACCATTGGACGTAGTTGACCACGGAGGTCAGCAAGGCGAGGTACAGCAGCCCGAGCCACCCTTGAGTGGACACGGTCGCCGGATGAAACCCCCATAGTGCGACGAGCCCGATGGGCAGGAACATGAGCGTGCCGGCCTTGAGCGCTTCGGCCGTTACGAGCAAGGGTCCGTAGCGGCGCGACAACGAGCGACCCGCGATCAGGTAGGCTGCCCAGACGATTACTGCTCCAAGCACCAGCAGGTCGCCGAGCACGGAGTGGCGGTCGAAGTGGAGCCCGCGCTGGAACAGCAACAGCGCCACGCCTGCGAAGGCCACGAGAACTCCCGCGATCTGCGCAAATGTGGGGATGGCGCGCCCGCGAACGGCGAAGATCATCACCATGAACGCAGGGGTGAGCGCGTAGAGCAACGCGGCGTGCGAGGCGCTCGCCCACTTCATGCCAATCAGGAACAAACCCTGGTTGAGCGGGACGCCGAGCAATCCGAGCAGCATGACGCGCGGGTAGTCCTCGCACCGGATACGCTCCGCGGGCTTGAGCAACCGCACCGCCGGCCACAGCACCGCGGTCGCCAACGAGAAGCGAAACAGGGCGAGCACGAGCGGCGGGAAGTCGGTCAGCGCCTGCTTGGCGACGAGAAAGGTGCCGCTGGAGATGAGCAGGTTGAGCGCGAGCGAGCCGAACAGCGTCGCGGGACGCGGTCGCGACGAAGTGGGCGACGACATGCGCGCAAGCTAACGGAATCACGCGCGGCGTGCGAATGGCGGGCCCGCGGCCCGCGGAAAGAACCAGCGCGAGACATCACACGATGCCGCACCCAGCGCACCTTGCTGGCGACGAGTTACCCGACCGACAAGGCAGCGGAAGCGGGATTGCTTTAGCCGATCGGCCCCCGATAGCGATCAACCTCCACGCTCCCAACCACCGCCCCTTGCCTGTCGTGGTACGAGACCTTGCGGCCTCGATCGCTAGACAGAGCAAACGCGGGACCAACTTCAGTGGGGCACCTTCGTGAGCGCGACCACGCGCGATTCATTGAGGTTGTAGCGCGGTGCTCGCGCTGCCGTTCGCACGCGGCGGAGTCCGCACGTCGCAGCGCCGCCAACGCGCGACCGAACTTCGACGACGGCGTTGTCACTTTCCTGAGCGCACGGAGGACTTCCTGGAGTTCAGTCGCGGCAGCGCACATTTGCAGCGCAAACAAGAGCCTTGACCAACTGCACGGACGTGCAGTATGATGTGGGCCGTGCCAGGAACACGCGCGGGTCCGCCCGCTGCGAAGGAGACATCGCATCCATGAACGAACGCGCAAAAGAGATTTTGGCGTACATGCAGGGCTTCTGGCGCGAGAACGGCTACCCGCCGACCATTCGCGAGATCGGTGAAGCCTTCGAGATCACGTCGACCAATGGGGTCCGCTACTACCTCGAGATGCTCGAGAAGGCCGGCCACCTCAGGCGGACGGGTAAGTTGTCGCGCGGAATCGAGATCCTGACGGCAGCCCCGAAGCCGTTGTTGGGAATTCCGATTCTCGGTCGCGTCGCAGCCGGTCAGCCGATTCTCGCCGACGAGAACTTCGAGGGTCGCCTGGCGACCGAAGAGATGTTCGGCGACCCGTCGGGAATGTTCGCGCTGAAGGTTCGCGGTGACAGCATGATCGACGCCGGCATCCACGAAGGCGACTTCGTCGTGGTTCGCCAGCAGGATCGCGCAAACGCGGGCCAGATCGTCGTGGCGCTACTCGAAGACGAAGCGACGGTGAAGTACTACCAGCCCAAGCGCGATCGCATCGAACTGGTCGCCGCGAACGAGAAGTACAAGCCGATCGTCGTCGATCGCGACACCGAGTTCCGCATTCTCGGCGCCGTGAAGGGTGTGCTCAGGGTGATGTAGTTCACTTGCGGCGGAGCTCGGTTGAGCTCGTGTTTGCGCGGCCTCGCCCGCCGCGCGATATCAGGGGAGCCTGTTGCTCCCTTTTTTCAGCACTCATTGCTGCACAAATGTTCACGACCCCGCAGGAGGAGTGTCATGTCGATCTCGATGCTGGCCCCCGCAGTTCAGGCTTCACTGCTTCGCCAGTGGGAGCCGGTCAACAGGACCCAGCTGCACTACCTCATCACCTGGAGCACGCGGGGGCGCAAGCCGGTCCTGCGCGAGCGGCATGCACAGACGCTCGAGTCGGGGCTGCGCGAACTCTGCCGGGAGCGCGGCATTCCGCTGCTCGAAGTGTGCGCGGGGCCGGACCACGTGCATGTCTTGCTCGGACTCAAGCCGACGCAGAGCGTGGCGAGTGCGGTGCGTGAGCTGAAGGGCAGCACGGGCATGTCGCTGATGGCGCGCTTCCCCGAACTGCGCGTGTGGTTGCGCAGCAATTTGCTGTGGGATGAGCGCTACTCGATTGAGCTCGTCGGGCAGATGCGGCTCGCGCCGGTGCGCGCGCGGCTGCGCGCACTGCACGGAGCAACGGAAGAACTCGCCGCGGCGGGATAGCCACGTGTGCGGCATCACGGCGGTAATGCAACTCGCGTATCGGGGCGCGTCCGTCGGTCGGACACGAACATGTCGGGACCATTCGCCGCGGCGGCGCTGACGGCATCGCAACTCTAGTTTCGGCACCCAGCGTCGTCGCGGAGGTCTCGGCAATTCGTTCGGAGCAAAGTGAATGTCGATCAACACGACTTGCCCCGGGGCAAGTCGTGAAACGCCAGGGCACACAACGCGTGGAATGCAACGCTCGGATCGAGTGTTCCGGGGCGTGTTAGAGCAGCTGCTTGCGCACAAGCCGATAGCTTCGCTCAACACCATCGCGTCGCAGCGTGATGCGCACAATCGTTCCGGGGCGTCCCTCCAGCAGAGCGCTCGCACGACTCAAGTCGTTCGCGCGCACAGTGGTCTTTCCCACGGCGACCAGCGTGTCGCCCACGGCGATGCCCGCGTGCTCCGCAGGCGAATCCGTGGCGAGCCCAAGCACGCGAATGCTTTCCCCGTCACGCTCGAGCTGCAGTCCGGCGTGGGAATATTCGAAGGGGTGCGCGTCGAGGGCAGCGCCCCGGTGCTTCGGGTTGGGGTCGAGCCACAACATGCGATTCGGGTAGTCGACCGCGAGGCGGTAGTCCTTGAAGAACGAATAGCCGACCAGTCCCACGATCGTTGCCTCGGTGGCGCTTGAGAGCTGTTCGGCGAGGTTCGAGTTGATCACGGCGCAGTCGACGCGCGATCGTTGCAGCGGCGCGAGCGGCTGCGTGGATTCGAGCTCAAACTGCGGGGCGAGCGCAATGCGGGCGGTTGCGTTCCCCGTCAGCGTGGGCGCGACGAGGCCGCCGACCGACCGCCAGTGCTGCGCAGCCGGGTAGGCTTCGCGTAGCGGCGATTCGAACAGGACGCTCTTGGTAGCGCCCGTATCGAACACGAGGTCCAGCCACGGTCCCGGCTCCGCTGTTGCATTCTCCCGGAAGCGTCCGCGAATCAAGATCTTATGGTCGCCCGCGAGACGGAATGGGATCGCCTGCGCCGCACTCGACAACAGCGGGGCCAGGAGTGCGCGTGAGCGCGTGGCTCGGGCGCTTCGTCCGGCGGCGCGTTCCGCGACTCTGAACGAGTCCGCGGCCATGGTTTCAAGTGAGTCTGCGTGGTGCGGGCTCCCTGCGCCATTGCCAGGCGGCGAGGCGACGAATACCAGGCGCTGTGACGCGTAGTCAATCCACACGGCGCGCCCGGCGAAAACACCCTGTCCCGCGAGCCCCAACACGTTGCGCCTGGTGGCGCGGCGGATCACCTCGGCATCGAGCAGGAGGATTGGGGCGATCGCGTCGAGTTGAGCGGAGCCCAGTTCGAGACGTGGCAGCGGAGTTGGGGAAAGGGAGATGCCGGTCCGGTCGTCGCCGGGCTCTATGAGACCGAGCCGCTTTGCGAGAGCAGCGTCGAGTCCGAGGAATCCTGCACCGGTATCGACGACCAGCAGGCCGGCGGTATCCCTGCCGGCGAGGCCGCGCAGGATGGCGGGCATCAGGACGACGCCTTCTACGTTCTCGATGCCGAGCTGGGTGGCTCCCGCTGGAAGGCGGAGCCGCGCGGCCACCGGAGTGCGTGGCGCGGCAGTGCCAGCGTGTGGCAGCAACGACGCGAGCGCCAACGCCAGCGCAAACACCGCGGACGGCATCCGCGCCGAGCTCGCGCTGCGACTTGGAGCAGATATCAAGACTGTAACCTATTACAATACATTAGCATATTAGGATTCAGAAACAGCATCACCGCGTCCGCGCGTAATCCTGTCCCATCTGCACGCTTTCGGTGCCGGAGTCGAGCATGGTGCAGCGGCCCGTGAAGAACACGCCCGGCTCCATGACCACGCTCACGGCCCAGATGTCGCCCTCGATACGGGCGCCGGCCCTCAGCTCGATCGTCCCGAGCGCCCGGATGTTGCCGAACACCCGGCCCTCGATCAGCGCTTCCTTCACCTCGATGTCTGCCCGCATGACGCCGTGCTCGCCGACTTCGAGTCGCTCGCAGTTGAGGATGTCGCCATCCATCTCACCTTCGATGCGGAGCGTACCGGCGACCATCAGTGTACCGCGGAAGTTTGAGCCAACTCCGATCACCGTGTTGGGAGCCTGGACTGTCTCCGGCTGCCCGCTGCTTCTGTTCAGGAATTTCATCTGCGCCCCTTCCATGAGAGTCGCAACCTTGGGTGAGCCCTATTAGCGCTGACGAGTTCGATGAGCTGCGGCGCCGTGGCCGGCCCAGGACCACGCGTAGGGCTCCAGCGGGCGGCCCGATCGGCGGACTAGAGGACGCCCCAGGCCTCCAGCAAACGTTCAAGATCTTCCTGACTGTAGAACTCGAATTGGACTGCGCCGCCTTTTCGCTTCGAGGAGATCGAGACTTGCGTGCCGAACTTCTGCTGGAGCTTGGTCTCCCACTCCTCGAGGCCGCCGAGCTTGTTCTTGGCCGGTCGCGTGTGCTGCTTGCGCTGCCTGCGCCGCACGAAGGCTTCGGTCCGTCGGACGGAGAACCCTTTCGTGCTGACATACTTCGCGACACCGAGCATTTCGCCCGTAGTATCAAGTGCCAGAATGGCTCGCGCGTGTCCGGCGGACAATGTTCCACGTGAAACCATGTCCTGAACTTCGACCGGAAGCGTGAGCAATCGGATGGAATTCGTGACCGAGGCGCGCTGCTTGCCGACGCGTTCCGAGATCTGGTCGTGCGTCAGCCCGACGGTCTCCATCAGGCCGTGATAGGCCTTCGCTTCTTCGATCGGATTCAGGTTCTCGCGTTGGATGTTCTCGATGAGCGCGTACTCGAGCATATGCTCGTCCTGGACGTCGCGCACAATGGCGGGAATCTGCTTGAGCCCGGCAAAGGTCGCCGCACGGAGGCGCCGCTCGCCCGCCACCAACTGGTAGCCGCCCGCGGGGTCACGCCGGACGACGATCGGCTGGAGCACGCCACTCGCCTTGATCGACGCGGCAAGCTCCTTGATCGCGTCGTCATTGAAGCTCAGGCGGGGCTGGTGCGGATTCGGACCTACTTCTGCGATCGGGATATCAAGGGACGAAGCCGGCTCGGGTGCGGTTGTCGCGGGGGCGCTTCCAGAGCTGCCGGAATTCCCGCTGATCAGGGCATCAAGCCCGCGGCCCAACACTTTCCTCTGCACGTTCGATGACCTCCCTAGCCAAGACCCGGTAGCTTTCGGCACCGGTACTATTGGGATCGTAGAGCACGATTGGTTTTCCGAACGAGGGCGCCTCACTCAGGCGGACATTCCTCGGGATGACGCTCTTGTATACACGATCGGCGAAGAAACGGCGCGCTTCGTCTGCCACCTGCTGCGAAAGGTTCAGCCGGGCATCGAACATCGTCAGCAGGACACCCTCGATGCGCAGGGCTGGATTCAGGTTCTCCTGGACGCGGCGAATGGCAGACAACAGCTGGGTGAGTCCCTCAAGCGCCAGGTATTCGCACTGCAATGGAATCAGCACCGAGTCAGCGGCCACGAGGGCGTTCACGGTGAGTACCCCGAGCGAGGGCGGGCCGTCGATCAGGATGTAGTCGTATTGCGGCCGCAGCGCATCGATCACGGATCGAAGGCGATGCTCCCAACCATCGACGCCCACCAGTTCGATCTCGGCGCCCGAAAGCCTCTGGGCGGACGGCATGACATCCATGGTCGCCAGCGGTGTAGTCGCCGTCGCCTCGGCAGCGGCCACGTTGCCCAGCAGCGCCTCGTAGGTCCCGGCGGGGCGATCGTTGCCGCTGATACCCATTCCGCTGGTGGCGTTCGCCTGCGGATCGATGTCGATCAGCAGCACGCGGCGGCCCTCTTGGGCCAGGCAGGCACCAAGATTGATAGCGGTCGTTGTCTTGCCGACGCCGCCCTTCTGGCTGGCGATGGCAATAACGCGGCACATATTCATGGGTTAGGTGGACCTCCATGACCACTTCGGAGGGAGACGGCGAGGGCGGATCGAGGGCCAGAATAGCAGCGCAGCCCGCGTGGCCCAAAGCAAATGTTCCACGTGGAACTACCCGTTACAAAATCGCGCAATTAACTGCGCAGAATAAAATTACAGATCGCAATGTGGCCGGATTCGAGTTCCAGCTCTCGGCCCTCTTCCCAGTGCTCGGCCCATTCGGGATTGGCTGCCTTCTCCTCGATGCGCCCGCTACCCTTCCACAGGAACGCGTGCCCACCCGGCTTGAGGGAGGCCGCGGCCATCTCCAGCGTGGGCGGCAATGTCAGCGTGGCGCGCGAAGTGAAGGCCTCGAACGGGAAGCCGCCCGCACGGATGACCTCGGTGCTCGGATCACCCTCGGACTCGTTCTGCAGCACGTCCTCGAGCCGCGCGTGCGCGACCTGGACATTCGTGAGGCGCAGATCCTGCGTCACGCGACGCAGGAACAAGGTCTTGGGCCGGCGTGATTCGACGAGCAGCCAATTCTTGCCAACTCCAACAATCGCAAGCGGTAACGCAGGGAATCCCGCGCCGCTCCCGAGATCGATCCACTGCTTCGCCTTGAATTCCTTGAGCCACCCCGCCGGCTCAAGCGATTCCGCGAGGTGCCGCGATACGAGACGCGATTCGTCGCTACGCGAGATCAAGTTCGAGACGGTGCGGTTCCAACCAATGACGGCGGCGATGTACTCGGCCAGGCGCGGCAGCGTCGCCGCGACGACAGCGCCCGCGCGCTCGATGCTCGGCACCAACGCAGCCCATTCGGCATGCTGCAGCAACGCGCTGGCTTCGAAGCGGCCCTGGTCATCACGCGTGGCGAGCCACGCCTCGGGCAACGCAACGACCTCGACGGGTGCGCGGCGGCCACCGAGCACCGCGGCGCGCTCAGGATGACGGGTCGGCTCTGGACGCGGGGGGCCCTTGGGCCGCGGCTTCTGTTTGCTGAAGCGCTTGGGCGCTCCACGACCGGAGTCGAACGTTCGCGTGCGTCGTGCGTCCCCGCGGAAGCCGCGATCACGAGAGCCATCGCGACCGCTTGAACCGCGGTCGGAACGCGAATCGCCCTCACCCGGTTCCGGCAGGTCACCCTGCCCCGCGCGATCGCGCGGCGGGCCACTTCGCTCGCCACGCGGCGGTCCGCTGCCACGTCGCGGTGCGCTGCCGCTATCGCGGAACGTTGGGCGTCCGCCCTCACGACGCGCCGGAGCACCGGTGCCACGCGGCCGGTCACTGATGGGACGCGGGGCTTCGGCGCGATCCCTCGGGGCGCCCTCACTCGTGGGTCGCGCGCCCTTCTCAGCCCGCGGGCGTGAATCGCGCGCGGGGCGGGGAGTCGCGGATTCGTCTCGCGGGCGCGGGCGGAAAGGGCGGCCGGTCCCGGAGCGCAGCGGCTTCTGGGGGCCGCGGCGCGGCTTGTTATCGGAACGGTCGTTGGGCATCGCAACAATCTATCACGGCGCCCGCATTCGCCCGCACCCGCGAGATCAGCGGCGTGTCACGCCCGGGCAGTTGCGTGGACCTCGGGCCGCATGGCCCCGGGCGGCTGCGCAGCGCCCGAGCCGCATCACGCCCTCCCCGCCACGGAGCGCTCGCGGCGCGCCAGCACCAGCAAGATCGCCACGTCCGCGGGCGACACGCCGGCCACACGTGTGGCCTGGCCGATCGTGGCGGGGCGCAGGCGGCGCAGTTTTTCCACGGCTTCGTGGGAAACCCCCAGCAGTGCCTGGTCCCATAGCCCTTTCGGCAGCGGTGAGGCATCGAGCCGCAGCCGCTGTTCGGCGAGCCGCTGCTCACGTTCGATGTAGCCGCGGTATCGCACACGCACCTCGAGGCAGTCGGCCCACGCCTCGGGCAACTCTATGGCGACATCCAAATCGCGCAACTTCGCCATGGTGCCTTCGGGCCGCGCGAGATAGTCGAGCGCCTTGAGCTTGCGCGCTTCGCCGGGAGCCGCGGCCGTGCCGTTGCCCTCGAGGGCCCCCGGTCCCTCAATTGCGTCGCCTGCGGGCAACGCCGCGGGCAATGTCACCGTCACGCGGGCGAGCCGCTTCGTCTCGCGCTCGATCGCCGCGTACTTCGAGCGCACCTGGTCGAGCTGGCTCTCGCTGATGAGCCCGATCTCGTGCCCAATCCGCGCGAGCCGCTCGTCCGCATTGTCGGCGCGCAACAACAACCGGTGCTCCGCGGCGGAGGTGAACATGCGGTAGGGCTCCGAGTGCTCGCGCGTCACCAGGTCATCCACCAACACGCCCACATACGCCTGGTCGCGCCGCAGCACGAGCGGAGGCCGTTGCAATACCTGAAGTGCTGCGTTGACGCCCGCGATGAATCCCTGCGCCGCGGCCTCCTCGTAACCTGATGTCCCGCAGATCTGGCCCGCGAGAAACAAGCCCGGCACGCGCTTCACTTCCATCGCCGGACCCAACTGGTGCGGCATCACGAAGTCGTACTCGACGGCATAGCCCGGCCGGATCATCTCGGCCCGCTCAAGGCCCCTCAGCGTGCGCACGAATTCCAGCTGGACCGCTTCCGGCAAACTCGACGAGAGGCCATTGACGTAGATCTCGTCGACCTCGCGCCCCTCCGGCTCCACGAACACGTGGTGCGACTCGCGCTCGGGGAACTTCACCACCTTGTCCTCGATCGAAGGGCAATAGCGCGGGCCCCGGCCCTGGATCTGTCCCGAATAGAGCGGCGACTCGTGCAGGTGGCGCCGAATCACATCATGCGTGCGCGCAGTGGTGCGCGTCAGGTAGCAAGGCACCTGTTCGAGTTCGAGCCGCTCGGTCCAGTGCGAGAATGCCTGCGGCGGATCGTCACCGAGCTGCGGCTCCATGGCGCTCCAGTCGAGCGATGCGCGATGCAGGCGCGGCGGCGTTCCGGTCTTCAGGCGCCCGCGCTCCAATCCGAGGTCCGCAAGGCACTCGCTCAGCGCCCGTGCGGCGTGCTCGCCGATACGTCCGCCTTCGATCTGGCGTGTGCCGATGTGGATCAACCCATTGAGGAATGTGCCGGGCGTGATCACCGCGGCGCGGCAACCGAGCAGGCGTCCATCAGCGAGCTCGATTCCCGCGACGCGTCCGCCCTTACGCCACACGCGATTCGCCACACCTTCGATGCGCTCGAGATTCGCGAGCGTGCCGAGGTGGCGCCCCATCTCGGCGGAGTAGAGCGGTTTGTCGCACTGCGCGCGCGGCGACCACACGGCCGGGCCGCGGCCGCGGTTGAGCATCTTGAACTGGATCCCCGCGCGATCGGTGATGCTGGCCATGATGCCGCCGAGCGCATCGATCTCGCGCACCATGTGGCCCTTGGCGATGCCGCCGATCGCGGGGTTGCACGACATCTTCGCGGTGTCGTCGAGCTTTACGGTGATCAGTCCCGTGTGCAGCCCCATCCGCGCGCACGCCGAGGCGGCTTCGCAGCCGGCATGCCCAGCGCCCACCACGAGCACGTCCCACGAGGCATCGGGGACTCGCGCGGCGTCATTGAGAGGGGATGCGGTCATCGCAATCACTTCCCGATACAGAAGCGGCCGAAAATCTTGTCGAGCAGATCAGGATCGACTCCGTGCCCCGTCACTTCACCGATCGCGGCCAAGCCTTCGCGCAATTCAATCGCGACGATCTCGCCAGGCGCCCCTTCGTGCCCGCATGCGGTCGCACGTTCGAGTGCCCCGCGCGCGCGGCGCAGTGCATCGGCGTGGCGCGGATTGCTGACGGCCATCGCGAGGCCGGCACGCGCGCCACCGCCGAGCGCATCGACCACCGCCGCGCGCAACGCGTCGAGGCCCGTGCCCCGCGCTGCCGAACACGCGATGCACGCCACCCACAGGCCCGCGCCGTCACCACCTTCACACGCGCCTTCGAGCACTCGCGACACCTCCTCCGCCGTCACGCGCGCGGGCAGGTCCGACTTGTTGAGCGCCAAGACCACGCGCTTGCCCGCGAACCGCGCGGCCAACGCCTGATCGGCCGCATCCAGCGGAGCTGCACCGTCGATCACCCAGATCGCAACGGGGCACTCGGCCAGCATCGCTTCGCTCATCGCGATGCCGAGCGCTTCCACACGACCCGCGTCCTCGCGTATGCCCGCCGTGTCCGAGAGGGCCACGCGCACGCCGGCGATCTCGACGCTCTCGCTCACGCGGTCGCGCGTCGTCCCGGGTGACTCGGTCACCAGCGCGCGCGCCTCACCGAGCAGCGCATTGAACAACGACGACTTGCCCACATTCGGGCGGCCAACGATCGGGACCCGCGCGCCATCTCGCACCGCCCGCGCGTAGGTCGCGTGCTCGAGCAGTTGCGCTAGCTCGGCGGTGGCAGCTTCGAGCGAAGCGAGCGCATGCGGCGGCACCTCGACGCCGCCGACGTCCTCGGCGAAATCCACGCGCGCCTCGATCTCCGCCAGCACGTCGTTCAGCGGTTCAGCGAGGCCCTTCAGCCGCCGCGACAAAGAGCCCGACAGTTGCGCCAGAGCGAGCGAGCGGGCGGCGTCCGTCTCGGCGTGTATCACGTCCGCCACCGCTTCGGCCTGGGCCAGGTCGATGCGACCGTTGAGGAACGCGCGCAGGCTGAACTCGCCGGGTGCGGCGAGCCGCGCGCCGGAATCGATCAGCGCCTCGAGCACGCGCAGCCCCGGCAATCGCCCGCCATGGCAGGACAGCTCCACGACATCCTCACGCGTGTAGGAGCGCGGCGCGCGAAACACCGCGGCCACGACCTCGTCGATACGCTCTGCCGCGGCACTGTGCGACGAAGCGGCCGGACGCACCGCCC
>JAYSRO010000322.1:0-2643 GCA_043720995.1 Candidatus Eiseniibacteriota bacterium
GCCGCCGCGTCGCGCAAGAGCACCGCCGCCAGATGCGCGCCCACGAACGTGAGCACGAGCATGCTCATGATATTGTGCGCCGCGCTCACGGCGGTGGCGTATGCGATCGGCTCGGCGCTCTTCTGGGCGATGCGCACGGTCCACCACGGCAGCGCGAGCGCGACACCCGTGCCGAGCGTGCCACCCATGCTCAAGGCGGCGATCAGTCCGAGCGCGTAGTCCATGCGGCTGCGGAACGGCGCGACGCGAGACCAATGCTGCAGCTGGTAGCAGGCGTAAGCAAGCGTCAGCACCGCACCCACCGCGATGTGCAGCATCTCGCCCGGCGTGCTGTCCGCGGCCAGCCGCATGAAAAAGATGAACAGCCCGCCCGCGGCCTCGAATGCCAGCAGCCACCACAACAGCACGAGCAGAGGGGCGCGCATGCGGCGATCGCGTGCGCCGGGCGTGGCGTTCATCGGGCGCACGCGGCGAGACTCACGTGATCCGCCCGCGGGGCACCGGAGTGGAGGTCGTCTGGCACGGGCGGCGATCAGCCCTGCGGCACCAGGTAGCGCAGCGCGAAGATGACTTCACCCGAGCCGATGCTGATCGTCCACAGCACGAGGAACGTCCACATCAGCGCGGGCCGCTCGCGGAAGAACCAACGGCCGGCCTTGGCCTCCTGGTAGGCGAGCGTGCCGAGCACGACGAACACCAGGTAGGCGACCAACGACAAGAGGCCATGCGCGGCATAGCCGATCTTCATCGTTGTCGACAGCACTTCAGTCGCCCCCGGAGCGGACGCGGCCGCGCTGCGGTTCGCCATGTACATGACGTTCACGAGGGCTTCGAACAGCGAGACCACGATGAACAGCGCGAACGGAAATGGCTGCCGGTTCCAGTTGCGACGCACCACGAACAACACGCCCGCGGTGACGAACAACTCGGAGACCGCGCTGAAGATGCTGAATGGTGGGATATGCATGGTCCGCACGGTAGCGGTGCGAGGCCTGCGGCCGCAATCGGTGGAACTACGGAGAGCGGGGTGCTAGGAAGCCATTCTGCCGCCACCCCTCCAAGTGCCCTCAGGACGCGTCGGCGCGCTCGCGGAGCCTCGGCCCGAGGGGCCCCGTCGGCAGAGCTTCATCTGATGACACCGGCCCGCGGCGCTGCTTCGCGAGTCGCTTTCAGCCCGCGCCTTGTCGTACGCTGCCAGCCATGGCGATTCCGGATCACTTGAAGAAACTGCTCCTGGACTGCGACGTCGAGACCTATCGCGCCTCGGGGCCGGGCGGGCAGCATCGCAACAAGACCGAGTCGGCCGTGCGGATGACGCACCGGCCGAGTGGGATCGTGCGCGTCGGCACCGAGCATCGCTCGCAGTTGCGCAATCGCGAACTGGCGCTCGAACGCATCTGGACAGCGCTCGAGGCGAAGCAGCGCAAGCCCAAGCCGCGCATCGCCACGAAGCCGGGCAAGGCCGCGAAAACCCGCCGTCTCGAGAGCAAGGCGATCGACTCCAAGAAGAAACTGACACGCCGAAAGCCAGGTGGAGACGAGTAAGCTGGCGATTCCCAGTGCCTACGGCGTCGCGCCTGACGCAGGGAATCGCGCCGGTCGGCTCCGGCTTCGCTTTCGCATCGTGCCACCCGCGATCAGCGGCGGAAGAGCTGCTTGATGCGACTCCACGAGTGGCGTTCGGTCGGCGTGGCTTCCTGCGATCGGGGCTCAGCCGGAACTCGGTAGTTCTACGCACAGACTTCGGGGTTCTCGGTCCTTTACATTATGCAGGTTGGAATGACATTCGACTCGGCGGCATGGGAGTCCCGTCCACGCCACCGATCGAGGAGTCAGCCGGTTCACATCGTCACTGCCGCATCGGTTTCCATGTGCGCGGTGCCGACAGTCTTCTGCACATCACCTGCATCGCCGGGATGGGATGCAGCGGACTCGATCGAAAGGGATTTCATGATGTTCACTCGCCTGCTTCGGACTCTGCCGATCGCGGTGCTGCTTGCCGCCCTGCCAAGCCTTACTCCCGCGCCCGCAGCAGCGGGGGAGAGCGCCGTCTCGGCGTTCGCCGACACCACCAAGCCCGTGACGTTCCTGAAGGAGACCGTTGTAACGGGTGCGCGCTATCCGCGCCGGTTCTACGAGTCGCCGCAGGCGCTGTCGTTCGTCTCCCGCACGCAGTTGCGCGAGCAGGCCCCCATGGTGCTGGGTGACGTGCTGCAGCAGTTGCCGGGTGTCGACAACTCGAAGGACAGTCCGTGGGAGCAGCGCATCGTGTTGCGCGGGCTCTCGGGCCAGCGCGTGCTCGTGCTGGTCGACGGCATCCCGATGAACAGCGCGCGCGGCAACGGGCCGCACCCGTCGTTGGTGCCGCCATCGATGGTGGATCGCGTCGAGGTCGTCCGGGGGCCGTCGTCCGTGTCGTATGGCTCGGATGCCATCGGAGGCGCGGTCAACATCATCACGCGCGACATCCCGGCCACGGCCGAGAAGACCGGCCGGTTGATTCCGGGCTCCGTCAGCTACGACTACGCCAGCGCCGACCATCTGCAAGGGGTTCAGGGCGAGCTCCGGCCGCACGCCGGCAAGCTCGGCATGCTGTTCTCGGGTGGCTACCACAAGGCGGATGACTTCGAGGCGCCGTCGGGC
>JAYSRO010000323.1:0-5288 GCA_043720995.1 Candidatus Eiseniibacteriota bacterium
GAGCGCGGCGCGGTGGCGGACCTTGGGCTTGATGCTGCGGCGTCGTTGGAAGAGTCGGGATTACCTCTGCTCGAGGCGTAGGGCGGCGCGCCTAAGGTAGAACGGATACTGGCCGGCAGGGGCCGTTCCGCGGCCAAAACTCCCCCACCCGTGCGCGCCCGCGTTGCATCCTGCACGCCGCGCACGAGCCGGCGCCCACGCTGCCATGGGACCAGCGCCACATGCGTTTGCGAGCCACAATGGCCACTGCGACTTCCGCCGGAACGGGGGAAATTCGCGGAACCCGTTGCGTGGCACAGGGATTGCGATTCCGCAGGATGACAAACTGCGCCACAGCCCGATGCCAACTCCAGGGGAAGCCCGAGTGTCGACGCCCAGGATCCTGATCACGGAAGACGAACCGCATCTGCGCGAGATCCTCAAGCTGCAGCTCGAGAACGCCGGCTACGACGTGCTCGAGGCCTGCAATGGGCAGGAAGCGCTCGAACTCGCCCAGCGCGAGAGCCCCGACTTGATCATGCTCGACGTGATGATGCCGGTGATGGATGGCTACGAAACGTGCCGCCGCCTGCGCACGCTATTCACCACGCGCAGCATCCCGATCATCATGCTGACCGCCAAGACCAACGGCAAGGACATCGAGCAGGGACTCGAAGGCGGCGCCAACGATTACGTCACCAAGCCGTGGGCGGTACGCGAGCTGATGCTGCGCGTGCGCAACGTCCTCGAGTGGAGCCAGCAACAGCGCTCGGCGAGCCCGCTGACGGGACTGCCGGGCAATGCTTCGATCGGCGATGAGATCAACCGCCGGTTGACCGAGCGCGAAGCCTTCACGCTGCTGCAGCTGGACATCGATCACTTCAAGGCATTCAACGATCTCTATGGCTACTCGCGTGGCGACGTGGCCATCCGCACGCTGGCCAACGTGCTGGTGGAGGCTTCGCAGCGCTTCGGTGGCACCGCGGGCTTCGTCGGTCACATTGGTGGCGATGACTTCATCGTCGTCACGGGGCCTGAGTTCGCCGAGGACCTGGGCGAAGAGATCATCGCGCAGTTTGACCACCAAGTGGTCACGCTGTACGACACAGCGGACCGCGAGCGCGGCTACATCGAGGTGCGCAACCGCCAGCACCAGATCGACCGCTTCCCCTTGATGAGCATCACCATCGCGATGGTGAGCACCGAGCGCATGCCGGTTTCACACGCAGCGCAGTTGCTCGACATCTCGCAGGAACTCAAGGCGCACGGCAAGGGCATCGCCGGCAGCGTGCTGGTGGGTGAGCGCCGCCGCCGCCCGCCCGCGGCCGAGCGCGCGGCGAGGAACGCGGCATGAAATTGAACCGCCGCCCCGACGAACCGTCGGCGAACGAGATTCGCCAACGCGGTCAGCTCGACGTGTTGCGCCGCGAGGTCACGCGGCTGAAGAAGCAGATGCTCGAGGCGGCCGGGACGCCACTGCCCGAGGCGGCGGGGACGTCGTTGCCCGGGGCACAGGCGTCGCGTGAGGCGCTCGACTTCCCCGAAACCGCTGCGGCATCGCCTGTGATGCCGCAGTCCTCGGCCGAACTACCGCAGCACCTGCTCGGCGAGTTGGAGCTGGACGCGGCTCCCGCATCCGAGGCCGCCGCCGCAGCCGCCGAGGCCGCAGCCCCGCCCGCGGCGCTCACGCCCGGCGTGGGCAGCGCCCCCGAACTCGACACGTTGCGCGCGCAGGTCGCGGAGTTGTCGTCGGCGAAGCAGCGCCTGAGCCGCCTGTACTTCAACCAGTTAGAAGAGAACCGCAAGCGCGGGCAGAAGCTGCACCTGATTCTCGAGAACATCAGCCGCATCAATTCGGAGCTCGACCTGGATGCCTTGCTCGAGCGTGTCGCGGCGACGATTCGCGACAGCCTCGGCTTCCGCATGGTGCTGATCCGCATGCGCGAAGCGGGTACGCCGCGGCTGCGTGCGCACGCCGTCGCCGGCGTGGACGACGCGGCGCGGGCGCAGCTCGAGAATCACGAGATCACGGTGGACGAGTTCCTGTCGTGGCTGCGCGATGAATTCCGGGTCAGCCACTCGTACTTCATCAGCCACACGCACCCGTTCAACCGCACGCTGCCCGAGGGCGTGAAGCCGGAGCTGGGAGCGCGCAAGGAGTGGGAGTGGCACGCCGACGACATCTTGTTCGTGCCGTTGTTCAACCGCGACCAGGAATTGGTGGCGTACTTCTCGGTGGACGATCCGGAAGACCGGCTGGTCCCCTCGCGTGAAGTCGTCGAACTGCTTGAGATCTACGGGCACCATGCGGTGGTGGCGATCGAGAATGCGCGGTTGTACCGCGAGGCCGAGCGCCAGGCGCGCGAGTTGGCGGAAGCCCAGCGGCTGCACCAGGAGATGCACCAACTCAAGGCGAACTTCCTGTCGACCGTTTCGCACGAGCTGCGTACCCCCGTCACGGCCATCCGGGCGTTCGTCGACACCATGCTGGGTGCTGGCTACGGCGAGATCACGCACCAACAGTCGAAGCACTTCCTCACCATCATCAATGAGGAGTCCCAACGGCTGTCCCGCTTGATCGAGTCGCTGCTGGACTTGAACCGCTTCGACTCGGGGGCCATCCACAGCTCCCGGCAGACGGTCGACATGGGCGAAGTCGTGCGGGAAACGTTGCAACTGCTCGAGCCCGTCGCCCAGGTGGGTCGGGTCACCCTCAAGCTGGAAGGCTCCGAGGCCGATACCCGCGTGGATGCCAGCCGGGATCAAATGCGCCAGCTTGCGCTCCATCTTGGCAACAATGCGGTCAAGTTCACGCCACCGGGAGGAACGGTGACTTTTGTGCTGTCCGGAGAAGGCGCCGAAGTCGGGCTCGATGTGATCGACACCGGGATCGGTATTCCCCGGGAGTCGCTCGAGCGCGTCTTCGAACGCTTCTACCAGGTGGACTCCTCGCTGGTACGCCGTTATGGCGGGACTGGCCTGGGGCTCGCGATCTGCAAGTCGATCGTCGAGTACCACGGGGGTCGCATCCACGCCGACAGCAAACCGGATGAGGGCTCGCATTTCACCGTGCGCCTGCCGCGCCGCGCCAAGCAGCGCGTCGTGGTGCAGCCGGGTCCCGAGCCGGAAGCAGCGCCCGCCGACATCCTGCGTCTCGCGATCGAAATGGTCGCCGAGGTGATGGGAGCGCGCGTCGTTTCGTTGTTGTGCCCCGGGCCCGACGGTGCGCTGGTGATTCGCGCCGCCATGGGCATCGATGAAGACGTCGTGCGCCGCGTGCGGATCGAGCCGGGCAGCGGCATCGCCGGGTGGGTGGCCATCAATCGCCGCCCGGTCTGCATGTCGGGCGCAGAAGAGCACCCGGAAGTCGCGGGCAGCGGCCGCAAGCTCTACGAGAGCCGCACCTTCCTGTCGGTGCCGATCGAGCATGAGGGCCGCCTGCTGGGCGTGCTCAATGCCACCGATCCGGTACAGCAGAAGCAGTTCGACGCCGAGGATTGCCACTTGTTTCTGCAGCTGTCGCAGCGCATTGCCACGGCGTGGCGGCAGGCGCTCGAGGCGCAGCAGCAGCAGGTGGGCATCGCCGATACGGCCAACGCACTGCGCCAGGTGCTGCGTCACCTCGAGCGCGGGCGCCGCAATGCGCCGAACCGCGTGCGGCTGGCGCGCGCCCTGTCGCGCGAGCTGGGATTGCCTGAGGACCAGGTTGGCGTCGTGAGCTTCGCGGCCAGCGTGCACGACGTCGGCATGCGTACGGTGGGCGAGGCGGTCACCGAGGGCTCGGGTGGACTAACGGCCGACGAGCGCGAGCAGGTGCAGCGGCACCCCGAGGCCGGCGCCGACCTGTTGTCGCCGCTCGAGACCGCCGGCGGCGTGCGCGAACTGGTGCTGTCCCACCACGAGTGGTGGAACGGCAGCGGCTATCCGCGCGGATTGAAGGGGGACGAGATCCCCATTGGCGGGCGCATCCTGTCGGTGGTGGATGCGTTCGAGAGCATGACGGTGGGGCGTTCCCACCGCCCGGCGATTTCGCGGGCGGAGGCGCTTCGGGAAATCGAGCGGTTGAGCGGCATGCAGTTCGACCCGCGGGTCGTGATGGTGTTGCCGCGCGCACTCGAGCAGTTGGACACGAACAACGGACCGGAAGCGGCGGCTTCCACGAACCCGACCCCCGCAACCCCCTGAGGAGGTGAACCGAACATGGCGAAGGGCAAGATTTTAGTGGTCGACGACGAGATCTACATCGTCCATATCCTCGACTTCAGTCTGGGAATGGAAGGTTACGAAGTGCTGACCGCACTGGACGGCGAGCAGGCGCTCGAACGTGCACGTGCTGAGCAGCCGGATCTCATCGTGCTGGACATCATGATGCCGAAGCTCGATGGCTACGAGACCTGCAAAATTCTCAAGGCCGACGACCGCACCAAGCACATCCCGGTGATCCTGCTGTCGGCGAAGGGCCGGCACACGGACCAGAAGGTGGGCTTCGATGTGGGCGCCGACGACTACATCACCAAGCCGTTCAGTCCCCGCAAGCTCGTGGACAGGATCAACACGCTGCTCGGCCAGTTCGGCTCGCAGCGGATGCAGGCTTGATTGTGCGGCGGAGGATGGGGGTGGTGCGGGGGATGCGATGACACGGTGTCATGGGGTCACGTGCCGGCACTTTCATCCCCCCGCGCTGCCCGAGCAGTCATTGCCGGTGCCTGCCCGGGCTACCGCCATATCAATATCGCCGTGGGCGCACGAAGCCACTTCACCTGCGCGTTCACGTTCGTGTCACAAACGCGAAGCCATTGCATTCTCGAAGCGTCACCAGAGCGTCGCGAAATTGCCGGGCAGGAGGCGATTCTTCACATGTATCCAGGTTCGCCTGCTGGGGAGAATGCTATCGGCGACGAATCGATACTCCCGGAATCCGCAACCCGCGACGGTACGCGCTTCATGAATCGTCTGGGCGGGTTGCTCGGGGCGAGGCGCCTCGATGCGGCCAGGCTGATTTGCCCGCAATCTCCGCGGCACCCTTAGCCCGACCTATTCGTGAAACTTCGAGTGATGGTCTCGTGAGCGCTTGAAGTAAGCGCTGGCGTCATTCGAGATGGTGCGCCGTGAGTGCTCCGACCGCAAGGATCAGTTTTCGCGCTTTGCGAACTGAGGTGGCCCTCGCGGCCCTACGATCCGGACACGGCTCCGCCCCGCGCGATCACGATTACGATTCGAGAAGACGGTGAGGTTCCCGATCTCAGCCGAGTACGGCGCCGCAGTTCAGCGCGATCGACCGCCATCCGTCTCGATACGGGAACGTCGCC
>JAYSRO010000324.1:0-5288 GCA_043720995.1 Candidatus Eiseniibacteriota bacterium
CTCATCAGCACGTACTTGCCGAGCCCCATGGCAAGTGCCCGCCGCGACAGGATCGCCTTGGAAACGAGCAGCGACTTGGTCTTGGTGAGCTGGCCCTCATGCTCCGAGGGGTGCTCGCGGTAGAGGAACTCGCTGGTGACGAGCCCCAGCACCGAGTCGCCGAGGAACTCGAGGCGCTCGTTGGATTCGCGCGCGCCCTGCCCCGTGACGCTGAGGTAGGAGCGGTGCGTCAGCGCCAGCTTGAGCAGGTCGGGACGCTGGAACGCGATGTCGTACTGTTTGGCGAATTCCGCGAAGATGCGGGCTTCCGATTCCGATGGCGTAGCCCCGGGCGGCAGCTTGCGCTTCGCCTGTGGCGGCGGCTGGAACAGCCGCTTCAGCCAGCTCCAGAACGATGAATGCGTCTGCGGCCGCGGCGACTGCGGATGATGGCCGCTCGGCTTTCCCCTACCGCGGCCGCCACGGCGCGCGCGGTTCTTTACCTCACCGCGCGCAGCGCCAGCGTCACGTTGTGCCCCCCGAACCCGAACGAGTTCGACAGGGCGATTCGCACCGGAGCTTCCCGGGCGTGATGTGGAACGAGGTCGAGATCGCATAGTGGATCCTGATGGTCCAGGTTGATCGTAGGTGGGACGATCCCATGCCGAATCGTGAGCGCTACGACCACCGCTTCGAGTCCACCCGCGGCACCCAGCAGGTGCCCGGTCATGGACTTGGTGGAGCTCATCATGACGCGGCGGGCATGATCACCCATCACGCGCTTCACGGCCACCACCTCAACCGGGTCACCGGCGGGGGTCGAGGTTCCATGCGCGTTGATGTAGTCGATTTCCTCGGGGCGTACCTGGGCATCCTCGAGGGCGCGCACCATGGCGCGCGAAGCGCCGTTGCCGTCCTCGCTGGGAGCCGTTATGTGGTACGCGTCGCCCGAGGTCCCGTAGCCGCAGAGCTCGCACAATAGCGTGGCCTGACGACGGCGCGCGTGCTCTTCACTTTCGAGCACCACGATGCCGGCGCCTTCGCCGATCACGAAGCCGTCCCGGTCCTGGTCGAACGGACGGCTGGCACGAATGGGATCATCGTTTCTTTGGGACAGTGCCCGGAGGTTGCTGAAGCCGGCCATCGCCATCGGCGTAATGGTCGCTTCGGCTCCCCCCGCAATAATCACGTCGGCATCCCCTGCCCGGATCAGCCGCAGCGCTTCACCGATCGCATGCGCCCCTGAGGCGCAGGCTGAAACGGTGCAGAAATTGGGGCCGCGCAATCCGAACTGGATCGACACCTGCCCCGCTGCCATGTCCGAGATCATCATCGGGATGAATAGCGGGCTGACGCGGTTCGGGCCACGCTCCATCAGCACAGTGTGCTGGTTTTCGAAGGTCTCCATGCCGCCGATGCCGGAACCGATGATGACTCCGATGCGATCGCGGTTCAGGGATTCGAGATCGAGGCCGGAGTTCCGAATCGCTTCGGAACTGGCGACGACCGCATATTGGACGAAGCGGTCCATCCGCTTGGCGTCCTTACGGTCGATGATCCCTTCGGTCGAGAAGTCCTTCACCTCGCATGCGAAGCGAGTGCCATAGTTCGACGTATCGAACCGCGTGACGGGTCCCGCACCAGACTGGCCTTCGAGGAGTCGCTGCCAGAACACCGAAACGTCGTTGCCGAGCGGGGAGATGATCCCCGCTCCGGTGACGAACACCCGGCGCCCGTTGTCCGACATGATTGCTTCCTTGTTGATGGTGGCCCGCTCGCGCGTGCCTCCCGCCGCTGCGGGATGCGCGATGCTGGGTCTTGAGGCTCAGCCCGGGCTCGGCCGCGCCGCCAGACGATCAGCGCTCAAGTGACTCGAGCGCATCTGCATGGCGCGGACCGGACCCCGAAGCCGAGTTACGACGCGGTTGCGTGCGACTTCAGGTAATCCATCGCATCACCGACCGTCTTGAGCTTGTCTGCATCTTCGTCCGGAATATCGAGACCGAACTCTTCCTCGAGCGCCATCACCAACTCGACGATGTCGAGCGAATCGGCTCCCAGGTCCTCGATGAACTTCTTCTCCGGCGCCAGGTCCTTCGCTTCGACTTCCAGTTCCTTGGCGATGATTTCTTTGACGCGGTCCTCGCTGAACGTAGCCATTCCTTTGTCACCTCCCCTTCTTGAGATGGGTTTGATTGTATCTTTACATCACCATGCCGCCGTCCACCGCCCACGTCTGGCCGGTAACATACCCGGCGCGAGGTGAAGCGAGGAACGCGACGACATCGGCGATTTCTTCCGGCCGTCCCAGACGGCCCAGCGGAATATTGGCGAGCAGCGCGGCCTTGTTGGCCTCCGGCAGCTCGTGGGTCATGTCGGTTTCAATGTAGCCGGGGCACACCGCGTTGACCGTTACGTTGCGGCTGCTCAACTCGCGCGCCAGCGACCGGGTCAGCCCCAGCAGCCCGGCCTTGGACGCCGCGTAGTTGGCCTGGCCCGCGTTACCGATCAGGCCCACCACCGACGACACGTTGATGATACGCCCA
Source organism: Candidatus Eiseniibacteriota bacterium (assembly GCA_043720995.1). Lineage (GTDB taxonomy): Bacteria > Eisenbacteria > RBG-16-71-46 > RBG-16-71-46 > RBG-16-71-46 > JANLWK01. The sequence continues at coordinate 2,526 of JAYSRO010000324.1, forward strand.
TAGCGAGCCTTCATCATGGGCTTTGCCACGGTGCGGCAGCAGCGGAAGGCGCCCTGCAGGTTGGTGCCCAGCACTTCGTCCCACTGCGCATCACTCATGCGCAGGATCAAGCCATCGCGCGTGACACCGGCGTTGTTGACGAGAATGTCGACGCGCCCGAGCCCGGCCAGCGCCTGCTCGAAGCCGCGCTCGACCGAGGCGGTGTTCGCGACGTCGGCCTCGAAGGCCTGGGCCTTGCCACCTGTTGCGTTGATCGCGGCAACCGCCGCCTGCGCGCGCTCCTGGTTGCGATTGAAGATCGCCACCGTCGCCCCGCGTGCGGCCAGCGCCTGCGCGATCGCGAGACCAATACCCGTGGCGCCGCCGGTGACGAACGCCACCTGCGTCGCGAGTTCGGCTGAAGCCGCGGCTGCCGTTGCGGTCATCGATTGCTCGCTCATGATGCGGAGCCTCCCGCTGGGACCATGCCCCATGCGTTGAGCGTTGCATTCAGGCTGTCGGGGTCTTCGATGTTCCAGCTCGCGGCGTCCTTGTGGATCGTGCGTAACAGGCCGCGCAGCACTTTACCCGCGCCCAATTCCACGAACCCCTCGGCGCCCTGGTCGAGCAGCGTGCGCATCGAGTCCTCCCAGCGCACGGCACCCAGCAGCTGCGACTCGAGCGCGCCGCGCACTTCCGCGGCAGTCTGGCCCGGGCGTGAAGAAACATTCGCGATGATCGGGCAGCGCGCATCGGCAAACGGCGTCTGCTCGAGCTTGGCGTTGAGTCCGCTCGATGCCGCGGCCATCAATGGAGAATGGAACGCGCCGCTGACGACCAGCGCGATCACGCGCTTGGCGCCACGCGCCTTGCACGCTTCACCCGCCGCGGCCACGGCGGCGATCTCTCCCGAGATCACGACCTGCCCCGGCGCATTCAGGTTCGCCGGCACCACGACGCCTGTCCCTGCGACTTCGGTGCACGCCGCAGCGACATCGTCGCGAGAGAGACCCAGCACCGCGGCCATGGTGCCTGGGCTGTCGATCCCCGCCTGGTGCATCAATTCTCCGCGCGCATAGACGAGCCGCACCGCGTCCTCAAAGCTCAGCGCACCCGCAGCGACACACGCGGAGTATTCGCCGAGGCTGTGCCCCGCGCACCATGACGGCGCAACACCCTGAGCCTCGAGCAAACGCAACGCCGCGACACTGTGCGTGAGCAGGGCCGGCTGGGCGTGACGCGTCTGGCGCAGCACGCCCTCAGGCCCCTCCCAACAGATCTTCGACAGCTCGAAGCCCAGCGCGCGATCTGCCTCATCGAACACTGCACGCGCCTCGGGGTAGCGCTCCGCGAGGGCTTTGCCCATGCCGACGGCCTGGGCGCCCTGGCCGGGAAACAGGAAGGCGAGCTTCATGACGCGGGGACTCCTGCCGCCACGGAATTTGAATTCTGCGCGACCGCCTGCGCCGGCACCGGCATCGTCCAGCGCGCCACCGAGGCGCCCCACGTGATGCCGCCGCCAAACGCCACGAAGCCGACGTTGTCGCCCGGCTTGAGCTTGCCCGCGCGCACGACTTCATCGAGCGTGATGGGGATCGAGGCGGACGAGGTGTTGCCGTAGCGGTCGATGTTGACGAGCACGCGCTCGGACGGCAGCCCGACGCGCTCGCGCATCGCTTCGATGATGCGCAGGTTCGCCTGGTGCGGAATCACCAATTCGAGATCGTCGGGCGTGAGCCCGGCGTCGGCCAGCGACTTGCGCAGGCTCTCTTCCATGCCACGCACCGCCACCTTGAAGACTTCCTTGCCGCGCATACGAATGAAGTGTTCGCGCCGCTCGACACTCCCGACCGATGCCGGAATCGCGCCGCCGCCCGCGGGCATCTCGAGCAGGTCGCCGAGCACGCCGTCGCTGTGGATCGACACCGACAGGATGCCCTCGCCCCGCGCGCACGCCTTGAGCACGGCCGCACCCGCGCCATCGCCGAACAGCACGCAGGTGTTGCGGTCGCGCATGTCGGTGATGCGCGACAACTGCTCGACACCGATCACCAGCACCGTGTTCGCCATGCCGGTGCCGATGGCACCGCGCGCGACGCTCAAGCCATAGATGAAGCCCGTGCACGCCGCGTAGATATCGAACGCCGCCGCGCGCGTCGCACCCAGCTTCGCCTGCACCGTGCAGGCGCACGAGGGCAACAGGCGATCGGGCGTGGTCGTGGCCAGGATGATCTGGTCGACGTCCTTCGCGTCCACGTTCGCCATCTCGAGTGCCCGCTGCGCCGCGATCAGGGCCAAGTCCGAGGACACCTGCCCCGGCGCCGATATGCGGCGCTCGCGGATCCCGGTGCGCTCGACGATCCATTCGTCCGAAGTGTCGACGAGCTTCGCCAGGTCATGGTTCGTCACGATGTGCTCGGGCACGTACATGCCCGTGCCCACGACGGTGACGCCGCGAATGCGGTCAGGCTGCAGTGACATGGTCCGCCTGGATTTCTTCGCGAATGTGCTCGTTGACGCGGTTCTCGACGAATCGCGTCAGCGTGCGGGTCGCGCTGTGGAATGCCTTGGCCTTGCTGCTGCCGTGACCAATGAAGCACACGCCGTCGACCCCGAGCAGCGGGGCGGCGCCAAATTCTTCCCAGTCGATCTTGGCCCGCAGTCGCTTGAGCGCGGGCAGCATCAAACCGGCGCCGGCGCGAGCCAGCCAATCATGCTTGAGTTCGTGGCGGACCATGTCCCCCATGAAGCTCGCGACACCCTCGGCGGTCTTCAGCACCACGT
>JAYSRO010000325.1:0-12520 GCA_043720995.1 Candidatus Eiseniibacteriota bacterium
AACGACGAAGAGCTGCTGCGCAATCGTCGTGTGGTGCTCAACGTGCTGAACCCGAAAGACCTGCCGCACGGCGTGAAGGTCGAGAACAAGCCGTAAGCGTCATATCATCGGAACGAGACGAGCCCCGTGCCGGAGGATGGCGCGGGGCTCGTTTCATTGGCGCATCCAAAGCCTCGAACTACGGGAGCACCGCGCGGGTCGGCGGTGCTGCTCAAGGTGATGCGCTGCGATCTCCGGCACGGTGCAGTATGAGATTCCGTCCAATTTGCGTTGCGAGCGGTCCCAGCTCGAGCAATACGGCGAGTGCCGCGCCGATCGCGCAGGCGCAGAGATCGCCCCATGCAAATGTCGACCCGAGCACGAGGTGGCCGAGCGTGGAGGCGCGAAGCGAGATGAGCCACTGCATCTGCAGCATCTGCTGGCATTCGACGAGCACGGATATCGCCAAAGCCGCGCTTCCCACTTGCAGCGTCGAGGCGCGAGGGCGCGCGATTCCGATCAACGTGAATGCGAGCACCGTCCAGAGGGCGTCGCCCGGGTACTTCCCGAGCGCTGCGGGGAGTGCATGAGGGCAACGTCGGCTGGCGATGCCGGCGACAACGACGAGCACGGCGGCGAAGGCGTAGACGAGGCGATTGCGACTCAGGACGCGGCTTCGGAGTCAGGCGGCGCGTGGGCGACGAGTCGTCCGCTTCGGGCGAACGACGAGTCGCACGTCGCACTCGAGGATGTGCAGTAAAGCCAGCAATTGGTCGACCGAGGTTCGTGTATTGGTGGGGTCCAGCAGTCGATAAAACTGGGTCGCTGAAGTGCCGAGTCGGCGGGTGATTTCTCGTTTGGAAAGCGCCGTGGTCTTCAAGCACCGCAGGGCCGCGACCTTGAGTTCATGAAGCATGAGATCGCGGAGGTAACGCGGGTCCTGGTTGTACTCGAGGACCTGCTCAACGTGAATCGATCCCTCGTGCCCGGACTGCAGGCGATAAGTGAACCCCTCGCGGCCGAGTTCCGGGTCGACCGTGCATTCCACGATGCGGTCGCGAGCCGTGGGAGGAGGCGACGCCTTCGCGTATGGAAATGCGAGCGTGCCGCTGGACAGCGAAACTTCGAATGCCTTGCGGTGATTGTTGGGAGTCACGGTGCGGATCTTCATAGCAGGTTCTCCGCTTCCAGTTCCTCGATGAGCTGCAAGATACGCCGTGTGGCGCGACCCCGCATTGGGAGTCGATTGTCGAGATCCCACTTGAGGACGAGGGTGCCGTCGCGATAGACGTGGACATGGCGGGGCGCGTGGTCGCCGATCCAAGTGAGAAAGACGTATCCGCCTCGCCGAATTTTCGACATGCAGGAAACGATATCATGTGTGGTAGCGTTTCCTGCAATGGCCCATCCGCGAAGGACGCGTGGAGGTGTCTTGTCAGGGACGAATTGGCAAACGGCACATACTCAAGCCCTCACCAACCGTAGACGAGCCGCACGCCCAGTGTCGTCATGTCCGTGCTGGGCTGCGACACCACCGCGCGGGGCTTGCCGCGCTTGAGCAGCACGACCTGGTTGGACTCTCCGAGATTCATGCCGTCCCAGCTGCCGAGCAGCGTGAGATGCGGCACGATCCGGACGCCGGCGTGCAGGTAGGGGTTCGATCCGCGGCCGGGTCTCAGGGCAAGCTGGTAGGTCAGCCCCACCGCTTCGATCGAGGCGTCCTCGCTCGCGTCCAACATAAAGCGCATGCCGCCCCCCGCGACGATGCGGCTCGACGCGGAAGCGATGTGCTCGACGCCGACTCGCAGCGAGACGGTCCGGTACGTCTCTGCCTGTGTGGTGCTTAACTGGCGTTTCCAGGTTTCGTACTCGAGGCCGAGCACGCCATCGGCGATCGCGGGCCAGCGCCAGCGTCCCTCGGCGCGCTGCGTGGTGCCGAGGTAGGTCGAAGCACCGCTCGCAGCCTTGGTGTCGTCGAACTGGAACGAGCCGTTGTAATCGGGATTGCCGCCGTAGATCGTGCCGCGGTAGGCGAACAGCGCTCCGCGTTCCCGCGGGAGCATGTAGCCGACGCTGCCGAAGTAGCGGGGCCCATGCTCATGCACCACGATCGGCGTGGTGTGCTCGCGCCAGTCGAACTGCTCGACTCCCGCGTCCAGCGACCACTGCGCGTGGGCGGTGGAGCAGGCGAGGCTGGCGATCAAGACGAGCAGCGCCGTGACCCTGCGCGCTCGGGTGGGGACCTTGGTGTTGTTGGGAATCCGCACGGTGTTATTTCGCTTTCACGCGGCCTGCCATACCCCAGCGCCCGACCACCGTCTCCGTCACGAACAGGAGCAGTGCCAGGAGCATGAACCACTTCCACAACTCGCGGCCATAGCGGGCTTCACGCACGCGGCGCGCCAGGTCGGCGCCCGGGTGCAGGATCTGCGCGCGGCCCGCGGGGAATGCGGCGAGGATCTCCCGCTCCGAGGCGGCGGCGAGATTGAATTCGCGCGAGTCGGGGTTCACCGCGAAGGTGCTGCGCAATGTGCCGCCCTGTAGCACGCGATAGATTCCGGCGGCCTCGAGCGGGCTCGAGACGAGCCGCGTGGCGCCGCGATCGGTCTGGAGTTCCGAGACGACTTCACGGCCTGCAGAATCTTCGACGCGCCAGGCGCCGGTGCTGGCGGGCGCGGTGTAGCGGTCGCCCGGCGCCAGCGTGGAGCCGGCGGTGCCGCGCGCGAGGACGCGCGTGATCTGGTGGACGAGCGGCAGGAAGGCGCCGCTCACCGGGAAGTCGGAGTTCGAGGCGTCGAGCGGAGCGCAGAACAACATCGCGTGCGGCAACTCGACCAGCGCGGGATGCGCGCGGTCGAACTCGAGCACGATGCGCGCGGAGGCACCCGCCTTGAATGCGCGCACGCGCTCGAAGCGCGCGGTGGAAATGGGTTCGCCCGGTCGCGCGGGGAAGCCCGCGAGCACGGGATGTCCCGCGGCCGCACTCAGCAGGCGCCATGCACCGCCGGCGCCGGCCTGGTCGATGTCGCCGAGTTCTCCCGCGGCAAGCTCACGCAGCAGCGAATTGTTCCAGAAGTCGCGATCGGCGTGCGCGCCGAGGATCACCAGCAGGCCACCGCCTGCGCGATGGAAGTCGAGCACGGCCTGCAGCTCGGTGGCGCTGATCCGTTCGAGATCGTTGAGCACGATGCCGTCCGCATCGCTCAAGTGCGCGGGGAGCGAGACGCCGTCCACGGCTTCGACGGTGAGCCCCGATGCCGGACTGCCGGCTTCGAGCGCCAGCCGCAAGGGCGAGGCAACACCGTCTTCGTGCAGCAGCAATCGCAACGTTCCGGCGCGACCCGAGGCGAAGAAGCGGCGGTTGTCGAGCGGCAGCACGTCCTCGGGCAGCACGGCCACTCCCCCTTCGGCGGGTAAACGCGACAGCGGCAGCAGCGTCGAGGCGTCGCCCTGCGCCGGGGCATTCAGGAAGCCGCGGCCGATGGACGTTCCGGCGGCCGCGTCGAGCGCTTCGACGGCGAGATCGCCCGCGGGCGCATTGAATGAGCGCGAGGTGACCGACAGCGAGACGTCGCTCTCGGATGGCGCCAGCGAGGCGTCGGTCAGGCCGATGTTCGCCGCACTGCGTGGCGTGATGGGCACTGCGTAGATGCGCGTCTGCGCCCACGGGCCGTCCGGCGCGCGCGGTGTCGCCGGGGCGTCGCCCTTGCCATTGAAGCCGGAGGACTGGAAGTCCGAGATCCAGAACAACTCGCGATTGAGCGCGTGCGATTCGCGCAGCGCGGTGGCGGCGAATTCGAGCGCGCGGCGGTGGTCGGTGGTGCGTGCGCTGGCGGTCAGCCCCTGCGTGACGGCGCGCAGGCGCCCGAGATCGGAGCTCGGCCGCGGGGTGACCGGCGCGATCGCCTGGTCGTAGGGCACGAGCAGGCATTCGTCCTGTGGCCCGAGCGTCGCGAGCACGTTTTCGACGACGCGGCGCGCGATGCCTGCGAGCGTGCCGCCGCCCGCCGAGACGGGTGCTGTGGCGCCCATACTGCCGCTGCGGTCCACCAGCACCACCACCGTGGTGGCAGCGCCACCTTTCAACCCGGCGGAACCCTTGAGCGCGGGCCGCGACATGGCGAGCGCGAGTGCTGCTACGGCCAACGCACGCAGCAGCAGCAACAGCCACTGCTTGAGCTTGAGCCGGCGGATCTCGCTCTGGTTGACCTCGGCGAGGAACTCGAGTGAAGGGAACGGGATGTCCTTGGGGCGCCGGCGCGTGAACAGGTGGATGATGACGGGGATGGCCGCCGCGGCGAGCCCGAACAGGAACAGCGGATTGAGAAAACTCAACGTCTAGAACTCCACCGTGCGGAACCGGATCACAGCTGCCGCCCGCGCTTTTCGAGGTAGGCCAGCAACGCGCGGTCGAACGGGGTACGGGTATCGAGCCGCACATAGTCGATGCGGCTTTCGCGGCAGGTGCGGCGGTAGTACTCGCTCCAGGCCTCGAGCTTCTCGCGGTAACGGCGGGCGATCTCCCACGGTTCGGTGGTCAGGCGCTCACCGCTCTCCATGTCGACGAACGTCGCCGTGTCGGTGTAGGGAAACTCGATCTCGTTGGGATCGAGGATGTGGAACAGCAACACTTCGTGATTACGGTGACGGAAGTGCTGCAGGCCCGACAGCACTTCCTCGGGCTTGTCCATGAGATCCGAGAACAGGATGACCAGCCCGCGGCGCTTGATTCGCTCGGCGAGTTGGTGCAACGCCGGCCCCAGGCGTGTGCGGCCCCGCGGCTCGACGGAGCCCAGCGTCTTGAGGATAACGTCCATGTGCGAGCGCACCGAGCGTGGCGGCACATAGGTGATGGGCTGGTCGGCGAACAGCATCAGGCCCACGGCGTCCTGCTGGTGGATCATGAGATAGGCGAGTGCCGCCGCGAGTGACTGGGCGTATTCGATTTTGCTCATCGAGGCGCGCTCGGACTTGAACTGCATCGAGCCCGACAGGTCGACGAGCAAGTGGCTGCGCAGGTTGGTTTCTTCGGTGTACTGCTTGACGAGGAAGCGGTCACTGCGCGCCCACACCTTCCAGTCGAGATTCTTGAGCGGATCGCCTTGCATGTAGGGGCGGTGCTCGGCGAACTCGACGCTGAAGCCATGGAACGGCGAGCGGTGCATGCCGGAGATGAAGCCTTCGACGACCAACCGCGCGCGCACGTCGAGGCCCGACAGCCGGGCGACCACGGCGGGATCGAGATAGGCGCGCCCCTCGCGGCCGCGCGCGGGCGAGGCGCCGGCGTGCGTGCGGGGCAATGACGAACTCATCGTGCCTCCCGGATCATCGTGCGCGAATCAGCAACAGGGTCTGGTCGTCGGTCTGCGGACCATGGGCGCGCGCCGCAGCGAGCAGGGCGCTGTACAGCTTGGGGAGCGGTTCGTGGGCGTGGCGTTCCAGTGTTTGCATAATGCCAGTCATGCCGAATTCCTGTTGGCTGCGATCGTTGACTTCGGTGAGCCCGTCCGTCAGCACGACGAACAAGTCGCCCGGCGCGAACTCCACGTGCTCCGAAGCATGGCGTTGTCCCGCGACCACGCCGAGCGGCGGGCAACGATTGTCGATCGAGTGGATCGTTGCGGTCGCCGTGCGCCAGTGCAATACGGGCAGGTGTCCAGCCAGCGCGATCTCGGCCGTGGCCGAACCATCGAAGCGGATGCCGGCGAACGTCATGAACATGCCCGGGCTACGCAGGGTAGTGACGACCTCGTCCAGGTCGTCGAGCACGGTGTCGAGCGGTGCGGGCGACAACAGCCGCATGCGGAAGGCGCTCTTCGTCATGCCCATGAACGAGCCGGCGGCCACGCCATGGCCCGAGACGTCGGCCACGCACATCACGATCTGGCCATCGCGCTCGACGAGATCCAGCAGGCCATTGAACGCCACCACCAACCCCATGCGCGTCCACGAAGGTGAGGCTTCGAGCTTCCACATGTGCTGGAGGAAGCCCATGCTGGCGAAGGTGAAGAACACCGCGGTGAGCAACACCGCGCGCGAGCGCCACGGGAGCCGCCGGAGGAATGCGTAGCTGCGATCGCCGCCAAGAAAACGCAGCCCGCTTGGCTCACTCATTCGGTGCTCCCCCTGCAGGTGTTCGCATCATGCGCCCGCGCGGCTGCCGCGCCGGCCCTTCCACAACCAGTACACCGGCAATCCGAGGGCAGCGATGATCACGCCCGCCGCCGCGCGCCAGCCGCTGTCGTGGAGATCGCTGGCGATGATGCCGGCCGTGGCGAGCACGAACACGATGGGCGTGAACGGGTAGAGCGGCGTGCGGTAGCTTGGGGTCGCGATCTCGCCGCGTGATTCACGGCGGCGTTGCACGAACAGCGACGCGGTGGTCAGCGCGTAGAATAGCCAGGACGTGGTGACGAACCAGCCGGAAACGTCTTCGAAGCTGCCGGCGGCGTAGAGCCACACCACCGAGAGCCCCGCCTGCACCCACAACGCGAAGTTGGGTGAGCCGCTGCGGGGATGAACCTGCGCGAGCGGGCGCCAGAGCAACCCGTCGGCGGCCATCGCCTGCGTCACGCGCGGGCCCGTGAGGATGGCGCCGTTGGTGGTGCCGAACGTCGAGACCACCACGAGTACCGCGAGTGCGCGCGCGCCAAACTCGCCGAGCAGGCGGCGGATGGTTTCGGAGCCAACGGCTTCGTAGCCGGCGACACCCTGCGCGCCCAGCACGTGGAAGTAGGCGAAGTTCGTCAGGATGTAGACGCCGATCACGAACCAAGTGCCCCACACGATCGCGATGGGCAACGTGCGCTGGGGATTCACGACTTCGCCCGCGCAATAGGTGGAGTCGGTCCAGCCGTCATAGGCGAACAGGATCGAGATCATCGCCAATGCCAGCGCCTGCATGAACGAGTGCGGCAATGCTGCCGGTGCGGCGCCCATGGCGCTGGGCGCATGGCTCGCGGGCAGCGCGAAGGCGGCGATGCACAGCCCGAGGATGCCGATCACCTTGGCTGTCGTGAACAGCGACTGGGTACCGGCGCCGTGGCGCACGCCGAGGCTGTTGACGAAGGTCAGCAGCAGGATCACGCCTGCGCCCAACGGGAACTCGGCCGACTTGGGCCAGTGCATGATCTGGCAGAAGTACAGCGTGCACACGCTGGTGATCGAGGCGATGACGGTCGGCTTGATCACCCACAGGTTCGCCCAGCCGAACACAAAGCCCCACGCGTCGCCGAAGCCCTCGCGGATAAATACATAGAGCCCGCCGGTCTTCGGGTGCGTGACCGCGAGTTCCGCCAGCGCCAACGAGCCGCAGATCGACAGCACGCCACCGATCACCCACGCCATGAGCACAGTGGGGAAGGTGCTCAGGTGCTGCGCCACCGAATGCGGCGAGCGGAATATCCCTGAGCCGATGATGTTGCCCACGGTGATCGCCGTGGCGGCGTAGAGCCCGATCTGGCGCTTGAGTTCGATCGGTGTGGCGGGACGCGTCGCGGAAGGACGTGACACCGGCTCGCTCATGATGGACTCGCGGTGAGGGGAGGGCGTTGCCGCTATTCGGCGGGCACGTGCTTCAGCAGTTCTTCGATCACGCGATCAGGCTTGACGCCTTCGGCCTCGGCGGTGAAGTTGGTGACGATGCGATGGCGCAGCACCGACAGCGCCACGGCACGCACGTCGTCGATGCCGGGCGTGAAGCGGCCCTGCAGCACGGCGCGCGACTTGGCGCCGAGCACCAGGTACTGCGAGGCGCGCGGGCCCGCGCCCCACGACACCCACTGCTTGACGAAGTCGGGGGCGCCGCCGTCTTCGGTGGACCCACTGCGCGTGGCGCGCGCGAGGCGGACGGCGTAGCGGATGACGTGTTCCGAAACGGGAACGCGGCGCACCAGCTTCTGCAGCTCCACGATCTCGTTGCCGCCGAGCACGCGATCGAGCTTCGCTTCATACGAAGACGTGGTCGAGGCGACGATCTGCTCTTCCTCGCGCTGCGACGGGTAGTCGACAAACACGTTGAACATGAAGCGGTCGAGCTGCGCTTCGGGCAGCGGGTAGGTGCCTTCGAGCTCGATCGGGTTCTGGGTCGCCAGCACGAAGAACGGCAGGTCGAGCGGGAAGGTCTGGCCGCTCGCGGTGACTTCCTTCTCCTGCATCGCCTGCAGCAGGGCCGCCTGGGTCTTCGGCGGCGTGCGATTGATTTCGTCGGCCAGCACGATGTTCGAGAACACCGGGCCGCGAATGAAGCGAAACAGGCGCTTACCGGTGCCCGGGTCCTCTTCGATGATGTCGGTGCCGGTGATATCGCTCGGCATCAGGTCGGGCGTGAACTGAATGCGGTTGAACTTGAGGTCGAGCACGCGCGCGAGGCTCGAGATCAGCAGCGTCTTCGCGAGCCCCGGTACGCCGACCAGCAGCACGTGGCCATTTGCGAACAGGGCGGTCAGCAGCTGTTCGACGACCTGGTCCTGCCCGACGATGACCTTGCGCAGCTCGGTGAGAATGCGGTCGCGGGCGGACTTGAGTGATTCGACGGCCTGGATATCGGAGGACGAAGGTTCTGGCGTCACGGGTCTTTCCGGGTGGGAAGAGGGTGAATCAGGCCCTGGAGCCGCCGCACAGGCGGGGCAATCGAAGGAGCCTAGCAGGTGTGTGGGAGCCGCGAAAACGGCACAGCCTAGTCCACGATGAAGATCGTAGCCCCCAGCGGAGCCGAAGATTGGTGCGCCATCGCGCCGTCCGCGACGACGTAGCTCTTGCCGGGCGTCAGGACCACTATGCGTCCGTCGGCGAGTTCGGTGTGCAGCTCGCCGTGGACGCACAGCACGACGTGGCCCTTCTCGCACCATTCGGCGGTGGTGTAGCCGGGCGAGTACTCGACCATGCGCACCCGCAGGCTGCCAAACTGGCGTGTGTGCCAGCGCGCCACGCCGGTTGTTCCGGGATGCTCTGTCGGCACAATGGACGCCCAATCCACTGTTTCGAATGGAATCGCATCGATCTGCATACGCGTTCGTCCTCCTGAACCGCCGGTCCGGCCTGCTCCGCCACCGCGACTCCTGCAATGCCCACCGTGTCGTTCGCCCTGTGCAGGCGGCGAAAGGCTGCACGGGGGAATTCCACCCGTCGCCGTGACGCGTGATGGGCCGCAGGCTTGGGTGATTCTACCCGCGCTGCCGTCTGCGAGCAGCCTCCGGCATGGCGGGTGCAGCCCTGTCCTGCCGTAGCGCGGCGCGCAACCGCAAGGCGCGCCGCCACAAGGAGGGTGACATGAAACGCACCGCGCTGTGGGTGTTCGTCGTGTGTGCCGCCCTGTTGGCGCCTCAATCCGCCTGGTGCCGGCAGTACTATGGGTTTGCCGTGGGCGTCGCCAATGCGCCGAGGCCGCCCCAGATCCGAATCGCTCGCGAGCCGCATGCCCTGCTCGCGAGCGATGCCATGGTGTATGTCGTCGACGATCCGGCTGTTCGCTTCGACGGCGACCTGTTCCACTATGGCCAATACTGGTTCGCCTACACGCGCGGCTTCTGGTACCGCGCGCGCGCGCCGCGCGGGCCCTATGCGGTGATCGATGTGCTCAAGGTGCCGCGTGCCATCATTGGTGTGCCGCGCAAGCTGTGGACGCATCACCCGCTGGGCGAAGCGCCAGGCAAGGCCGTCAGCGCCAGTTCGGTGGCGACGCGATCGCCGCGCGTGCACCCCATGGCGAAGCCGGTGTCCGTGGCGCCACGCGCAACACCGGTGATGAAGCCCACGGCACGCGCGAAGCGGGCGGCGGCTACTGGTCCAACCGCGAGCGAAACGCGTCGTACTCCGCGGGGATCTTCACGCTGAGCTTGGGGCGCCCCGCGAGTGCGGCGAGCGAATCGGGCACCGCGATGTCGCGGCCGAACGCCCGGCGCATGACGTCGGGGAACTTGGCCGGGTGCGCGGTGGCCGCGATGATGCTGTCGGTGTCGTCCGGCAGGGCGCGGGCGACGCGCATCGCCACCGCGGTGTGCGGGTCGAGCACGCTGCCCGTGTGCGCGGCGATCACGCGGATCTCTCGCAGCGTGTCCTCGTCGCTGATGGCGCGCGCCTCGAGTTGCGTGGCGAGCTGTGCTGCCTCGGTCCCGAGCAGCGCGCGCAGCCGCGACAGGTTGCTCGGGTCGCCCACGTCCATCGCGTTCGACAGCGTCGCCACCGAGTCGCGCGGTTCGTAGCGCCCGGTGCGCAGGAACTCGGGCACCACGTCGTTCGCATTGGTCGCCGCGACCAAGCGGCTCGCGGGCATGCCCATCGTCCGCGCGTAGGCGGCCGCCGTGATGTTGCCGAAGTTGCCGCTGGGCACCACGAATTGCGGTGGCCGTGTGTCGCGCGTGGCGGTGCTACGCCACTGTGCGTAGCCCCACAGGTAGTACGTCAGCTGTGGCAGCAGCCGCGCAATGTTGATCGAATTCGCGGTGGTGAGCTCGCGGCCAGCCGCACTCGGCCGCTCGGCCAGCGCGCGCTTCACCAGCCGCTGGCAATCATCGAACGAGCCCTCGACTTCGATGGCGCGCACGTTGCCGCCGAGCGTCGCCATCTGGCGTTCCTGCACATCGCTGACGCGGCCGGAGGGGTACAACACGAACACCGTGACGTGCGGCACGCCGAAGAAGCCGGCGGCCACGGCACTCCCCGTGTCGCCCGAAGTGGCGACGACCAACGCGATCTCGCGCTGGTCCGCGGCCAGGTAGTGCGCCATCGTCTGCGCCATGAAACGCGCGCCGACATCCTTGAACGCCAGCGTCGGGCCATGGAACAACTCCAGCAAGTGGAGCCGGTCCTCGAGCAGCACGAGCGGGACCTCGAAGTTGAAAGCCCGCTCGACGATGTGCTGCAACGCTTCGCGGGGGATGTCGTCCACGAACGGCGACAACGCTTCGACGGCGATGTCGTGGAAGGACAGCTCGTGCATGCTGTCCCACCACGCGGCCGGCAATCGCGGGATGAGCTCGGGGATGAACAGCCCGCCATCCTCCGCCATGCCGCGAAACAGCGCGGTGCGGAAGTCCTGCGCGGGTGTTTGTCCCTGGGTGCTGACGTACTTCAAGAGCGCGCCGCTCCACTGATGCGCGCGCCATCGCGATTGAGTCGCGACACATAGATGTCGCAACGCAGCCGCGCTTCGCCACGGAACGCTTCACGCATGGCACGCGCCACGCGTTGAACCGGACCGCCCAGCTTGACGATGGCGAACATGGACGGCCCCGAGCCTGCGATCGAGCAGCCGAGCGCGCCTGCCGCGAGTGCCGCTTCCTTCACTCCATAGAAACAGGGAATCAACGGTGCACGCACGGGTTCAACGATGGCGTCTTCACACGAGTGCGCGACGAGCGTCGCATTGCCGCTGACCAGCCCGACGACGAGCCCCGCGACATTGGCCCACTGCCGGGCCGCCAGGGACAACGGCACGCTGCGCGGCAGCATCTTGCGCGCCGTGGCGGTCTTCACCACGACATGCGGGTGCGCGACGACCCACACGAACGCATCCTTCGCCGCGAGCTTCACCACTTCGGCAGGATCGCCACCGCGCGTCAGGCACACGCCGCCGAGCAGGCCGGGCGCGACGTTGTCGGCATGCGGAGCGCCCGAGGCCTTGCGTTCACCCTCAACCGCGAAGCGCAGCAGGTCGATACGCGGCAGTGGCCGCGGCAACAGCGCATTGACCGCCACCACCGCGGCAACGCTGCTGGCCGCCGAGCTGCCGAGTCCCGAGCCGACCGGCATGCCCTTGGTGAGCTCGAGCTTCACGCCGAGCTTGGGCGCCAGTTCGGCGAGCATCAATTGCGCGACGTGAACCGCGACATTGTCTTTCGGCGACTTCGGCAGGCCCGCGCGTGAACCGCGAATCTGCAGCGTGACGCCCGGCTTGTCGGTGCGCGTGGCGGTGATCTTGTCGCCGGGCCGGTCGATGGCGAGCCCCAATGCGTCGAATCCCGGACCGACGTTGGCGATCGTCGCGGGTGCGAATACGGTGACTCGAGAGCGGGTCATGTGACTCCGGCGTAGCCGCGCTAGGCGGGCAGGTAGTGGAGCAACTTCAGCAGATCCGAGAACACTCCCATGGCGGTGACGTCGGCGCCGGCGCCCGGGCCCTGGATGACGAGCGGGGTGCGCGAATAGCGCCGTGAGGTGAAGGCGATGATGTTGTCGCTGCCGCGGCCCAACGCGAGTGGATGCTCCGCAGGGTACTCCGCCAGGCTCGCCGACGCCCGTCCTTCGCTCAACATCCCGACATACCGCAGCACTTTGCCACGTTTTGCCGCGGCGGCATGGCGCGCCGTCATCGCGGCGTCGAAGCGGGCGAGATCGCTGAAAAAAGCCTCGCGGCGGGGACCCTTGCGCAGCGGCTGCGGCACCAGGTCCTCGACCGTGACGTCCTTGAGCTCGAGCCTAAGCCCGGTGAGCCGCGCCAGCACCAGCAGTTTGCGGGCGACGTCCCGGCCGGACAGGTCCTCGCGCGGGTCGGGCTCGGTGAAGCCCAACTCGTGCGCGCTCTTCACGCGCGCGCTGAAGG
>JAYSRO010000326.1:0-12511 GCA_043720995.1 Candidatus Eiseniibacteriota bacterium
CCGCAGCGATGCAGGATCACGAACCCCAGACCCTTCGCTTCCAGTTTCCCCGCCGCGGACTCGGCGACCAGGGCATCGCGCGCCAATGCGCGGATCGCCGCGGGCACCGGCAGCTCCGCCTTGAACACCTCGTACCACTTGAGCGACACGCCCTCGAGGTCGAGTGGCTCGCCCGCGGTCGCCTGCTTCGGGCCGTGGCGGTACTGCGCGTCCACTCCCGGCACTCCGGCCGCCAACAATTGCGCGATGCCCGTCATCCTTAGTCCTACCAGTCCGTCTCGCGGTAGTCCTTCAGGAACTTGCCCCAGATGTGGTTGCCGGTGTTCGCGCCGACGATGATGGGGTCGACGATACGCGCCGCGCCGTCGACGATGTCGAGCGGCGGGTGGAAGCGGTGGTCGCGCACCTTGCGCGCGGCGATCTCCGCCGGGTCCTCGTCCGTCACCCAGCCCGTGTCGATGCTGTTCATGTGGATGCCGTCGTTGAAGTAATCCTGCGCGGCGGTGCGCGTCATCATGTTCAGCGCGGCCTTCGCCATGTTGGTGTGCGGGTGCCGGGTCGTCTTGGACTTGCGGTAGAACTGTCCCTCGACGGCCGAAACGTTGACGATGTGCTTGTCGCGATCGGGCGTCTTGAGCAGCAGGCTCTTAAGCCGCGCGTTCAAGATGAACGGCGCCACCGCGTTGACCAACTGCACTTCGAGCAACTCGACCGCCGGCACTTCGTCGAGCAACAGCCGCCATGAATTTCGGCCGCGCAGGTCCACCTGCTGCAGGTCCTGGTCGAGCCGGCCTTGCGGAAATAGGGCCTTCTGCGCGGTGAGTTCTTCGGGCAACAGCCGCACCTGCGACAGCTCGGCCGCATGCGTGAGCCCCGCGACTTCCGAGAGGCCGCGCTCGATCACCGCGGGCGCGCTCGACGCCGCGTCGCCCTCGGGCAGCAAGTGGTAGCCGCGCAGGCCTTCATACGAGCCGAGAAGCTTGCGCGTGTGCTCCGGCGCTTCGTTCAGCGCGGCCGTCTCTCCTGCCATCATGTGCTCGTAAAAGTCGGGCGGGCGGCGCACGGTCTGGCAGGCGTTGTTGATGATGAAGTCGAGCCGCTCGCGCGTGCGCAGCAGCTCGCGGCAGAATGCCTCGACGCTCGGCGTGTGGCGCAGGTCCAGCCCGAAGATCTCGAGCCTGTCGCCCCACTCCGCGAAGTCGGGCTCGCTCGCATAGCGCATCGCCGAGTTGCGCGGGAAGCGCGTGGTGACGATCAGGTGCGCGCCGCAGCGCAGCAGCTTGAGACCGGCCTGGTAGCCAATCTTCACGCGGCCGCCGGTCAGCAACGCGACGCGCCCGCGCAGGTCCGCGAGCTCGGTGCGCTTGAAGAAATTGAACTCGGCGCACGCCGGGCACAGTTGGTCGTAGAACGAATCGATCGTCGAGTAGTTCTGCTTGCACACGTAGCAGTTCTGCGGCTGGATCGCCTCGCGAATTTCCGGGTCGCGCTCGACATCGTCGGGCGTGAATCCTTGCGGCGGGAACACGTTCGGCGTGGTGAACACCGGCTGCTGCCGCAATGCGCGGATCCCGGTCTGCGCGAGAATCGACTCGTCGCGATTGACGCGCGCTGTCTTGCGGTGGCGCACGATCGCCTTGTTCATGCGGCGGCGGTCGGCCGTATCGGGCGTGAAGATCTCGGCCGCGGCCGAAATCAGGCGGCGGCGCTCCTCGGGCGTCAACTGCGCCATCAAGGTGCGGTCGGCGACGATCTGCTCGAGCGTCGCGACGGCGGAGCGCAGGCGCTCGGAATCGACGCCGTCGGTGTGCGGCTCGGGAGTGGTGGAGTCCGGTGGGTGCATCAAGGGATGGTACGGCAGGAGCCCACACCCGCCAAAATGACAGGAATCCTCCTTTTACCCGCACCGCCCTCTCGCCTAGTATTTCCGCATGAACCCTCTCGAACTGAACACCTCGCCCTATCTCGCCGCCGCCTATGCCAACGACCGCGCCCACGTCTTCCACTCCTGGTCCGCGCAGGGCCTGATCGACCCCGTCGTGATGGCGGGCGCGCTCGGCTCGCGCATGTGGGACGACAAGGGAAACTCGTGGCTCGACTTCTCGAGCCAGCTCGTCAACGTGAACATCGGCCACCAGCACCCCAAGCTCGTCGCGGCGATCCAGGAACAGGCCGGGCGCCTGTGCACGATCGCGCCGAGCTTCGCCAACGACATGCGCAGCGAGGCCGCGCGCTTGATCACCGAATTGGCGCCGGGCGATCTCGACATGGTGTTCTTTACCAATGGCGGCACCGAGGCCGTCGAAAACGCCGTGCGCATGGCCCGCGGCCACACCGGGCGCCACAAGCTGCTGTCGGCCTACCGCAGCTATCACGGCGCGACCGGCACTTCGATCGCGCTGACCGGCGATCCGCGCCGCTGGGGCAATGAGCCGGGCGCTCCCGGAATCGTCAAGTACTGGGGGCCCTATCTCTATCGCTCGCCGTTCTACTCGACCACCCCCGCGGAAGAATGCGCGCGGGCACTCGAGCACCTCGCCAACGTGCTGATGGTCGAGGGCGCGCACACCATCGCCGCCATCATCCTCGAGACCGTCGTCGGCACCAACGGCATCCTCGTGCCGCCCGACGGCTACCTCGCGGGAGTCCGCGCGCTGTGCGACCAGCACGGCATCATGATGATCTGCGACGAAGTGATGGCCGGCTTCGGCCGCTGCGGCGAGTGGTTCGCCGTCAACAAGTGGAATGTCACGCCCGACCTGATCACCTTCGCCAAGGGCTCGAACTCGGGCTACATCCCCGTCGGCGGCGTGGTCTTAAGCCGCAAGGTCGCGAACACCTTCCGCGAAAAAGTATTCCCCGGCGGCCTCACCTACTCGGGTCACCCGCTGGCATGCGCCTCGATCGTCGCGAGCATCGGCATCTTCAAGGAAGAGAAGATCGTCGAGCATGCGCGTTCATTGGGCACTGACGTGATCGGACCTGCACTCGCCAAGATCGCCGAGAAGCACCCGAGCGTCGGTGAAGTGCGCGGACTCGGCGTGTTCTGGGCGATCGAACTGGTGCGCAACCGCAAGACGCGCGAACCGTTCGTACCGTTTAATGCGTCGGGCGCCGACGCCAAGCCGATGGGCGAAGTGATGGCCGCGTGCAAGGGCTTAGGCGTGTGGCCGTTCGCGCACTTCAACCGGTTGCAGGTCACACCGCCGTGCACCACCAGCGCCGACGATGTGCGCCAGGGACTCGCGGCGATCGACAAGGCGCTGGACGTCGCGGACAAGTACGTTACGGAATAGCGCTGCAGCTGCGGCGCGCCGCACTCCGTGCGCGGCGCGCCCCGCCCCGTATAGGACGGGCCGCAGCATTCACTCCCAGTGCTTTCGCACCTACCACTTCATCGACACTCCCGGGTGCACGAGCACCGCCTTGTTGCCATCCAGGCTCACACCCAGCGACCACGTCAGCCCGCGTGAAGCGTGCAGGCGCGCGCCCACGGCGCCGACGATCTCGCCGCCACCCAGTTCGGGCGTGAGCTGGCTTTCGGCCGGTGCCGGCGCGACAGCTCCCTCACCGCCGCCCTCGCTGAGTGCTGCGGTATTGCCGAACACTTCGCCCACGAGATCGAATCGCGGGCTCATTCGCAGCTCAGAGGCAAGCGCGAAGGTCACGATGTTGCTGACACTCGCCCCCGCCGGCTTGCCGATGATCGTGTAGCCCGCGTTCGCGTGCGTCTGCCACGGCCCCGTGTGCTTGCTCGCGAGCAACGACAGGCTGACATCGGTCTTACCGGTGCCGATTCGCGTATTGCGCGCCGTCGGCAGTTTCACCTCCCCGGCGAATCCGAGTGCCGGGATGTGCACCTGTTCGGGCGACAGCCAGGCGGTGATCGTTGTTTCGAGATCACCCGGCCCGATCTGGCGGCGCACACCCTTGTCGCTGATCGCTGTGTAGAGCACCGGCTCGACCGTCAGCTGCCAGCGGTCGCTGATGCCATACTCGAATGCCAGCGGAGTCGCGAACTCGCTCCCAGCCGAAGAGGTCTGCCGCTCAAAGCCACCTTCAGCTTCAAACTGCCCGCGTTTGATGGTCCGCGCGGACTCGGTCTCCAATGGTTGGCCCGCCTGGGCGAGTCCGGCGACAAGGGTGAGCCCGCTCATGAACAGCGCCGTATGCCATCGCTTTAATGTCATGGGTTGCCCTCCCGGTAAAGTCACTCCACATGGCTGGCTGGTTCTGCCGAGTGACATACACGCGGAGCGACGTGTGGGTCCCACCCGATTCACGCGAGCTGAACGGCTCCTGAACGAGCGCGCGGCGCTTCAGGTGCGCGGCGCCACAGGAGCGCGGTGCCTCAGGCGCGGGGCGCCCAGGCGGGCAGGCGCAACTCGAAGCGCGCGCCCCCGAGCACCGACTCGAGCGCCACCACCTCGCCACCGTGCGCCCGCGCGACCTGGCGAAGGATGTGCAGACCAAGCCCGAAGCCATCGTGGCTCGCCCGCGCTTCGGGATCGCGATAGAACGGGTCGAACACGCGTTCGCGCTGATCGGGGGCGATGCCGCGGCCGGCATCTTCGACGACGACGCAGCAGGCGGAGTCCTCGGCAAAGACTTCGACTTCGACCCGTTCCCCGGGCCGCGTGAATTTCAGCGCGTTGGACAGGAGATTCCGGATCGCCGAACCCAGTAAGACGCCATGCCCCGCCACCAGAATCTCGTCCTCGGCCTCGATCTGGAGGTCCTTCGCGCGCTCGGGTGTGGCATTCAGCAAATCACGCCCGGTCTCGCGGACGAGATCTCCCAGATTAACGGGGACAAATTCATCCTGCATCCCGGTGTGCGGCGGATCGGCGCGCCGCAACAACAGCAACGCCTCGACCAGATCGCTCAAAGCACGCACGCGCTGCCCGGCGCTGCGCAGTCCGCTGCGGTGGCGTTCCGCGAGGTCCGGGCTGGCGAGCGCGTATTCGAGCTCTCCCGAGACCACGGTCAGCGGCGTGCGCAATTCATGCGCCGCGTCATTCGTGAAGTGTCGCTCCGCCTCCGCGACGCGCTCGAGCCGGGCGAGCAGGCGCCTGAATGATTCCGATAGGTTCTCGATCTCGGCAGGGTCCCCGGGTCGCCCCAGCGTCGTCACGATGCCGCTCTCCGACGCGAGCTCCGCTTCCGCCGCCATGCGCGACAGCGGCCGCAGGGCGCGGCGCGCGACCGTGCGGCTCGCGGCGGTCACGATCACGAACAGCGGAATGCCCGTGAGCACCAGCGCCATTCCCAGCGCCTCCATGGCGGCGCGTTGGCGGCGTGTGGAGGAGGTCGCGATGACCCAGCCTCCGTCCGCGATCGGCATGCGCACTTGCCGGCGTTCCTCGCGCGGCGGCAATCCCTGACTGGGCCCGGTGGAATACACCCTGCCGCCGCGAGCGTCAAACACCTCGAGGCTGATGCCTTCCGGGTGATCCTCTTCCAAAGCCGCCTGCGCGCCCCTGGCGAGGTCTTGCTCTTCGCGCCACTCGCGGCCGATCCCCCCCGCGATACGCTCGGCGGTGTTCGTGAGGTTGTTCAGTTCCTGCCGCTCGAGTGTCCGGCCAGTCAGCCAGATGGCGGATCCCGAAAACACCACGATCAGCGCGGCCGCGAGCGCCTGCTGCAGCAGTGCCATGCGAAAGACCAGCGAGTGCTGCCTCATGCGCTGACCTCGAACACAAAGCCCTCGCCGCGCACCGTGCGGATGCCGCAGCCTTCTTCAAGACTGCCGATTTTCCTGCGCAGGCGACTGAGGATCACATCGAGGCTGTCCGATGCCGCCGCGGTCGTCTCCCCCCAGGCACCCTCGAGCAAGTCCGAACGGCTCACGACCGAGCCGGTGCGGGCGACGAGCAGTTCCAGCACCGCCCATTCACGCGTGGTCAGCGGCACCTCTTCGGCTCCCCGTTGCAGCTTGCGGCCGACGAAGTCGATGCTCACCACGCCTGCCTTCACCCGCGACTCCGGCTTGGTCCCCCGCCGTCGCGCCAGTGCCCGCAGGCGCGCGTGCAGTTCGGCGAGCGCGAACGGTTTGCGCAAGTAGTCGTCGGCGCCGGCATCGAGGCCCTGCACGCGATCGGCGACCTCGGCGCGCGCGGTGAGGCAGAGGATCGGCGTGCGCACACCCTCGGCGCGGATCGAGCGGCATACATCGAGACCATCACCATCGGGCAGCATGAGATCGAGCACGATCACATCGAACTCCGCCGTGAGGGCAGCGCGCAGACCTGTCGCAGCACGGGCCGTGGGCACCACGGTCATACCGGCGTCGCTCAACGAGCGCATGAGCAGGTCGCGCGTGGGCGCGCTGTCTTCGATCACCAGGACTCGCACGGGGGAAGACTACTCCGTGCCGCCGCCGAGCCATACCAGCAACGAAGGCAGGGCCAGCAGCAGCAACAACGCCGAGGCGCAGAACCCGCCGACCACCGCGATGGCGAGCGGACGCAACAGGCTTGCGCCGCTCCCAAGACCGAGCGCCAGCGGCGCCAGCGCGGCGATGCCGGCGGCCGCGGTCATCAGGATCGGGCGCGCGCGGCGCAGGGCCGCGGCGCGCGCGGCATCGAGGCCTGAGTTCCCGGCCTCGAGGGCCGCGCGGAACTGGGCGACGAGGAAATAGGCGTTCTCGGACACGATGCCCACCGTCATGATGGCGCCGACGAAGCTCGAGATATTGAAGGTCGCGCCTCCCAGATGCAGCGCCGCAAATACGCCGAGCAGCGAGGAGGCAACCACCAGCATGACGGCCGCGAGTTGCCCCCACGACTGGAATGCCACCAGCAGGATCAAGGCGACGAGCAACGTGACGCCCACGAGCACCGCGACCAGCCCCCGGAACGACGACTGTTGCTCGGCGAACAGACCGCCATACTGCACCGTCACCTCGGGTGGCAGCGGCAGCTCGTGCACGAGGCGCCGCTGGAGCTCGGCCATCGCCGAGCCCAGATCGCGGCCGCTCAGGCGCGCGGTAACAGGCACCATGGTGCGCAGGTTGTCGCGTGCGATCTCGGCCTCGCCGGGATCGGTGCGCAGCGTGGCGACATCGCGGAGCCGTGCGCGCAGACCTGGCCCGACGGGCACCATCAGCTGTGCCAGTGCTGCCGCACCACTCAACCCATGAGGGGGTGGCAAAGTGACGCGCACACTCCACGCCCGCGCCCCGCGCACGATGTCGCCCACCTCCACCCCCGCCACCGCCGGCTCGACGGCGCGGGCGAGTTCCGCAGCACCCAATCCCGCACGCGCCGCGGCGGGCGCGGGGGCGATGGTGACGTTCGGGCCGCTGATCACCACGCCGCTCTTCACGTCCACGACGCCGCGAATGCGCTCGAGCAGGGCGGCGCATTGCCGCGCCTTGTCCTGTGCCAATGCCAAATTCTCGCAGAAGATCCTCACTTCGATCGGTTGCGGGTTCGAGGTGAGATCGCCAATGACGTCCTCGACGAGTTGACCGAACTCGACCTGCAACGCCGGCTGCGAGGCCTCAATGCGCTGGCGAATATCGTCCGCTACTTCATCCGCGCTGCGATGACGTTTCGACTTCAGCCGCAGCACGTAGTCGCCCATGTTGGCTTCGGTGATGAAGAACCCGAGTTGGTCACCGGTGCGGCGCGACCATGACTCGACTTCGGGCGTCGCCGTGATCTGCTGCTCGACTTCGCGCAGGATGCGATCCGTCTCCGACAACGAAGTCCCGGGCGGGGTGTTGTAGTCCATGATCAGCGCGCCCTCATCCATCTCGGGCAGGAACCCGGTGCCCAGCGTGGCTTGCAGCGGCAGCGCGAGCCCGACGCACACCAGCACGGCGGAGAGCCCTACCCACCGATGCGACGTGGCGAAGTCCAACGCGCGGCCGAACCAGCGCGGGGGTGCTGCGTCAGGCGACTGGCCCGGGGCATCACCGGGCTTCGGTGCTGGGCACACCAGCGGCACCACCGAGATGCACAGCAGCAACGACGCGGTCAGCATCAGCGCCATCGCCAGCGACAGCACGCGGAAGAACGCGCCGGTCACGCCACCCAGCATGACGAATGGCAGGAACATGGCGAGCGTGCACAGGCTCGAACCGCACAGACTCGGCAGGATCTCCGCCATGGCTCGCGAGCGAGACGCGGGTGCGGGTCCGGCCAGACGCGTGGCGAGGTGTTCGACCACGACGATCGCATCGTCGAGTACCAGCCCCACGGCGGCGGCGATGCCCCCCAGCGTCATCATGTTCAACGACTGGTGCAGCAGGCTCAGCGACACGAGGGTCAGCGCGATACTACCGGGCAATACCAGCGCGCCGGCGAGCCCCAGCCGCAGACTGCGCAGGAACAGGATGATGACGAAGATCGCGAGCAACGCGCCGACTAGCAGGCTGTCGCGCACGCTCCCGACGGAGCCGCGCACCAGATCGGACTGGTCGTAAAACGTCTCGACCTTAACGCCTTGCGGCAGGCGAGCCTGGTTTACGACAAACCAGCGGTGCGTCTCATCCGACAGGCGGATCGCACTGGCCGAGGGCTGGCGCAGCACGTTGACCAGCACGGCATCGCGTGAGCGTGCGCGATGCCGCAGGAACTCGGGCGCTTCCTCCAGGCTGATGTGGCCGAGCTTGCCCAACTCGACGGGCGGCCCTGAGGCCACGGCGATCGGCAGCGCCTCGAGTGACGCCAGATCGACGGGCCGCCCATCGGCGAGCCCCAGGTACAGCTGCGAGTTCGCCTCGAGCAGTCCCACCGAAGACAGCACCGAGGCGCTCCTGATGGCATCCGCCACACCCGCGGCATCGAGGCCCCGCGACTGGAGGGCAGCGGGGTCGAGTTCGACGCGCGCCTCAAGCCTGCGGCCGCCCTGGATCACGACTTCAGCGACACCGGGAAGCCGCGATAGCCCGGGCCGCACGATCATCATCGCAGCGTCGCGCAACCGCACCTGCGACACGGTGTCCGAAGTCAGCGAGAACCCGATCACTGGGAACAGCGTCGGGTTCATCAGCCGCGCATCGAGTGTCGTGCCATTCGGCAATTGCGAGCGCACGGCTTCGGTCTGCGCCTGGACGCGCTGCAGCGTCAGGTTCATGTTCGAGCCCCACTCGCAATCGAGGTTGAGCTCGGCGGAGCCACGACTCGTGGTGGAGCGGACTTCGAGCACGCCCGGCACGCGGCGGATCGACTCCTCGAGCGGCCGCGTCACCGTGCGCAACATCGCATCGCTCGGCAGCTCTCCGCTGTCGGCGATCACGGTGATGCGCGGAAAAGTGACCTCGGGCAGGATCGACGAGGGCAGCTGGATCGCCGCCAGGCCTCCGAGCACCACGACGCCTGCAAGCGCCAGGGCGATGGCCCGCCGCTGCGCGAAGACGCCGTCGAAGAATCGCGTCATGACTGCGGCTTCACTCGAGTGCTGTCCGCGAGCCCGTGCTGCCCCACGATGATGAACGGCGTGCCGGGCGCCAAGATCGGCTCGATCAACTCGTGCCAGCCGGAGCCTGCAGCGCCCAACCGCAAGGTCGTCCAGATCGCACGCCCTCCGCCATCGACACGCGCCGCGCGCACCTCGCCCGTCAGGTCGTCCTCGACCAGCGCGGAATCGGGCACCGCGAGCACGCGGCGGCGTGCGCCGACTTCGATCGTGGCGGTACCGAACTGGTCGAGCACGCCCACAGGTGCCGCTCCCGCGGGCGACAACCAGACCAGCGCGCTCTGGTCCGCCGCACTTGTGGTCGGCAGCCGGCGCTGCACGATCACCTTGCGCTCGGGCGCGCCACTCATGGCGATCGTCGCGTGCATGCCCGTCGCGACGTGGCCCACATCGGCGAGTGCCACGTGCGCCTCGAACACCAAGCCGTTCTCGGGCACCAGCGCGAACATCTCGGCGCCCTCGGCGACTTCCGCGCCGGCATCCACCGTGCGCCGGATCACGGTGCCTGAGGCCATCGCGACGAACGGCACGCGCACGAGGTCATGCCGCGCCTGGGCCACCGCGCGGCCCGCTTCCGCGACGCTCGCCGGGTCCGTGGCCTGGTGCTGCATCAACTCGGCGCCGCGCAGCGCGGCGTGCGATTCGCGCGTCACCAGTTGCGCGATCGTATCGCCCTTGCGCACGTGGTCCCCCACGCGCGGCGAGAGTGATTCGACGATCGCCGCGAACGGCGCGGTGACGGCGACTTCGACGGCCGCGCGCCACTGTCCCTGTGCGGTGACCACGCTCGGCACCGACAACGCTTGCACGGGTGCCACGCGAACACTCACGACCGTCGTGGCGGCGGCCTCACCGGACGTCTCGTCAGCGTTGCGCCCGCAGCCCGCAAGCGTCCCAGCCAGCACCGCGACGCACGCCATCCGGATCACCGTCTGAGTGCGCGGGCTCACCGCCGGTCCTCCACCATCCACTGCGCCATTGCGTTCTCCTGTTGCGCCGAGACCCAGCGCTCGCGCGCATCCGTGACGACGCGCCATGCGTCGAGCAAGTCGAGCAACGGCGTCGCACCCGCCGTGTAGAGACTGCGAACCTTGAGCAGGCTGCGCTCGGCGCGGCCATGCGTGCGCTCCGCGGCATCGAGTTGGCGCCATGCGCCGCGCCACTGCGCAAGCAAGGTGGCAGCGCGACGGCGCTGGGCGCCCCGTTCGGCAGCGCTGCGCAATTGGGCCGCACGCAGAGCCGACTCGCGGGCGCTCACGGCTGCGGGTGCGGCGCGATCGAGCAAGGGCAATTGGAATTGTACGGCAGCCGAGGCGCCGAGATCGCGACGCAACCTGTCCCCGAGGCCCGCGTTGGGATGCTCGGCCTGCAGGTCCAGCGGCACCCTGCGCGTGAGGTCCGCTCCGGCGAGCCCCGCATCCACCACCACTTGAACCGCCGGCGCGTTGCGCCGCCTGGCCTCCTGCACATCCAGCCGCCCCAGCATTTCGTCGGCGCGCGCCAGCGTCAGCTCGGGCTGGAAGCCGATGCTCGCCATCAGCGCTGAAGAGTCGGAGGGTGCTGGACCGCGACCGTGCGCCTCGCCGGGCTCACGGATGGCCAGCGGCGCATCGAGGTCGCGGCCGATCAGGTCCGCCAGTTCGAAGCCCGTGGTCTGCGCCTCGAGCTTCGCCGCATCGAGCGCGGCGGCGACGGCGTCACGTTCCAACGCGACGCGAATCGAATCCGACGGGCCCCGCATGCCCGAGGTCACGCCCGCACCCACGAGACTCCCGAGCCGCTCGAGCCATTCGATGCCCTGCTGCTGCAGCGCGATCTCCTGCTGCGCGCGCCACCGCTTGAGCGCGAGCTCCGCTGCCACGGCCCCTGCATCTCGCGTCACCAGCATCGCGCGCGTCCGCGCCGCGGCCGCGCCCCAGGCGCTGCGCTCGCGTGCCCGTGCGCGTGAGCCCCCGTCCGCCGCGGTCCACGCCATCGCGAGCTTCAGCTGATAGTCGCCCAGGTTCGTGACCGTTGGATCGTAGAAGCCTTTGGGTGCGACCATGGCGCCGGCGAGCAGCGACAAGCCGGGGCGCGCGTTCATCGACATCGACGTCGAATCCGCGAGCGCCGAAGCCCGGTCGAATTCCGCCGCGAGCACGGCGGGCGCATGGCTGCGCGCGAGGTCCACGCACTGGGCGACAGTCAATGAGTCGGCGGCCACGGCAGTCACCTCTTCCCTGGCGCCCAGCGGATGCGGCGGTATGAACAGCATGGCCGCCAAGCCGAATGCCACGACCCGCGCCCACCGGATCGCCGCCGGTCCCAGGACACCGGGCCAGTCCTGATGGCTCAGGGCAGTACCTTCTCGATCACGTCAACCAGGTCCAGCAGGTGGATCGCCGCCGTCCGATCCCCAGTCGTGCTCATGGGAGCGGCCAGCGTGGCGGCGACCGCATTTCGCAGTCGTGTCGCGAGCGCCGCGTGCTTGCGGGCGACAAGCGCCGCCGACAGGCGGTCGGTGACTTCCTGCACCCCGGCGGGCCACTCCAGTTGAGCGCCGCGAGCGCGCAGCCAGCCGCTCATACCCACGAGGTCCACGAGCATCAACTGCTCTTGAGTCGCGAGCGCCGTCGCGGGCGTCGCCTCGCACCAGCGAAGGGAGATCACCGAGGCCTCCACTGCCGCTCGCGCAGCGACAAGCGGCTGGTGTGCCTGCGCACCCGCCACGAGTTCGCGCAGGGAGGAGTCGGCGTCTGCGGCGTTGGGCACCGCCTGCCGGTGTGTCGCCCACCATCGCGAGACGCGACGCGACGCCAGCGGCACGGCCGCGACGCGGCCGTCGATCACCGCTTCGGTCACTGCCTCGAGGCGCTCGCGGAGTGCGCGGGCGACATGCTGGCAGCTTTCGGCTGGCGGGGCTGCAACAGGCAACGGCCTGCCCGCGGCGGGGCCTGCCATGACCGCCATCGCGATACCCAACGATACGAATGCGTTTCGAATGCCGGCCATGCGCCCCTCCTGACATTCATGATCGGCCCCGAAGCCGCGTGGAACGCAACGATATCAGCGTGAGCTAAACGAATGGTGAACGGTGGAGCGCGCA
>JAYSRO010000327.1:0-2620 GCA_043720995.1 Candidatus Eiseniibacteriota bacterium
TCAAAGCGCGCGGCAAAGCCGTCCGGGGTCTTGAGCCACTGGAGGTCCGGGTAGGCGAGCGTCACGCTGACGGCCAGACCGGGCGTGCCGTCCGGGTCCACGGCGACGGCCACATCCGCGTCGAAGCTGGGGGCGCCATCGGAGCGCATCGAGGGCAGGTCGAGCGCCGCGCAGGCCGTGGGCAGGGCCAACCCCGAGGCGAGGAGCGCAACGAGCAAACACAGGCCCCTCAGCAGTGCGAGGCGCGGGGCGACGGGCGTCAACGGTAGGCGCTGATTCACGATCGGGGGCACGCTAGCACACTGCGAATCCGACGGCACGCGGCGGCCATCGGCTGGGTGCGCGGACCGCGGTCGTAATAATCCCTAGGCGCAGCAGGCTTGAGGGGTGCTAGATTGGACAGCGCCCGGCCGGGCGCAGTGTGCGACACCGGGGTAACTCACGGGCATGACCCACTCGATTCGCCGATACCGCAACACGATTCTCCGCTGCGCGGGGCTGCTGTGCCTGGGGCTGCTCGCCTCCCCCGCGTCGGCCACGATGCCCCCGCTGTCAGGGGTGGCACCTCCCGGGCTGGTGCAAGCGGTCCAACAGGGTCTGTTCAAGCTCGACCCGCCCGCCCCCGCCGGCCTGCGCACCCAGGGCTCGAACTCCTGGCGCATCCCGGTGATGCTCGTGAGCTTTGCCGACGACACGCTTCGCTACACTCCGGCGCAGTTTGAGCGGCTGATGTTCGACACCACGCACGCGATCCCGACCGGCTCGGTCGCCGAGTACTGGCGTTGGGCCTCGGGCGGCAGGGTCCGCTTGAGCGGACGGGTGGTGGCGACGGTGAGGTTGCCGCAGACCCACGCCTACTACGCCGCCAACAATGGCGGCTTCACGGCAACTGGCACCCCGCGCAACGACTTTGGCCTGATGCAGGATGCTTTGCGGCAGGGCGAGGCTGCGGTGAACTGGCTGGACTACGACTCGAACTTCGATGGCTACGTCGACATGCTGTGGGTCGTGCACGCCGGGGTCGGCGGCGAGGGCGGCGACCGCAACAAGCTGTGGTCGGTCACCTCGCGCATGACGCTGACGTGGAGCGGGTCCAGCGCCTACCCGACCAGCACCATCATGCCGGGCACGCTCACGCGGCAAGTGCTGGTCGACCGCTTCACCGTGCTGCCCGAGTTGTCGCTGTTCCACCCCGGGCAGTTATCCGAGATCGGGGTGTATGCGCATGAGTTCGGCCACACGCTGGGCCTGCCCGATCTCTATAACGTGGCCGACTCGCGCAACACGGGCCCGGGCAACTGGTCGTTGATGTCGAGCGGCGCCTATGGCGGAGATGGCCACTCGCCCGAGTACCCGGTCCACCCGGGCGCATGGCCCATGCACTTCTTCGGCTGGGACCGCCTGGTGCGGCCGCAGCGCGACACGACGCTGGTGCTGGCGCCCATGGCCACCACGCCGGACGTGCTCGATGTCTGGTTCGAGGGCGGCAACTCGCCCGAGCACTTCCTGGTCGAGAACCGCCGCCGCATCGACTACGACCGCAACCTCCCCGGCGAAGGGCTGATCGTCTACCACTTGGACGAATCGATCATCGGCTACTGGCTCGAGAACAACCGTATCAATGCCAATGAGCAACCGGGCCTGCAGTTGGTCGAAGGCGACGGCGATGGCGACCTGTGGTCCGGGCGCAACCGCGGCGATGCGAGTGATCCCCTGCCGGGCAGCCTGAACGTGCGCCGGCTCGATGACTCGACCGTGCCATCGCTGCGTACCTTCAGTGGATTGCTCACCAATGTCGCCCTCGAAGACATCACGGCCGAGGGCCTCAACACGCGGCTCAGGGTGCGCGTGCGGCCACAGGGTTGGCAGCCAGCCATCGACTACACCGGCGCGAGCTTCGCCCCGATCTCCTTCCGCACGCCGGCTCGCGTCGCCGCGCGGCACGTCAGCGGAGAGGAATCGATCGTGATGAGCGAGTACGTCAACGGCCGCGCCCAGATCGTGTTCCGCAGCAGCACCGACTGGACTCACCCGCTGCAGCTGAGCCAGTCGACGGGGGCGGCCCTCGATCCCTCGCTGGCGATGCTGCCCAACGGCGACCTCGGCGTGGTGTGGAGCGACACGCGGCACGGCCGCAACGAGCTGTACTTCCGCTCGCGCATTCTCAACCACTGGTCGGACGAGCGCATGCTGGTGTCGCTCAGCGGCAGTTGCCGCACCCCCTCGCTCGCCGCCGATGCCCGCGGCGGCATGTACATGGTGTTCCAGTACCAGAGTAGGGATTCGTTGCAGCTCAAGTTCGAGCGCTTCCACTACGCCTGGCCGGTCGGCCAACCGGTCACGGTGATCGCCAGCGCGTTGCGCCCCGAGAACCCCACGATCCTCGCCGCGGCGGATGGACATTGCTACCTGTTGTGGCAGGATCGCCGGCCGACCGGGAAGGTCTGGTTCGCCACCTTCCACCCCGACTCGGGGATTCGAGCGATTCAACCGCTGGCCGATGACAGCGAGGGCGCAACTTCATATGCCGCGACACTCGACTCTTCCGGCGCGCTCACCGTGCTGTGGCACCAGAGCGGCCCGCAGTTGAACGAACTGATCCTGCAGAGCCGCGGAGGGC
>JAYSRO010000328.1:0-5244 GCA_043720995.1 Candidatus Eiseniibacteriota bacterium
GATCCGACAAGTTCCGAGCCGTCATCCAGCCGCCGCCGCAAGGGCCACTCGCGATGCCAACGCGCACCTGGCCATCGGGCGGCCACCCATGCGCTCAACGCGCTCCCCGAAGCAGCGAGCGCCTCCGGCCGCAGCGTTCCGTGTACCTCCCAGCGCTCGAGCACGGCCCGGGCAATCTCCAGCCTCTCTTCCTGACGCAGCTCCCCACGATCGGCGGCGAAGAACGCATGGCACGCGCTGCCCAGCGCCGCCCAATCCGGCTTGCCCGCAACCGCGACGGCCAAGCCGATCTCCGTTGCGAGCCCCGCAGTTCCGCTACCGGCGATGCGTGAGGGCTCAACCCGTGCTGCCGGATGCGACCGCGGCCCATCGGCCAGGTAGCCACGGCCCGCTTCCACCTCCACGCTCACGCCCGCCCCTGGTGCTGCTTCCCGCTCGCGCACCTCGACCGCTTGCCCGGCCCACGTCGTAGTCGGCACACCCTCGTCGATCAACGCGCGGCCCTCCGCGTCCGCAAGCAGCGACAACAACCCCCCCATCAGCTTACCGGGTCGCGCGGCAAGTACGAGCCGATCACGGGCGCGCGTCCAACCCACGTAGATCAATCGCAGCCGTTCGCGACGGTCTTCGCGTACCACCCGCTGGTTCGCTTCACCCTCGGCCAACGCGAGGTGAAAGGGCGTCCTGCTCTGGGGTGCGAAGGGGTCGGGCCAGTAGCGGATCCATCGTCCGGCGAGCGGCGCGTCGAAGTCGAACTCCGCGCGATCGCTGACCACGCGCACTCCCCATGCCGAGGCATCCTGAATTCGATCGAGTTGGTAGAGCACGGTCACGGGCCACTCGAGCCCCTTGGCGGCGTGGTAGGTGATCACGCTCACGGCATTCCCGCCGCTCAACACGGCCTGTTCGTCCTCTCCTGCGTCCGCCAGATCGCGCAGGTGGGTGACGAGGCCGGCTACGGTGCAGCCCACTCGCTCGGATTCGCAGACTTCGACGTAGGTACCCGTGGCTGCGCGCAACTGCTCGAGATTCGCGAGCCGCTGCTCGGCGTTACCCCAGCGCAGGCAAAGTTCGGCTGTAGCAAGCGAATCGAGCACGGCATCGAAGGCTTCGATCGGACCCGCGGTGGGGCGGGTGGTAGCGGCCGACACGATGCGCGACACCCCGGGCAGCTCATAGAACGCGGCGCCGGGGGTAGCAAGAATCTTTGCGAGCCACGCGTCGGCATCCGCGGGGTGTTCGAGCAAGCGCCCCAACTCGGCGGCGGCAAGCGATTCACGCGGGTCGACCCACAACCTGAGCCCGGCGAGCATCGCCCGGGCCTCGGCCGTCGCGAGCAGGCCGCTTCGCGGCAGCACCGCGGCAATCCCGGCGCTCTGCAATGCGTCCGCCACCAGGCTCGCGACGGCCCCGGTCTGGCAGAGCACGGCGATATCGCTGGGGCGTGGAACGCGCGGGACCCGCTCGACCACGTCCTCGACGCGCGCCGCGGGATCCTCGAGAAACGCGCGAACTGCGGTGGCGAGGGCGGCGGCGTCATCCCCCTGGTTCTTCGACTGAAGGCTCCAACGTTCCACGACGGGACCGAGCGAGGGTAGGGGCTCCTTGCGCTCCGCTTCGAGCAGCACGCGACCGCGCGGAATGCCATGCGCTTCGAAGGCGGCGGCGAACACCTGCGACGACAACTCAACGAGGCCCGGCCGGCTGCGCCACGAGCGGTTGAGCATCTCGAATCCCGCGTCGCCCCAGCGCGAATGGATGCCCGCGATCGCCGAGTCCATCAGCGCCGGATCGGTATCGCGAAACCCAAAAATCGCCTGCTTCTGGTCACCGACCCAGACACTGCGCTTCGCCAGGCTCGCAAATGCGAGGAACAACTCGAGCTGGAGCGGGCTGGTGTCCTGAAACTCGTCCACCAGTACCAGGTCCAGTTGATCGCTCAACTGTTCGCGCACGTGCGCCATGCGCAACAACTCGAGCGCCTTGACCTCCTGGTCGACGAAGTCGATCAGCCCCCACGCGCGCTTGTAGGACTCGTAGGCGTCCAGCGCCTGAGCGGCCACTTCGAAAACGAGTTCGATGACGCGTTGGATGTCCTTGCGCAGTAGCGGGTGGCGGGCGTGCTCTGCGGCCGCGGCCCTGACGGGCTCGTAGATCGTGCGCGAGCGGGCACCGGGCTCTTTCGTGGTGAGACGCGCCCAGTCCCACCACATCAGCGGGCGCCCGGCGTCGAGCCGCGCCAAGGATTGGGCTGCGGCCTGCACCGCGTCCTTGGTGGCCTGCGTGGCGTCGCCGCCCACCCCACCGAGAAAGGTGCGCAACGCCACTGCAAGATCGCTCTCAAGCTTCGCGCCATCGCGCGCAGGCGGGGGCAAGAACTCGAACAACGCCTCGGCACTCCGACGCGCGCAGTCAGGGAATGCCTCACGGTCGATGCGGTTCAAGCGCGCGCGCGCAACGATATCGCGTACGGCGTCGAGCCATTCGAGCGTCTTCCAACGCTCGCGCAACTCCGCCAGCGCCGCGCCGGTGCTGGAGCCCAGTGAGGGCGCCGCATCGACGTCAGGCTCCTCGCCGGCTTGACCGTCGCGACGGTCACTGCCGAGAACGATCGTCGACAGTGCGCGGTCGAAGGCACGGGCGGCCGCCGCGGTGTCGAGCACACGGGGTTCGGGCGAGAGTCCTAGGTCGAACGCAAAGTCCGACACCAGCCGGCCGCACACCGAGTGCACATTGCCGATACGCGCCGCTCCGAGTCTCAGCGCCGCCTCGGTCTGGCCTTGTTCGAGCAGCCGCGCGCGCACGCGCTCACGCAGTTCGGCGGCGGCCTTCACCGTGAATGTGGTGGCAAGCACAGCCTCGGGCCGCACACGCCCTGCGGCGATCTCCTGCTCGAGGATCTGGACGAGGCGGTACGTCTTTCCGCTGCCCGCACTCGCCGACAGGATCAGGATGGGATTCATGCGCCCCCCTCGAGATCGCGCCCGCACAGCCCGCCGAAGTCACACCACCGGCAAGGGGGCTCCAGAACCAGACGCCCCTCCATCACCTTCGTTGCTGTGGGCGGGGCGTTGCCGTCTTCGTCAGGCAGCCCGCTCGCACGCAGCCGGCCGTTCTGCACCTGCTGCCAGTGATCGGCATGCGAGGATTCAAGCAGTCCCCAGGTCTCACCGGGGTCGGGACCCGTCACGGACTCGGCCCCCGGGAAGGATGCCGGGGCGGTAGTCAGCACACGTTGCTCGCTCAAGATGAAGTAGGCCACAGGCGGGAACGCTTGCTCGCGGCCGTTGCGCAGCAAATAGCTATACGCCGCGAGCTGTGTCGCCGTACCGTTCGCAAGCTGCTTGAGCCGCCAGCTCCCACCGCCCCACTTCATATCGACGATGCGCAGGGGATCGCCGAGCACGATGTCGGGACGGCCACCGAACTCCGTACCGAGGGCGGGGCTTGAAACGTCCTGCTCGGAAGCGAGCAATCGCACCCCCGCGGATTCCATCAGCTGGAACAATTCGCGCGCGGCCAGACCCGCAGCGCGGCGCACGGCAGTGCGATTCGCCTCCGCACCAGGCAAGAACAACGGGGCCGCCAGCCGCGGGCCTTCACGATCGAACAGCGCGATCGCCTCATGCTCGGCCCGCACGGCAGTCAGACCCGGCACTTCGAGCAGCCGCTCGAGCAGGAAGTGAAACAGATTGCCCAGCAGTCGCGAGTCGTCGGGGCCGGGAAGCGACAGCGAGGCCATGCCACGCAGCTTGCCGCCATAGGTCAGCGCCCATTTGAACGAACAACCCAATAGGGACTCCACGCTGCTCGGTGATTCCTGCGCGCGTCTCGCCAACGTGTTCGGTCCGATAACCCATGTGTGTCGCGGCGTGGGTAGCGTCTGGACCGTGTAGAGCCTTCGGCGTGACGTCGGGATCGCATCGGCGAGCGTCGTAGCGCGAAGCACGGCGTGCGCACTGCGACGGGCCGCGGGCGACGCCACGCGCGCGAGCAGATCGTCCCACAGCGGGTGTGGATACCGTTCGCTACCGAGCGAATCGCGCTCCGGGCACACGAGCAACAACTCGTCGACGGCCTGTTCGAGTGGCCGCCGCCAACGTCGGGCGAGTGCGGCCGCCTCGCGGCCCGGATCGGGCAACCCACAGCCGTGTGCCGCCAGCTCCGATCGCTCCGCCGTCGATAGCGGCAGCCGCGTGACGCCGGGCACCGATGCCTCGTCGAAATTCCACCACACGATGCGCTCTGCCGGGCCGGCAACGCCGCCGGGCTCACCCACCACGCGCAGTCCGGCTTCGGCCGGCCATGCGGGCGGCAGGGTTGAATCACGCGCGGCTTCGTCCACGAACCGTCGCAGTTGCGCGGCCGAGATCTCAGCCATGCTGGAGCGATCCAACAAATCCAGCAACGTGCCGCACTGGGTGGCCGCCACGCGCCAATCCGCAACGTCCGTGGGATCGAGTGCAATGCGCCCGTGGGCCCAACCGCGCAGCATCTCCACCCGGCGTTGGATGTCGCCCACCGAACACGCGTCACCATGCGACGCGCCGGACGACCACATCACATCGAGGCGTGCGCGAATCACCTCGCGACGCGCGGGCTCGAGTTCCGCGAGCCCCGCGGCCAATGCTGTGCGCCACGCGTCGCTGTCCACCGCCGGCCATTGATTGAGAGCCTCGATGAGCCGGTAGCGAATGCCGCGGGGCAACGGGCTTGCCGGAAGCGAGAGCAACTCAAGCGCCCGTTGAGGATCTTGGGGCGTCCACGCGAGTTCGAGCATGAGCGGCAATAGCTGCAGCAGGGCTCCATCTTGCATTGACGGCGCAGCGCCGGTCGTGGGAAGTCCGTGGCGACGGAGCGCAGCGTCCAGCGCAGGGTCGCCGCCGATCACCAGCGTGATGCCGGAAGCCGGCCGCGAGGCCAACCACGCCGCCACCTCTTCCGCCGCTGCGAGGACGCCTACGGGCCGCAACAGGCGCAGGCTACCGTCGCCTCCTGGCGCGAAGCCGGGAGCACGCGCCGCCGCGAGATCGCCTCGCGCTGCGGCGGGCGGTAGCGAAGCGATCTCAACGCGAACGCCACGCGCCTCGAGCAGGCCGAGCGTTGCGCGCCAAAGGGGCGCGAGGTCCTCGCGGGGCGACAACAACGCCAGCGATCGAAGGCCCGGATCGCGACGAGCGATCAGTGCGTTCACGGCGAGCAGCCGATCGGGAAAGCCCGCCGGCGCCTGGGTCATGAGCGCCG
>JAYSRO010000329.1:0-5225 GCA_043720995.1 Candidatus Eiseniibacteriota bacterium
GGCCACTATGATCGCGGCCATCCCACGCAGTCTCGATCGCGCCTCCGCGCGACAACGAACCCGACCACAACGCACGCACGGTGCGGCCGGTCACATCCACCACGCGCACGGCGGCCTCGGCAGACACCGCCGCGTCCGCTCCCAGACCGAACCGGACCCGCGTGCCCGCATTCGAGCGGATCGGGTTGGCACCGACCAGCGCGATCCCAAATGGACGCGCCGCCGGGTTCGGAATTCCCAACAGCGTCGGCGACAACTGGAGCGCCGCCAGGGCATTGATGATGCCGTAACCATAGTTACTGTCGGGCGAGTTCGCCTTCGACGCGGTCATGCGCAGCGCCTGGATCACTGTCTGCGGCCGCCAGTTCGGGCGGGCACTCATGATGCAGGCGCACAGACCGGCTGTCAGCGGCGTTGAGAACGAGGTGCCGCTCGCGGTGGTGTACAGCGTGGGCCCATTGAAGCTCACCAGCGCGTCAGAGCTACCGCGCGCGCAAAGGTCCGGCTTGATGCGGCCATCCGAAGTGGGGCCGCGCGAGGAGAACGATGACAAGATCCCCGTGCTCGTGACCGCGCCGATGCTCAGCACGCTGTCCCCATTCGCATCGGCAGGCGCGATGATGTAGTGCCACGCTGTGTTGCCCTCGTTGCCCGCGGCGTTGACCACCAGAACGCCCTTGGCCGCGGCGATCTCGGCCGCGCGTGTGACCTCGGTGGTGTGGCCGTTCATGTCGGCGTAGGTGTAGCTGGTGTAGGGCGAGCCGAACGTGAAATACCCCAGCGAGGACGAAATGATGTCGGCACCGAGGCTATCCGCCCATTCGGCACCCAGTCCCCAGTTGTACATCTCGACCGGCGTCTCGGTTGCGGAGACCTCGGTCCGGGCGAGCGCGAACGTGGCTCCAAAGCCAGAACCCACCAGCGAGCCGGGCTTGTTGGCACCGGCGGCCGACAGCGTCTGGAGCCCGTGGTGTTCGCCGATCAGTACATCCGTGACGACCGTGTCGCCGTCGACCACGTCACGGCGGTGGCCGGGCGGGATGTTGATGACCGAAGTCGCCTCGTGGAGCAACTGCAGGTAGTAGCCCTCATCGAGCATGCAGATCAGCACGCCCTGTCCGATGTAGCCCGAGTCGTGGACGGCGGGCAGATTGAGCTGGGTCAACTGTGCGAGCGAGTTGCCATAGTTGATGGCGGTCGCCGACTCGCCCGGCTTGAGTCCCAGCGCCAGCGATTGCCGCGAGGCGGTCAGCGAAGGGGCCTGGGCCTCCGCCGGGTCGCGCGCCACCATGGCCTTCTCGATCGTGGTCAGCCGCGACACAAAGCCGAACTCCGCGAGGCGCGAAAGCTGACTTGCCGGCACTCGCACTGCCGCGCGATTGAACCAGCGCGACACGGCGTAGGGTTCGAACCCGGCAGCGCGCAGGCCACCCAGGTAGTCCTCCGAGACGGCCAAGTCCATGACATCGACGAGCGGTGAGACTCCGGCCTTGATGCGGCGTGCCCTGTTCTTCGGCGACAGCGCGCGTTCCGCGGCGGCAAGCCGGTGCTCAAGGTCCTGCGCACTCGACTCGCCCTTGTCGGCGAAGTTCACCCACGCCGAGACGACCTGGTTGGGTGAGGCGATGCTCTGCGACATGAGCCGCGAGTCGAGCTTGCGCGCCACACCCGGCGAGAGTGCCGCGGCGGCGGGAAGAGCAGCGATACCAAGCACGAGCAGGCCCAGCGCGGCGCTAAGAATGCGGTTGCGATTCATGGAGGTCACCCTGTTCTCAAGGCCAAACGAATGGTTCGCGACGCCACATGCGCGCCGGATTTCAGAGGAGTCGCGTTCAGGAAACGACACTTGCGAGCGCATCGAAACGCACCCGCATTTCACCCACCACTTTATCCACGGCATTGCGCACCGCGGGCCGAGCCCACGGCTCGAGCGCTGCCGCCTGCTCGCCCGACAACAGTTCAAGATGCTGGAGCAACGCCACCACCGCAGGAGCGACACCGCGCGTGCGGCCATCTTCACATTTCACGACGATTCCCAGACCGCGGGAAGGAACACCGATACACTCGAGTCCCTCGGCTCCGCCCTTGGACACGAGCGTGCCCCCCGCAGCATCCATCAGGTGCGTGCTGAACCGTTCCGCCCCACCGGTGATCGCCGGGTAGCGCATCATGGCGCGCCGGATCCGCTCGAGCGCCACCTCGCGCGCATCACCTGCGGCACTCGCCGCCGCGAAACGTGCATAGGACCGCGCCATCGCGTGCAGTGGAGCGCCGAACACCGGAACGTTGCAGCCATCGATCCCCACGAGCAAAGTCTCCGCAGCGACGCCGCACAAGGCGGCGACCGTTTCACGCACGCGCTGCTGCAGCGGGTGGTCAGGGCGTTCGTAGCCCTCGACCGGCCAGCCTTCCGCAAGGCACTGCGCCAACATCCCGGCGTGTTTTCCGGAGCAATTATTGTACAGCGCCGTGCGCGCTTCCGGGTGACTTTGAACGTATTTCAGGGATGCCGGATCGAGCGGGTCGTGGGTGCCGCAAGCGAGGGCATTTACACCCAATCCGAGCCGCCCCAGCAGGTCCCGCACCAGCTCTACATGCCGGGGAGACCCGGTGTGCGATGCCGCCATGATGGCAAGGTGCTCTTCGGTGAGCCCCAGGCGCTGGTCGGCGCCCCGCTCGATCAGTGGCAGCAGCTGGAAGGGCTTGGCGGCGGAGCGAAAGCTGGTGACCAGCCCGGGCAGTTCGGTCGAGGCGAGCAGCGTCCCCGCCGCATCCGTGACCACCGCCTGAATGCGATGGCGGGACTCCGCGATGGAGCCCCGCCAGACTTCCACTTCCATGCGTAGTCGCGTCACTGGGCCGGTTGGCACCGAACTCCCCATGGCCCCGCGGTTCATGAATTGCCCTTTGGCTAACGGATCACGATGAAGCGGTTCTGGAAACTGAACGTACCCGCCTCGACCCGGTACATGTAGATCCCTGACACGATGTCGCGACCCGCAGGGTTCTTGAGGTCCCAGCGCGCGAAGTCGCGGACGGGATCATTGTGCCGGAAGTCCGCGACGAGATCGCCCGCCACCGTGTAGACACGGATCCTGGCGTCCTGCGGCAGGTTGAGGAAATGCACCTCGCTGCCGCCAGGACCATCCCACGCAGCACTCGCCCTGAACGGGTTGGGGACGACGCTGATCCGCTCGAGATTCGCGGTCGGCCCCGCGGTGGGCTCAATTGGCTCGGAAATCATGTTGAGCAACTTGTTGTTCAGGTTCGGGCAGCCCGAGGGGTTGGACGGTGTGGCGCAATTCGCCAGATCCGGCACGAACAGGTCAGCGTATTCGCCATCGAGCCCGCGGTTCTTACCCTCGTAGGTGATGCTGTACCAGGTCCTGAAACCATCATGCGGTCCAGGCGGCGCGCGCAGGACGAGCGTCGAATCGCCGATCGACAGGCAGCGCCCGTTGGGATCGTTCTGGGGATCCCGTCGCCGGCAGACACGCACAAAGGCACCATTCGAATCGGGATCGACGAAGGTCACCACGCTATCGTTGACGACGGCATTGCGGCACTTGAACTGCAAAGACGAGGTATCGACCACCGAGAAATTCCAGGTCCGCTCGTCACCGGTCTGACGTGAGAAACGGCGGATGAGCATCATCTTGCTGGTGTCCGCAGGTCCCGTGTAGTTGGTGACACGATACAGACGGTAGCCGCCGAAGTCCGTCCGCGCCTCGATGCGCCGGTCACGCCGGAAGCGCACCGTCACCGTGCGCCCACGCTCCTCGACACTGTCCGGCAAGGGGCCCGTGTACGCGCCGACACACTTCCGCGGGTCGAGCAACGAGCTGTCCCGGTAGGCTCCTGCGAACGCGCACATGGGAATTCGCGGGAATGTGGCCGCCGGTCCGGTGAAGTCACACGGCGTCGAATTCTGCGCCGAGGCCGGACGATGTGCCGACAGCACGAACAGAATCAAGGACAGTCCGAAGGCCACGCGGGCCCCGGAACGAGGCCCGCGCTGACTGATATCGCTCATGGATTTCCGTTTCGGGGCGAGCGAACGCCCGGGTTGGTGGACTGGCGCACACCCCCACCGGGAGCGGCCGAACCGCGTACCGGATCGGCGCCGCGGACGCCCGGTCCCGAACGGGCAGACCCATGGGTCAGCGAATGCGCCGGGGCGAGCATCGCGGGACGCGTTGCGATGAAGCTGCTCGTGACCACGCTCTTGTCCAGGCCCCACATCTTCTGGAGCACGAAGTCGAATAGCGCCTGGCACTGACTCCTGCGGAAATTCCATGGAGCGAAGCCCGAGAAGATGAAGGGGCGGGGGAAGTCGTGGCCATGGTAGACCGTCATCGTGGTGTTGATCGGCGCATCGGGCGGTGCATTGAAGACCGTGCGAGTCGCAAACAACGAATCCAGCACGGGGCCTTCCTGCAGCGTCACCACTTCCACGTTGTCGAACTCGGTGACACCCGGGGCATCCCCGCGTTCGAGCACGAGCTGGACCTTGCGGATGCGCAAGAGGTTCGGTTGCAACCGCGAACTCGCATCGATGCTGAAATCCGATTGCGGCACCGCGAGATCGCCCCATTGCCCGATCGTCCCCGGAGTGATAGGGGCGCTCATGGAATTGTTCTCAGCGTCGACCGCGCGTACACGCCAGCGCACTGCCGGCACCGGCTGGTCCTGCTTGATGGCCAGCTTGACCGATAGCATGCCTGAGAAATCGCGCAAGTTCGCAAGCCCCAAGTCGCGGGTAACGAAGTCGCCCGTCGAGGCTCCTCCGCCCTGCGTGGTGATGCGCAATGCCTTGAACGCCGCCTTGCTCGATGGGATCGTGGAGACAGTGCTCTGGCTCACCACGGTGTTCAACGAATCCGAGGACGGCCAACGCAACAACGGTGCGGGTGCAGCATCATTGAAAATGTCGATCTTGAAGTCGTTGGGTTCACCCGACACCGGCTCCATCACGACATTGTCTGCGTTGATGTACTCCGTCGCGATGGTCACCGGGTAGAAGAAGGGCGAGGTACGCAAGGGCGGCACCGGGTCGGTCGCAACGGTGCGCGGATCAAACGACGGGGGCAGCGTCGAGTAGATGCCTGGGTTGGAGCGGAACCGGCCCAGGCTGCGCAAGACACCATTGCTCGTCGTGATCGCCGAGCGCGCGCGAATCACGCTCTGCCACTTGGCCACGTCGTACATGAAGCGGCCGGCATCGA
>JAYSRO010000330.1:0-2605 GCA_043720995.1 Candidatus Eiseniibacteriota bacterium
GTCTCCATGTGCGGTGCCGGGGTTCTGTTGCTCGCCCTCTGGTCCGTTCCGCGCGGTGGCGCTCGAAACGCTATGCTGGCGGGGTTCACGAGAGGGCTCCGCACGCCATGACCGATCCGACGATCGAACCGCTGCTCCGCCATGCACCCGCCACCGTCCACGGCCGTTACCTCGTCCGTCCGCCGCGCACGAGCGCTGCAGCGTGCTGGCTGGTGGGTTTCCACGGCTACGCGCAGTCGGCAGCGGTGTTCCTTCCCGGACTGCTGCGTGCGGACGTTCGAGCTCTCTGGCTCGTTGCTTCCGTGCAGGCACCGCATCCCTTCTATACGCGAACGGAAGAAGTCGTCGCCAACTGGATGACGCGCGAGGATCGCGAACTGGCGATCGGCGACAACATCTCGTACTCGGCCACCGTGCTCGACCAGTTGGAGTCCGAGTTCGGTCCACCGCGAGCGATCGTCGTGGCGGGGTTCTCGCAGGGTGTGGCGATGGCGTATCGCGCCGCGCTCATGGGCAGACGAACGTGCGACGCGCTGTTCGCGGTGGGAGGTGACACGCCGCCCGAATTGCGCAGCGGCGGTGTGCAGCCGTGGCCGCATGTGGTCATGCTCACCGGCGGGAGCGATGCCTGGTACACACCGGCCCGGCTCGAAACCGACGCCGAGCTCGTGCGTGAGTCCGGTGCCGAGGTGCGCACGCTGGTATTCTCGGGCGGGCACGAGTGGAACGATGCCGTGGTGACAGAACTGAGTTCGGTGTTGGCTGAGGTCGAGGGGCGCACGGGGCCGGTGTAGGGATGCTGGCGAGCCCGGTTACCGCGCCGGGGACGCGCCGGGCCGGTCGGCCACGGTTGACCCTGTTTCCGCCCATACGCTACGGTCCCTGCCTCATTTCCCATACGGGGAGGTCCGCGGCCCGGCAATCGCCGGGCCCTCGCGTTCGACCCCTCCAAGGAGGCCACCTATGCGTCCCGGCAACCCCGAGGCGCTGTCGCTGCCCTACGACCCGAGCCGCATCGAACCGGAGCGCTACGCGTTCTGGGAGAAGCTCGGGGTGTTCCAGCCGCGCGCCGACCTGGCTGCCGCGCCCAAGGGCACCGGTGCGAAAGCACCCTTCGTCATTGCCATCCCGCCGCCCAATGTGACGGGTTCGCTCACCATGGGGCACGTGCTGGGCGAGTCGATCCGCGACACCATCGTGCGCTGGCAGCGCATGGAAGGGCGCGAGACGCTTTACATCCCCGGCATGGACCACGCCGGCATCGCCACGCAGAACGTGGTCGAGAAGAAGCTGCGCGCCGAGAAGAAGTCGCGCCACGACTTGGGTCGCGAAGGCTTCCTGAAGACGGTGTGGGAGTGGAAGGAGCAGTACGGCGGCCTGATCTTCCAACAGGAGCGCCGGCTCGGCACCACACCCGACTGGACGCGCGAGCGCTTCACGCTCGACGAGCAGTACTCGCATGCGGTCCTGCATGTCTTCAAGAAGCTCTATGACGAAGGGCTCATCTATCGCGGTCGCTACATCGTCAACTGGTGCCCGCGCTGCCGCACGGCGCTGTCGGACGAAGAAGTCGACATGGTCGAAACCGCCGGCCACCTGTGGCACATCAAGTATCCGCTGAAGGATCGCGAAGGCCACCTGACCGTGGCCACGACGCGACCCGAGACCATGTTGGGCGACACCGGCGTGGCCGTGAGTCCGAAAGACCCGCGTTACACGGGGCTGGTCGGTCAGTTCGCCGTGCTGCCCTTGGTGCGCCGCGAGATCCCCATCGTTGCGGACGACATGGTCGATCCCAAGTTCGGCACCGGCGCGGTGAAGGTGACTCCGGCGCATGATCCGAACGACTTCCAGACCGGTCGCCGCCATGGCTTGCCCGAGATCGTGGTCATGGACGAGGACGGCAAGATGAACGACGCGGCCGGCGACTTCCGCGGGCTCGACCGCTTCGAGGCGCGCACGCGCATCGTGGCCGCGCTCCAGGATGCCGGCTACCTCGAGAAGGTCGAGCCGCACCGGCACAACGTCGGGCACTGCTCGCGCTGCAACACGGTCATCGAGCCGTACCTGAGCTGGCAGTGGTTCGTGAAGATGGCGCCACTGGCGGCCCAGGCGATCGAAGCGGCGAAGAAGGGCAAAGTGAAGATGTTCCCAGCGCGGTGGAAGAAGGTCTATCTCCACTGGCTCGAGAACATTCGCGACTGGTGCATCTCGCGGCAGCTGTGGTGGGGGCATCGCATCCCGGTGTGGTACCGCGGCGATGAAATGATCGTTTCGATCGATCGCCCGGACGGTGACGGCTGGGTGCAGGACGAAGACGTCCTCGACACATGGTTCAGCTCGTGGCTGTGGCCGTTCGCCACATTGGGCTGGCCGAACCAGACCACTGACCTGGCGCGCTACTACCCCAACAGCCTCATGGTCACCGGCAGCGACATCATCTTCTTCTGGGTCGCACGCATGGTCATGGCCGGCTACCACTTCATGGGCGAGGCGCCATTCGCGCACATCTATTTCACCAGCATCGTGCGCGACGCGCAGGGCCGGAAAATGAGCAAGTCGCTCGGCAACTCGCCCGACCCGCTCGCGATGATGGAGAAGTACG
>JAYSRO010000331.1:0-12382 GCA_043720995.1 Candidatus Eiseniibacteriota bacterium
CTTCACAAAACCTCCGGAGGGCAAGAGAGCCCGGGGGGTGAGGGATGAAGAGCGGATACTGACTGGGGAAGGAAGAACGGGATTAGGTGGATTGCTTCTAAGGGGTTGAAGAGACATTACGAGACCTTAAATTTTCAGGGGTAGGGCGGTATGGCGCAAGGACTTTTCGCGTCAACGTGTTTAGTC
This sequence comes from Candidatus Eiseniibacteriota bacterium, assembly GCA_043720995.1. GTDB lineage: Bacteria > Eisenbacteria > RBG-16-71-46 > RBG-16-71-46 > RBG-16-71-46 > JANLWK01. The sequence goes on from JAYSRO010000331.1 coordinate 187, forward strand.
CTACTAATCGCGGCCGAATTCCCCACGAATCCGGCACGCGTACTCCGCCGAATTCTTCGCCCGCCCGCTTCCGCAACTCCCATTCCGGGTCGCCAAGCGTCGTTGGCGGCGCCTTCCGCCAGTCGTAAGCTGCCCGAAGCGGCCCACGCTGTTCCCTCGAGGCGGCCGCGATCGGAGGTCGTCATGTTGCGCAGGCCGCTGTTGGTTCTCGCGTTGTTGTTGATTCCCGCACTCTCGCTCGCGGGTCCCTACTACGTGCGCGGCGACTTCTACTGCCACGATGGCGAGACGGGTACCAGCCCCACTGACAACTGTTGGGGCTACGACGCGGGCAACGAGATGTTCGACGATGGCCTTCACGATGACGGCGCCGCCAACGATGATGTCTACGGCGCGTGGGTGACGTGCGACCAGGCGGCGGGACGTCGCGAGTGGAAGATCGCGCTGCCGGATTGGTCCCAGAACTTTCCGCAATCACCGATCGATGCGCTCGCGAACGGGGTGCTGTTCACGAATGGCCCCGGTGACGTCATTCACTTCCGGCTCGACCAGCGCTTCCTGCTCGATGGCTGGCAGCCGTTCGCCTATGCGGTGCAGTGTGATCACGCGCTGCCGCCGGGGGCAGCGCTTGACGTGATCGGCGCCGCGCCGGAGTTGGGCAGCTGGATCACCGGCGTGCCGCTGTTCCACGCGGGGCGCGGCTACCAGCGTGTCATCACGATCGCGACGCCCGGGACCTATGAGTTCAAGATCCGCGTTGCGGGCACCTGGGACGTGGCGAACTTTGGCCCGGATTACAACAACACGCAGGGCCGCAACGCGGTCGTGACGACGACGTACCCGAACAGCGATGTGGTGTTCCAATTGGACGAACAGCTGGGGAGGGTACGAGGCCTGGAGCTGGGACCGGTCCCGGCGCGCCGCACATCGTGGGGACAGTTGAAGCAGCTCTATCGGTAAAGACTGTCGGTAGGGACTACAAAATCGGGGGGTTTGGGCGCTGCGCGCTGGTCTCCCAGAACAAATCGGCGCCCGCAGCCGCAAGCGAATGCGTCACTTGGGGCCCGGGGTGCCGGCCAAACGGCTGGGTGGCCTCACCCTTGCGCTGCTGCATGGGCATGAAGACTCTCTCCCCCAACGACACCCGCAACGCCGGCGTGATTCGTACGCTGGCGTTGGCGGTGGTCGTCTCAGCCTCGGCAACCAGCCTCATCTCGTGCCGCTCCACCATCATGGCTCCCAGCGCGATCGTTCCGGTTTCATTGAACTTCGCCTCCCCGACTCCCGGCACGAGTATCCAGGATGCCCCGGTCGATTCGATCCACGCGATGGTGCCGGCGATCTCGCAACTGACTGTCGAGCTAAAGGGGCAGACGCTGCACATCCGCGGGCTGCTCAAGCGCCGCGGCCACTCGACCGCGCCGTTCTACGGCCCCACTGCTATCGGCGGCTGGTCAATGCAGGTGTTCCTCGACAGCGACCCGAATAGCGCGCCGTATTGGCGTGGCTACGATTACGTCGTCCGCGGCGTTGAGTGGACGCGTCCGGCCAGCACCTTCACGATTCGCCACATCACGCTCGACCCCGAGACGCCGGGTGGGTGGGGACCCGACGTGGGCACCGCCGCATTCACGCAGCAGGGGCAGCGCTTTGAAGTGGCGGTGCCGCTGGCGGTGATCGGCGGCGTCGAACATGGCGTGAACTTCTGCGTCGAAACGTATGCGACGCTCGCGTGCGCCGATTGCACCGACGGCATGACGCAGGAGTGGGCTGACGACTACTTCGGTTCGGGCGGCGACGTTCGCCAGAACAACCCGTTGGCCGCGTACTCCGGCGCGGGCAGCCTGATGTCCTTGCAGGTGCCGCGATACGACCACACGGCGAGCATGGATACGCGGTTGGCGCCCCGTTAATCGCCGGTTTCACGCGTCACGACAGGCTTAAGGTCGCCCCGGCCCCCGGCCGATAACCGAACGAGCGTATCGCTGTGCTTCGTTCGGTTCTCGTTCCGGGGGTTTCATGTCGTCGTCCGCGCAGACGCGTGTCCTGACACTGACGCGCATCCTCATGCAGGCTGGGGTCGTGACCGAGCAGCAGATCGAGTCCGCGATCGCGCGCCAGCGTGAGACCGGCTTGCGCAGCGGCGAATTGCTCGTGCAGATGGGTATGGCAACGGAAGAGGACATCGGCTGGGCGCTCGCGCGTCAGTTGAACCTCACGTTCATCGACCCGCGCCCCGAGACGCTCGATCACGAGCTCATCCATTCATTTCCCAATGAAATGCTGGAACGCCACGTCGCCCTGCCGCTGGTTGTCGAAGACAACGTGCTGGCGGTCGCAATTGCGGATCCAACGGATCACGAGGCGATCGACGAACTGACGCTCGCCGCGGGCCGGCCACTGCGGCTGGCGGTTGCGACGGCGAGCGCGATTCGTCGCGTGCTGCGTGAAGTTAACGGCCGCCCGCGCGTCGACTGGCGCGCCGCGGAACGCGCTAGCTTGGTCCAGGCGAGCGCGCAGCAGCACCAGGCGGGCGCGCTGTTCCTGCTCGACCGGCTCCATGAGGCGCGTCGCGCGGGAGCGGCGGAAGTACACCTGATTCCACACCCGGACCGGCTCGAAGTTCTGCATCGCGTCGCCGGGCGCCTGGTCACAACGACAGTGCAGGCGCGCGATACCTTGAGTGATGTGCTCGGCTGGATCGAAGCGCTCGGAGGCCCTTCGTTGCCGCCCGGCCAGCGCCACGCGTGGGGACGCGTCGCATGCCCAGCTGGCCCCGAGACGATCGAGCTGTCGGTGTCACTGTTGCGCCAGCCCTCCGGCGTGTGCGTGACGGTCGAACCGTTGGCTGCGGAGCTCGAGCCCTCGCTCGAACAGCTCGGCATCGATCCCGTCGAGGTTGCGCGGCTGCGCGAAGCGTTGAGCGCCCCTTCGGGACTGGGACTGATCGCGGGGCCGCCGGGTTCCGGCGGATCGGCGACGCTCGAAGCCTTGGCGATCGAACTCGAACACGACCTGCGGCGCTGCGTGCGCTGGGATGCGATCGATATCGAAGACAGTGGGCTGGGTCGCCCGACCGCGGAAGGCATGTCGGTGGCGCTGGTGCATGGCGCCGACGTGATCGCGATCGACGATGTATCGCCGGAAGAACTTCGGGCCACGCTGGCGCCTTCGGGCTCCGGCCGCTGGGTGCTCGCGCGCGTTGCCGCGACCGACACCTTCGCGCTGCTCGAGCAGCTCGCCTCCACGCCGCTCGAACGCGCCGCGCTGGCGGAGCGCCTGCGCTTCGTGGTGCAGCAGCGCCGCGCCTGGCGTTCGCGCGATGGCGCGCCGAACGCGGCGTCGCGTTGCAGTGTGTTCGAAGTGCTGATCGTCGACGATGGTCTGCGCGAAGCGCTGCGCGCGGGTGAGCCAAGCGAAGTGTTGCGCGCGCGCGCTGCTGCGGCGGGGTTCGTGCCGCTGACGCGCCGCCTTCAAGTGTTGGTCGAGGCCAGCATCGTGAGTGCGGCCGAAGCGGCGCGGTTGGCCGCGTGAGGATGAATCATGGCGTGTGATCTCGTCGGTTTGTTGAAGTTCGCCAAGGAACAGGGCGCCTCCGACCTGCACCTGTCGGCCGGCATGCCGCCGATCCTGCGCATTCACGGCGAGATGGTGCGCGTTAAGATGGACTCGATGACGGCGGAAGAAACGCTTGCCGCCGTGCGCAGCGTGATGAGTGAGGGGCAGCGCAAGGCGTTCGAGCAGAGCATGGACATCGACTTCGCCATCGACGTGCCCGAAGTCGCCCGCTTCCGCGCCAACGCGTTCCAACAGCATCGCGGCACCGGCGGCGTGTTCCGCGTCATTCCGAACACCGTGACGCCGCTCGAACAACTCGGCATGCCCAAAATCATCAAGGAGCTGGCGCAGCGGGAGAAGGGCCTCGTACTCGTCACCGGTCCCACCGGATCGGGCAAGTCCACCACGCTCGCTGCGATGGTCGACTACATCAACGAGACCGAGAGCCTGCACATCCTGACGATCGAGGACCCGATCGAGTTCCTGCACTCGTCCAAGCGCAGCCTCGTCAACCAGCGCGAAGTCGGCCCGCACACGCATGCGTTCGCAAACGCCCTGCGCGCTGCGTTGCGCGAAGATCCAGATGTCATCCTGGTCGGCGAGTTGCGCGATCTCGAGACCACCCAGTTGGCGATCTCCGCCGCCGAGACCGGCCACCTGGTGTTCGGCACGCTACACACCAACTCGGCCGCCAAGACCATTGACCGCGTCGTGGATATCTTCCCGTCTGAACAGCAGCAGCAGATCCGCACCATGCTGTCCGAGTCGATCGAGGGCATCATCACGCAGACCCTGCTGCCGTCGAAGGACGGCAAGGGCCGCGTGGCTGCGCTCGAAGTGCTCGTCGGAGTGCCCGCGCTGCGCAACCTGATCCGCGAGAACAAGACCGCGCAGATCATGTCGGTGATCCAGACCGGCGCCCAGCACGGCATGCAGAGCCTCGACCAGTCGCTGCGCGAACTCGTGATGCAGGGCAAGCTGTCGCGAGAGGAGGCGATGAAGAAGTCACCGAACCCGGCACAGTTCAACGAGCCGGGCGCGGGAGCGGGCGTTGGCGCGACCGCGCGACCGGGCGCACCGGGACCGGTGAGGCCCGCGACGCCGACGGGGCGGTAGCGCGGGGCCGAGCGCGTGTGCGTGTGCGTGAGCCGCGCGCGGCGCGAATTGACCCCGCTGAACTCAGGTGTCCGCGCGGACAGTAGAGTTAACCTCGCTCAACATCACTCGTTCCAGGACGAGTAGTGTTGAGTTAACTCAACTCGCGCGCGCTTCCTCGCGCTTGCGCTCCATGAACTCCGTCCCGAACTTGCACTCGGCCGTGTACTGGTTATGAGCCCGGCAACGAAGGCGGATGCCGTCGACGCTCGCCCTTCCGCCGCGCGCGACCTCAAGTACGTGATCAAATTCCAGCCGCGTCCGCTCCGTGCAGCGGCGCCCCTCATCGCTGGTGAACGTGCACTGACCGCGATCGCGCTGCCAGACCGCCCGCCGAACATGCGCGGGGATCGTCCGCGGCGCGGTAGTCGGGCGGGGAGTGGCTTGCGGCCGCGTGGTCGCTGCGAACTTCCGCTTCTCCAGCGTGCCGACGAGCGCCTGAAGTGCGAGGTGGAATATCTGCGCGAGATTCCCGTTCGGCACCTGATGGCCGAGGAGTTCCTGCGCGTGGCGGAGCAGGTCGAACGTGTCCTGCCCGACGGTGATCTGGAGCGCGTAGCGATCCTGGGCGATGGGCGCGAGCTTGGAAGCGGGAGCGGGTTGCGCGGGTCGGGTTGGTGCCGGCCGTGATTGTGCGTTGGCTGTGGCGACATCACCCCGCGCTCCTTCCGTTGCCGCGTCCTGCCCGGGCGTCACGAGCGGCGCTTCCGCGTGGGTCTCACCGCGGCCGGGACCGCCGCTCCCCGGGATAACCTGCACAAGCTCCATCGCTTCAGTTCGCGGAAAGCGGGCTGAGATCACCTGCTCGATCTCTGCCTTCGTCTTGCGCGCTGCCGCCCTCAGCATCTCGCCAGCGTTGCCCGCGGTCAGGTGTGGTGCCAGTTGGCAGACTCCGGTGAGGTGAAGTCGGCCATCAGCCACGAACTCGAAAATCTCCGGGAACCGCAGTGCCACACGCGCCGCCGTGATGCGCTTGTGAGCCCAGTCCTCCGTCGTGTTCAACTTCTGCACGCAGTAGGCGCGCATCGACGGGAACGCAGCGCGCAGGTAGAGCCGCCGCGCATCAATCTCGGCGATGCGCGCAAGCACCATCGCCATGGCGCCGCACTCAGTTGAATCGAACTGCTGAAGCTCCTGCTCGAGTACTTCGTCCTTCACGTGCGGCAGCAAATAGATGCTCATGACGGCAACACCATCCACGGGGGCGTGGAGCGGGGAGCCGCGACTGCGTCTTGGTGACGCGCACGGTCCCGCGAACACGTCGATTATCGCATGCGCGTTTTGCGCGCTCAGAGTTGCGCGCACCGAGAACCAATCGTTGCGCCATGAAATTCGGGCGGCAATCCGCGAGATCGAGGCGGAGGGCGCGACTCATGCGTACTGGTGCCTGTCTGGCAACGCGGTCGTGAGTGGAGGGCACCCGACCCGAAATTGCGCGTCAAGATGAAAATGCAATCCGCAGAGAAATAAATTCTTTCGGTGAACGCGCGATGCGTCGTGTGCTTGAAGAAGCGCGCAATGTTAAGCGACCTCAACATCACTCGTCCCAGGACGAGTAGTGTTGAGGTCACTCAACTCTTCCTAGGTCGGGGTAAGTTGATGCTGCGCACCCCCGTGCTACCTTGCGCGCCATGTTGCCCGCGCCAACTCGATCCGCGCACACCTTTCCTGCATCCGTCTGGCCCGCGTTCCTCGCGACCGCGCTCCCCGCGCTTGCGCTCTACTTGGCGACCGTCGCGCCCTCGCTGCCCACTGGCGATAGCGGTGAGCTGATCACTGCCGCTGCGACGTTCGGCGTGGCTCACCCGCCGGGGTATCCGCTCTACATCTGGCTGGGCCGCGCGTGGATCGAGTTGTTCGCGTGGGGGAACGTGGCGTTCCGGCTCAATGTGATGTCTGCGGTGTTCGGGGCGCTCGCGGCGGGGTTCACGGCGCTCGCGGTGCGGAGACTCACGCGATTTGCGCTGGCGGGTGTCGCCGCGGGCTGGATGCTGGCCGCGTCTGCGCCGCTGTGGAAGAACGCGATCGTCGCCGAAGTGTTCGCGCCGAATGCCGCGCTCGCGGCGGCGGCGTTGCTCGCGTTCGTGACGTTGATCGCGAGTACAGAGCCGCGAACGCGCGGTAGGGGAAGCGCCGCGACGAAGCCGCAACGGGCTGCGAGCGCGCCGCGTGTCTCGGTGGTCACGCCCGCTACCGCCGCATCGCAGCCCGCTGCCGCCCCCACGCGCTCCCGCGCCCCGTGGGCGGTCCTTGGCCTTCTCACCACGCTGCTGTTCTCACTCCATCACACGCTCGTCCTGCTCGTGCTCCCGATTCTCGCGGTGTGCTTCGCGATCCCCGCGCTGCGTCCGCGCGGTGTGGAGCGAAATATCGTTGCAGTCGCAGCCATCGTCGGCTTGCTGCCGCTCAAGCAGCTCGCGCTTGCCGCGCATTCGAAGACCGCCCTCGTCTGGGGCGACGGCAGCACGATTCGCGGGCTCCTGCGTCAGCTATTGCGCGCGGACTACGGCACGTTCCAGTTGGCGCCGCACAGCGTCGGTGCGTCATCCGGCGACTCGCACGGGCTGCTGTATCTCGCATCGTTGCCGGCGGCCGTGGGTTGGTGCGGCGCAGCGCTCGCAGTGGTCGGAGCGGTCGTCGTCGCGCGCCGCCATCGCACGCTCGCCTACGCGCTCGGCGGCTTCGCGTTGTTGCAGGCCGCGTTCTTCATGCGCGCGGGACTGCCCGCCGCGTTGCCGATCATGCGCAGCGTGATCGAGCGCTTCTACATTCTGCCCAACGTGTGCGTCGCCCTGCTCGCGGGGGTTGGCTGCGCCGCACTCGCGCAACAGCTGCCGCGGCCGCGAGCCGCCGCACTCGCGCTCATCGCCATCGTCGCCGCGCAGCCGCTCATCACTACCGCCCGCGCGCTGGGCCCGCGCGACAATCACTTCGCCGAGCACATGGGCCGCGGGATCCTCGCGAGCGTTCCGGTCAACGGCGTCCTGTTCGTGCGCGGCGACCTCTACCACAACGCGCTCGAGTACCTGACGCGCGTCGAGCACCTCCGCCCTGATGTCGCGGTCATCGACCAGGAGTTGCTGACCTACGACTGGTACGTGCGCCAGGTCCGCGCGAGCTATCCCGGACTCATGCCGCCGCTCGGTGGCGCGCAACGCATCACGCTGCGCAGCGGTCGCGCGTTCGACGGCTGGGTCGCCCCGCGCGCGGGAGGGAAGATCGCGTTGCTCTATGAGCGCAACAATGCGCTCGCGGATTCGGCGGACGTGATCTCGCACGTTCCACTGCCCGCGAACGAGATGGCCTTCCCACAAACCCGCGCAGGCTTCCGCGAGAGCTGGCTGACTCCACGCGACGACGATCGCTACTCGGGACTGCCCGGCACACGCAATCTCCTGTGGCTCGACCACCTCGTCCCGCAGCATCCCGTCGTCTTCCTGGGGTTCAAGGAAGACAGTTGGACTCTCGGCTATGGTCTCGTGCCCGAAGGACTGGGGCTACGTGCCTACGTGCTCGAGGCGAGTCTCCCGGTCGTGCAGCGCATCACGCGCGAGTTGGAGATCGCGAAAGCCGTCGACCTCACGGACTACTTCCGCCCGTGGCCGCCCGCCAGCTTTGAGATGGCCGAACGGCACGCGCTCGCGAAATTCGCGACGCGCGCGATGCTGCTGCTCTGCCAGCCCACGGCAGTGGCGCTGGCTTCGGGGCAGGGGGCCGCGGGCAGGGCCAAGTTGGTCGCCTTCGCCGAACAGTTCGAGCGCCTCGAGCCCACGCCAGACCCCGCCTGCCTCCGCGCGGTCGGCTACCTGCGCGTCTACGACCCGGGCTTCAGGAACCTCGTCGCCGCCAAGGAGGACCTGGACCGCTATCTCGCGACGCAGCCCACAGGTAGCGACGCCGACCACGCGCGCCAGCTCCGGGCCGGCCTCGGGCATTGAGAAGCCCCCATATCGCGTTGGTCGCCCGCAACTTGCCCCCGTTTTCCCCACAAGTTAAGCTGCCTGAACAGAGTTGACCTACCTCCCAACCGTTCAGGAGTTCGATCCGTGGAAACGTGGAAGCGCTTCGGGGAAAAGGAAGTATCCCATTCGATGGCGCATTACCTCCAGGCCGTGGCCGCGCTCAAAGACGAGAAGGGCTTCGTACGGGTCGGTGATGTCGCGGACCGCCTCGGCGTCTCCAAGAGCGGCGTCACCTCGATGCTGCGCTCGCTCCACACCCGCGGCTACGTCGACCACGAACGCTACGGTTGCGTCGAGTTGACGGCCATCGGCCGCATGCTCGCGGAGCGCACCGAATCCAACCGTCGCGTGCTCACCGTGTTCCTCTCGGACATCCTCTCGGTGCCGGAAGCCGTGGCCGCAGAAGACGCCTGCATGATCGAGCACCTGGTCAGCCCGCAGGTGATGCTCGAGATGTTGCGGCTCACGTCATTCATGCAATCGCCGCACCCGACCGCGGTCGCGTTCCGCGAAGCATTCAAGGCCAGCCCCGGCGCCTGCGCGCATCACTCGCCGGGCACCTGCGATGTGTGCGGGCCCTCGTGCCTGCGTGACAGCCTGTTCCCGCCCGCGCGTGTGGGCGGCGTGTTGCAGCAGATCGCGCTCGAAGAGGACAGCGAAGCATGAGCAACGAGGGGCACGGGGTGTCGCGAAGCTGCGCGCTCGATGATCTCTCACCGGGCGAGTCCTGCGTGGTGTTGCGTGTCGATGGGGAGCCCCTCGTCGCGCGCCGCCTGATGGAACTCGGTCTCGTGCCCGGGACCCATGTTGAAGTGGTGCGCCGCGCTCCGCTGGGAGACCCTATCGAGTTGCGCTTGCGACAGGTTCACCTGTCGATCCGCCGCTCCGAGGCTGCGCACATTCATGTCACGACCGACTGAGGTCCCTGGGGCGATCCCGCTCGAGGTGTTGCCCATCAACGGAATCGCCGCTACCCCCAAGGACGCGCGGCGCACCATCGCCGTGCTCGGCAATCCCAATGCGGGCAAGAGCACGCTGTTCAACGCGCTCACAGGGCTGCGCCAGAAGGTCGGCAACTATCCCGGCGTGACCGTTGAGAAGAAGGTCGGCGCCTGCGACCTGCCCTCGGGCCGCCGCATCGAGCTGCTCGACCTGCCGGGCAGCTACAGCTTGCATCCCGGCTCGCCCGACGAAGTCATCGTGCGCGACGTCCTGCTGGGCCTGAAGGCCGACACGCCGCCGCCCGACCTGATCGTTTTAGTCGTGGACGCGACGCACCTGGACCGTCATCTTTATCTGGCGCTGCAGGTCATCGAAATCGGCCGCCCGGTGATCTTGGCACTCAATATGATGGACGCCGCCGCCGCGCGCGGTGTGCAGATCGACGAAGGTGCGCTCGAGCGGCAACTCGGCGTTCCCGTCGTCGGTATCTCTGCCGCGCGCGGGACGGGTCTCGGCAACCTGCGCCGCCTGATGGATCGCGACGTCGAGCCCTCGCTCGTCCACTTCCGCCGCTGGCCCGCGCACGTCATGCGCGTGATCCGCAATCTCGAAGAGCGGCTGCCGCGCCACCCGCTGCTGCCCGATCGCGGCCGCCAGGATTTGGCGATGGCGCTGTTGCTCGACGATGGGGAAGACGACGCCCTCGCGCGCGCTGTGCCGCCTGATGTGCAGGATGACCTGCGCGTGTTGCGCAAACGGCTCGATCTCGTAGACCCCGGCTGGCGTGGCAATGAAGTCGAGGACCGCTACGAAGCGATCGGCGAACTGCTCGCCGAAGTCGTGGTGGCGCCTGGCCGCAAGCTGGATCCCACGCGCGAGCGCATCGATCGCGTGCTGACGCACCGTATCTGGGGACCCGTCGTGTTCGTGACGATCATGGGCGCGATCTTCCAGTCGGTGTTCTCGTGGGCGCAGCCGATCATGGACGGGATCAATTTCCTCGTTGGCCACCTCGGCTCGACCGTGCACGACCTGATGCCCGCAGGGCCGCTGCGTTCGCTGATCGTCGACGGCATCATCGCCGGCGTGGGCACGACGCTGACGTTCATTCCGCAGATCGCCATTCTGTTCTTTTTCATCTCGATCCTTGAGGACAGCGGCTACATGGCGCGGGCCGCGTTCATCATGGACCGCATGATGGGCAAGGTCGGCCTGTCGGGGCGCGCGTTCATACCGCTGCTGTCGTCGTTCGCCTGCGCCATTCCCGGCATCATGGCCACGCGCACCATCGACAACCGCCGCGACCGATTGACGACCATCGTGATCGCGCCGTTCATGTCATGCAGCGCGCGGCTGCCCGTGTACGCGTTGTTGATCGGCGCGTTCATACCGAACCGCTGGATCGGCTTCGCCACGCTGCCGGGAATCACGCTGTTCTCGATGTATTTCCTCGGCATCCTCGCCGCGATCGTGGTGGCGTGGTTGCTCAAGCGCACCGTGTTGAAGGGCGGCAACCCCCTCTACGTGATGGAACTCCCCCCGTACCGCATGCCGTCATGGCGCTCGGTGGTCATCTCGGTGCGCGACCGCTCGCTGTTGTTCGTGCGCAAGGCGGGCACCGTCATTCTCGCGGTGTCGGTCATCCTGTGGTTCCTCGCGTCCTACCCGCGTGGGGGAGTCGAAGCGGACGCCCTGCGCGCGCAGATCACCACGGCCCAGCAGGCCGGCGACGTCGCGCAGGTGAACCTGCTCGAAGGAGATCTCGCCGGGTCGATCCTGCGCAACAGTTTCGCCGGCCACGTCGGGCGCGCGATCGAGCCCGTGATCAAGCCACTCGGCTTCGACTGGCGCATCGGCATCGGGTTGATCACATCATTCGCCGCGCGCGAAGTGATGGTCTCGACCATGGCCACCGTGTTCAATCTCGGCCAGGCCGACGGCACCCAGATGTCGCTCGGCGATGCCCTGCGCAACGCCGTCGACCCGCACACCGGATTGCATGCGTATTCACCGCTGATCGGCATCAGCCTGATGGTGTTCTTCGTGCTGGCGTGCCAGTGCATGTCCACCGTCGCCGTTGCGCGGCGCGAGACCAACGGCTGGCGCTGGCCGATCTTCATGCTGGTGATGATGAACGTGCTGGCGTGGCTCGCCTCGTTCGCCGTGTTCCAGGGCGGCCGATTGTTGGGGCTGGGATGAGCGGCGGCTTCGGCATCCAGGACGTGATCGTGGCGCTGTTGGCACTCGCCGCGCTCGGCTGGCTCGTGCGCCGCAACCTGCGCCGGCGCAAGCGCGGCACCTGCACGTGTGACGGTTGCCCGGTGGCCGAGGGGACGGCGAAGGCGGCGGTTGTCGCTGCGCCGCCCGCGAGTGGCGGGTTCGTGACGATCGACATGGGGCCGCGGAAGTAGGACGCGGGCATACAGTGTTGAGTGAACTCAACATCACTCGTCCTGGGACGAGTACTGTTGAGCGAGGTTAACTCTACTGTCCGCGCGGACAGTTCGTGCTGCTGCACGCCTGCGCCACAGCAGCCTCCCGTTCCGTCGGCTTGAAGCGGGTGGGATGAATGGGAGATC
>JAYSRO010000332.1:0-2597 GCA_043720995.1 Candidatus Eiseniibacteriota bacterium
GGCGTCGCGGGCTGATCGGGCATCCCGTTCGAATGAATTGCGGGCGGCGGCGCCAACGGCAGATTGGAGCACCAAGGGCAGGCCGCGCGTGAGCCATCGCAATTTGAGGTGGGGTCCACCCGGCGTGGCCGCTTGCGTAGCGACACTCATCACTTTGCCGATCTACTTGCTGACAATGAATCGCACCGTCGGATTCATTGACCGTGGGGAGCTGGCCGCGGTGGCAGCGACATGGGGAGTGGCGCATCCCACGGGGTACCCCGTATTAACGGCGCTAGGCTGGATCGTCACGCGCATTCTGCCCTTGCGGCCCGTGCTCGCGCTCAATCTCCTTGCGGCCCTGCTTGTCGCGATCGGTGTCGGCGTAACGACTCTGGTCTTCGATCGCGTACTCGCTGCTGGCTCCGACGCGCGGTGGTCAAGTAGGGCGCGCGCCTCCTGCGCCGCAGTGGCGGCCGTCACGTGTGGTTTGTCTGTGACGTGGTGGCAGCAAGCCAATGGTTTCGAGGCCTATGCGCTCCACTCGCTGATGATGCCCCTCGTCGTTCTGATGTGCTTGCGGTGGTTGGCGGCAGCGGAATGTGAGTCAACGAGGGATTGCGGGCGAGCTGCAGGCAGGTGGTTTGCTCTGGTGCTGGGTTTGTCGTTTTCAAACCACATGACTACCGTGCTGCTCGCTCCAGGGCTGATTGCGTTCGCGACGATGCGCGCTGGCGGCGTTCGAGGGATGTTCCGACTGTGCCCTCACTTGGTACTGCCATTTCTCGCCGGACTCTTGCCATACTTGTTGCTGCCGCTGATCTCTGCACGAGGGCCGCGATTTGATTGGGGTGGAACGCACAGCATCCACGGGCTGATCAACCACCTCACGGCACGTGAATTCCGTGGGTGGATGTTCTCGGACCCTGCAGCCTTTATGAAGCAGCTGCGCTTTGTTGGATTCAGGCTGCCCTGGGATCTAGCGTGGTGGGGCGCTGGGCTAGCGGCTGCGGGCGGAGCCTTGCTGGTGCGCCGTTCACGCTCAATGGCAACACTCGTGGGCGGCATACTGCTCGCCACTCTCGTCTACGCCTGCGGCTACCGGATTCGGGATCTCGATGCTTATCTGCTCGGTTGTGTGTTCGGGCTCGGCGCATGCCTTGCATTTGGCCTGCTCTGGCTCGGAGAGCGGATGGGAACACGCGTTGCGTTGTCAGTAGGAGTCGCATTAGCGGTTACTTGCGCTGGGACGCACTACGGCGACTGTGACGAAAGTGGCAATCGGCTAGTCGAGACCCTGGCACGTCAACAACTCGACGAGTTGCCACCCGGAGCCGTGCTGATCACGGGGCAGTGGGATTACGCGCTCTCTGCGAGCTACTACTTTCAGGTAGTTGAAAACGTTCGGCCCGATGTGGTGGTCGTAAGTCAGGATCTGGCGAGGAGCAGTTGGTACCTGGATGAACTCGAACGTCGTGCCCCCGACTTGATCGCGCGTTGTCGCCGGGAGGTCGACGTCTTTCGGACTCGGCTGGTGCCGTTCGAGAAGGGCGCCCCCTACAATTCGGAGGAGATCGCGCTGGCCTACCGCGCGTTCATGAGCGCGTTGATCGACTCGGCCCACTCGCGCGGAACTGTTCGCGTCACCCCCGACGCACTGGGACTGGTGGAGGAGAAATGGCGACTCGCGCCAGTTGGGCTGGCCCTCGAGTTGCGCTCGGACACTTCGTATGTCTCGGATCCGAATCGCGAGATGGGGTATATCCCTTGGCGCGGTCGCGTAGATGCCTACGTGGCGACCACGAGTTGGATTTATGCGAGTGCCCTGCTCAGGCGCGCGGCGTATGAGCGGACTCATGGCTATTTCGCCGCCGAAGCGAATTGCATGCGGCAAGCGCTGCGGTTCGATCCCCGGATCCGACTGGATCGGTTGCCCCCCCAGCCGCTCGACGGGGACGAATTGGTCGCGCAATCAGTCGCGTTGTTCTCTGAATTGCGGCGAGGCGTTGCGGCGTATTGACGTTCGGAGGACGCGGCGGATAATCTGCGCTGCTGCTCCCCCCACGTTGCCCCGCCGGAGGCCTGCAAGGCAGTCGCCTTTCAACACGACCGATGCGAAGACTCGCCTACGCCGGCTTGATGATCGCCCTCGGGCTCACCGGAGCCTACGTCCACGTCATTCCCAACCTCGAGCTGGTCAGCCTCGTGGCGTTCGCCTCGGGGGTGCTGCTGGGGATTCGTGACGGCTCAGGGGTCGCCGCACTCACGATGTTGATGTACTCGTTGCTCAATCCCTACGGTGCCGCACACCCGCTGGTGACCATCGCGCAGGTGATCGGCGCCGCCGCGTTCGGGGTGGTCGGCGGGGCCACACGAGGATTTGACCGCGTGCCGGCCGCGATGCGCGCGATACTGCTGGGAATCGCCGCGGCGCTGCTCACGTGCTTTTACGACTTCATCACCAATGTCGCGACCGGCGTCGTGTTCGGCCAGATCCGCGCCACGTTGGTGGGAGGCATACCATTCGCTCTATGGCATACCGCTTGGAACACCGCGCTGTTCGCGGGGCTCGGGCCGGCGATTGTCGCGGTGCTGCAGCGCTATCGCGCGCGGCTCGT
>JAYSRO010000333.1:0-2593 GCA_043720995.1 Candidatus Eiseniibacteriota bacterium
GATTCGGCGGCCACGAACAACGTGCCGACGGCATCGACGCCACCGCACAGACGCAGCATGTCGGCGTTGCTTAAGCCTTCGTACGTCGCGGTCCACAAGATCGCACCCGGCGCGTCGTATGCGATGCTGCCGTCGAGCGTGAAACCCGAACGCAAGTCGCGCCGACCGTTGACATCGAACAGCCCGCCGGCCGAGACGAAGCGGTGCTGCAACTGTTCCAGCGGGATCGGCAGGCCACCGGCGCCGCTCGCCGTGCCGTGCACCTGCACCGTACCCGGTGCGGTCGCGATACCGCGTTCGGCGGTGACGTTCGCCACCGTCATCTGCTCGGCGATGCCCGCGGCGTTGGTGATGCGCACGACGTCACCGCCGCGCAGGTCGGGCGTCATGGCGTTCCAGCACGTGCCACCCGGATGATTCACTTCGACGATGCCATCGGCATCCGAGTTGAACGGGGCCGACACGACCTTGAGTCCACCCCGGAACAGCGTGAAGACGTACGGGCCTTCGGCCGTCGGGTAGCCCGTGGCCGAGATGAAGTCGCGCGACGGAAACGCGATCAGCCCGTGACCATTCGCGGGCGGATCGTTGGCGATGACCGCCGGAGCGCCGGCCGACTGGGCCGAACGGTTGTTGGCTGAATCGAACGCGTCGACCGTATACGAGTACGTGGCCGTCACGAGCGCGAGGTCCGTGTAGCTGAGCGTCGTGCCGTTCAGGTCGGCGAGTTTCACGCCGTCGCGGTACACGCTGTAGCCCGCCACACCGACGTTGTCGGTCGAGGCGACCCACGCGATCACCACGTCACGACCATGCAGATCAGGCGACGCGGTGGCGACCACCGAGGTAGGCACGGACGGTGCCGCGAGGTCGGCCACCGGCACGATGTCGGCCTGCACGCTCGGCGAGCGCGCCGAACGGTTGCTGGCGGCATCGACGGCATCGACCGAGTAGCTGTAGGTGCCGGCCGGACGGCCGGCGTCGATATACGTGGTCGCGGGCGACGGCACCGTGGCGATGAGCAGGCCGTCCCGGTAGACACCATACGAGGCCACGATCACGTTGTCCGTGCTGGCGCTCCATGACAGCGACACGGCGCTGGCATTCGCGACCGCGACCAGATTGGCCGGAACGGTCGGCGGGATGTTGTCGGGCTGCACGCTGCCACCGGCATCCGACGGCGGCGAGGCATTGCCGTAGGGCTGGCCGAGGCCGGCGACAATCTGCTGCTCCTGCGTCACGCCTGCTCCACGCGCGGTCGCATGGTCGTAAGCCACCACGTAGTAGTCGTGCACGCCCGCGGGCGGGGCCAGGTCCAGGAACGCCGGCGCCGTGGCACCCACTTGGGCGATCGCCTGACCGTCGCGGAAGACGCGGTAGTACGCCACCGACCAGTCGTCCGTCGACGGCAGCCACGACAGGCGCTGGGCATTCGCACCCGCGGACACACTGCTGAAACCCTGCGGTGCGCTGGGCGGCGTGATGTCGAGCGGTTCCATGGCGGCCAAACAGCCGGGCATGGGGCCCGGCGCGTTGCCAGCACTGTTCTCGTAGATCGTCGCTTCATTCAGCAGGGCCGGGTTCGATCCCAGCCAGTGGATGCGAGGCTCCGCTTGATTGAACGTGTTACCTGTGGTGACGCTGACGCCACCGCGCAGGCGGGCGATGTCGTCACCGTTGAGCCCGGTGTAGCGGGCGGTCCACAGGATGCCACCGGGATTGGTGCCGCCGTCGTAGCTGAGCGAACCATCGACACCCAGACCCGCGCGCAACGTGCGCCGGCCGTTGAAATCGAAGAGGTCGTTGCGAGCCACCATGCGCTGTTGCAGCTGATCGAGCGGAACGGGCATGCCGTCCTGACCGATCGCGCTGCCGTGGATCTCGGCGACGCCCTCCTTGGCAAGCGTGGCCGGGTTGTCGTCGCTCACGATGATCGTGGTGAACAAGGTGACACCGGAAACATGGGTCTGGTCGGCCGTGCGGATGGTGCCATCGGGACGACGCGCAACCGTACGCACGATGTCACCGAAGCGCAGGTCCGGTGCCGCACCTTCCCAGCACGAGCCGCCCGGGTGATTCACCTCGACGATGCCGCCGCCGGGAACCTGGTTCATGGAACTCGAGATGACGCGGCCGTCGCGGATGACAAGAACGTCAACGTGGTCATCGGCCTGGAAGCCATCGATCGTGACGAAGTCGCGGGTCGGGAAGATGATCATCGTGATCGGCAGCACCGGCGGCTCATTGGCCGGCTGGTTGGGATCGGGCTGCGCCACGGTCACCACGGTCACACCGAGCGACTGGCCCGACCGATTGCCGACGTCGTCGCCAGCGTTGACGGTGTAGGTGTGCGTACCCGGCGGGACGTTGTTCTCGACGAACTGGGTCCGTGCGGGTGCGATGCCATCGGGGTTCTGCACGTTCCAGACCAGGACCCCGTCGCGAAAGATGCCGTAGCTCACCACGCCGACATTGTCCGTACTGGCCGTCCACGTAAGCGAGACTGTGTTGAAATTGCTGACCGAACCCGCCAGGTTCGTGGGGTCGCTCGGCGGGACCAGTTCGCTGCCCGGCAGCGGCGGCAGCACCTCGA
>JAYSRO010000334.1:0-5187 GCA_043720995.1 Candidatus Eiseniibacteriota bacterium
ACGGGGTAGGGCAGGCTCAAGCGTTCCGTCCAGTCGCGATTGTGCGCAGGCGTGTCGCGGCTCATGCCTGCGACCGCGACGCCGGCCGTGGTGAATTCAGAATGGTGCACGCGAAACTCGCGCAGTTCGCGGACTCAGCCGGGTGTGCCGTTGCGGATGTAGACAAACAACACGAATGGGCAGCGTCCCACATGGCTGCGCAACGCGTACGGCGCTCCTCCCGGACCCGGCAGGGAGAGGTCGGGCAGGGGGAGACCGAGCAGTTCCGTGAGTGCGGCGGGGTGGCTCATGGGGCGAGGCTAGGCGAAGGGCTGATCCGCGGCAACACTGGCCACACAGCGGGCGCAAGCGCGCTTGCTTCAAGTGATACATGAAGCGCGCCAAGCTTGCTTCAATGCAGTGATCCCGATAGTCTGCGCGGATCCCCAACGTGCCCTGCGCCAAGCGCATTGCTGTTCCGTCCGGAGCGCCGTCGTGACCGCCCAATCCACTCCACCGTCATCCCGCCCGGGCCGCATCCTTTCGGGCATGCGCCCCACCGGCAGGCTCCACCTCGGCAACTATGTCGGGGCGCTGGAGAACTGGGTGCGGCTGCAGAACGAGGGCTGGGAAAACCTGCACATGGTCGCCGACTGGCACATGCTGACGACCGGCTACGAGGATACCTCGCGGCTGCAGGCCGACAGCTTCGACATGGTGGTCGACTGGCTCGCCGCGGGGATCGATCCCAAGCGCAGCGTCATCTTCATCCAGTCCGAGGTAAAGGAACACGCCGAGTTGCACCTGCTGCTGTCGATGCTGGTGAGCAAGTCGCGGCTCGAGCGCATCCCGACATTGAAGGAGCAGATTCGCGATCTCGGGATGGACGAGCAGACGATCTCGTACGGGCATCTGGGCTACTCGGTGTTGCAGGCGGCCGACATCCTGCTCTACCGCGCGACCCATGTGCCGGTGGGGTTTGACCAGGTGCCGCACATCGAACTGACGCGCGAGCTGGCGCGGCGCTTCAACTTCGTCTATTGCGAGGGCCGCGAACCCGTGTTCCCCGAGCCCGAGGCGCAGCTCACCGCGTTCGGCCGGTTGCGCGGGCTCGATGGCGAGCGCATGAGCAAGTCGCTGGGCAACACCATTCTGCTCACCGACGAGGCAGCAGAAGTCGAGGCCAAGGTGAAGAAGGCCTACACGGATCCCAAGAAGGCGCGGGCCACCGATCCCGGCCGTCCTGAAGCCGACGAATCCGATGGCCACGGCGGCTGCGTGGTGTGGGAGTATCACCGCAAGTTCAATCCGGGCGAGGCGGACGACATCGCGCGCAGGTGCCGCGCGGGCGAGCTGCCGTGCGTTCCGGACAAAAAGCATTTGACCCAAGTGCTCAACGCCGCGCTCGAGCCGATCCGCGAACGGCGCCGCGCCTGGCTCGCCGAGCCGGACCTGGTGCGCGACGTGATCCGCGATGGCAACATGCGCGCGCGCGCCGCGGCGCAACAGACCATGGAACTCGTCCGCTCCAGCATGCGGATCAACTTCGAGGGAGCGCTGTCCCGATGAGCACGACGGACGAACGCGACACCAAGGCCGTTTCAAACGAGCCGGCGCCCTCGCCGTTCGTCACCCGCCAGACGGGCGTGGTCAACTTCAAGCTGGAACGCTTCGAGGGCCCGCTCGATCTGTTGTTGCACCTGATCAAGCGGGACGAAGTCGACATCTACGACATCCCGATCTCGCACATCACCGACCAGTACCTGCGCTACCTGGAGCTGATGCGCACGCTGGATCTCGAGGTGGCCGGCGAGTTCCTCGTGATGGCGGCGACGCTGATGCGCATCAAGGCGAAGATGCTGCTGCCGCTTCCCGCGATGGGTGAGGAAGAGCTGCCGGGCGATCCGCGCGAGGAGCTGGTGCAGCGCCTCGTCGAGTACCGCCAGTTCAAGGAAGCCGCGGGCACCTTGAAGACGCGCGAGGAAGAGCGCCGCTCGATGTACGAGCGCGGCATGCTGCCGGGCGAGGACGAAGCAGGTCCGCTGCCGCTGGCGAGCGTGTCGCTGTTCGACCTGCTCGATGCGCTCAACCGGGTGATGTCGCGCATCCAAGAGCCGACGGTCTACGAGATCCACGCCGAGTCGTACGCGGTGGAAGACAAGATCGAAATGTTGTCCGCCACGTTACGCACCCGCGGCCGGGTGTCGTTCGAGGAATTGCTCACCGCCTGCCGCTCGCGGTCCGAGATGGTGGTCACGTTCATTGCGCTGCTCGAGCTGATCAAGCTCGGCGACGCGCTCATCGTTCAGCAAGAGACGTTTGGTGACATCATGATCGTCACCAGCGAGCCAGGAGAATCCGACAGTGCCTCCGTCGAATCTGCTCCCAGCGCTTGAAGCGCTGCTGTTCTCATCCGATCAGCCGCTGACCCTGGCGTTGCTGAGCGAGTCCGTCGATCTGGCACCCGAGGCCATCAGCGCCGCACTCCATGAACTCGGCGAGGAATATGTCGCCCGCGCAGCCGGCGTCGAGCTGCGCGAAATCGCCGGTGGCTGGATGCTCGTCACCACGCAGGCCCAGGCCGAGTGGGTGGGACGCATGCTGCGCGGTAAGCGCAAGATGCGCCTGTCGCGCCCTGCCCTTGAGACCATGGCGATCGTCGCCTACAAGCAGCCGGTGACGAAGACCGAGATTGAATCCATCCGCGGCGTCGATGCCTCTGGCGTGCTCGCGACACTGCTCGAGCGCAACCTCGTCACGATTCGTGGCCGCTCAAAGGTGGTGGGCCGCCCGCTGCTTTATGGCACCACCCCTGAATTCCTCGACTACTTTGGTCTCAACGACCTGAGCGAGCTGCCGCGTCCGGAGGAGTTGCGCGCCCTGATCGCTGCGCGCGAGCCGGAACAACTCGACATGATGGATGGCGAAGTCGTCTCGCACGTCGCCAGCGAGCTCGCCCTGGCGGAGGCCGCCGTGTCGGGAGGCGCCACGGAGTCCAGCCCGGCGGCCGGCGCGGTCGTCGCCGGACGCAATGGTGCCGCGGGCCACGATCCCGAGGAAGACGACGAATTCGATGGCGATGAGGATGACGACGAATTCGACGATGATGACGCGGACGCCGATGATGCTGACGACGCCGGCGATGAAGAAGACGAAGAGCTCGACGATGTCGATGACGATGAAGACTTCGACGAAGACGAAGACCTCGATGCCGAAGCCGACAACGAGTTGACCGAGACGCCCGAGGACGAGCCCGTGCACGCATCGGGCGTGGACTCCGGTAACGCTTGAGCGTCCGGCTCAACAAGCTGCTCGCCAGCCGGGGCATCGCCTCGCGGCGCAAGTGTGACCTGCTCATTGAAGAGGGGCAGGTGCGCATCAACGGCAAGGTCTGCCGCGAGCTCGGCACCATGGTCGATCCGCAGAGCGATCGCATCGAAGTCGCCGGCAAGGCGCTGCCCGGCGAAGCGCAGATGCGCTACTACGTGCTCAACAAGCCGGTGGGCGTGATCAGTACGCTGAGCGACCCCGAAGGCCGCCGCACGGTACGCGAGTTCATGCCTTCGGGCGTGCGGCTGTTTCCGGTTGGGCGGCTCGACGCCGATACCAGCGGCCTGCTTGTGCTCACCAATGACGGCGATCTCGCGCATCACCTGATGCATCCGCGCTACGGCGTGGAAAAGGTCTATCGCGTGTGGGTGGATCACCCGCCGACCGACAACCAGCTGATGCGTCTGCGCAACGGCATTGAGTTCGAGCCCGGCGTGGTGAGTGCTCCCGCGCGCGCGCGCACGCTCGAGGCCGAGAAGGGCCAGGGGCTGATCGAACTGGCGATTCACGAAGGCCGCTACCGCCAGGTGCGAAGGATGTGCGAGGCGATCGGCTTGAATGTGACCGGCCTGCACCGTTGGGCTTACGGCCCGATCAAGCTCGGCCCGGTCGAGCGCGGCATGTGGCGAGAGTTGAGCCAGGATGAAGTCGATCGCCTGCGCTCGTCCTCCGCGCGTCCAACGACGCGTGGCGCGCGGCGTGGCGAGTTCTTCAGCGCGCGACGTGGATTGGTCAGCAGCCAGAGTCCCGCCGCAACCGGTCGCGGCCCGCGCCGCGCGCCGCACGAGCCGCGCCCGCGTGAAGAGCGTGTGGCGCCGGGGATGGGGCGGCGCGACAGTAAGCCGCGCGGGCGACCGGACAGCGCGCGTCCCGCGAGTGGAGCGCCGCGCCGTGAGGGTGCACCGCGCGAGCGGTTCGACCGCGAACGTCCCACGAGTGGCGCGCCGCGTCGCGAAAGCGCACCGCGTGGCAGGGGAGACCGCGATCGCCCCACGAGTGGCGCGCCGCGTCGCGAAAGCGCACCGCGAGGCAGGGGAGACCGCGATCGCCCCACGAGTGGCGTTCCGCGTCGCGAAAGCGCACCGCGAGGCAGGGGAGATCGCGAACGCCCCGCGACGGGCAGGCCGCGCCGCGAACGCCAGGGCTCCGACGAGAGCATGTACGAGTCGCGCCCGCAGCGTCCCACGCATGACTTTGGCTCACCGGCGCGCCGCCAGGAGCGCGCGATGGATCGCATCTCCGGCAGAACTCCGCCGCGGCCTCCAACCCGCGCGAGCAGGCCGGGGCGTGGCGATGCGGACTCCGTGCGCCGCTACTCGCGTTCCGAGTCCAACCGCAGCGATCGTCCGAGCGCGCCGCCGCGTGCGCCCTCGCGTGGTGCCGCGAGCCGTCCTTCCAGTGGTCCGCCGCGAGGAACGTCGCGCGGTCCCTCGAGCCGTCCGTCCGGTGGTCCGCCTCGCGGTGCATCCGCCCGTCCGTCCGGTGGCCCGTCGCGTGGCCCATCCAGTCGTCCTGCTGCCCGGCCTCCGCGTCCGTTCTCGCGCGCCACGTCGAGCCGCCCGGACAACAGCCCTGGAAGTCGCCCGTTCGGCGCCCCATCGCGTGGACCTTCGAGCCGCCCCTCTTCAGGTCCGCCACGGGGCGGGGCGCGTGGGCCCTCATCGCGCACCTCCAGCGGACCGCCTCGCGGTCCCGTCGGCCGGCCGGCCGGCAAGCGCAGCCCCGTGGGGCAGAAGCCCCGTAGTGGCCCCACAAAGGGCGGTTCGGCGCGACCGGGGCGTCCCTCGCGGCCGCCCCGCAGCCGCTAGCCTCCCCTCGACCGGAGCTCAGCGTTCAGCCTCATAGCGCTGTGGCGTAAGGGACTACGGACTGGATCGT
>JAYSRO010000335.1:0-12340 GCA_043720995.1 Candidatus Eiseniibacteriota bacterium
ACATCAGGGCACCCGACACCGCCAGCGGAGCCGAGCCCGCGAGAATCACGAACGGGTCCCGGAAGCTCTCGAACTGCGCTGCGAGCACGAGGAAGATGAGAATCGCCGACAGCAGGAACACGCCGAGGAACTTGCCGCTCTCAGCGCGCAGCTGGCGCGACTCGCCGCCGTAGTCGAGCGAGTAACCGCGCGGCAGCGTCTTCCTTGCCTCACCCTCGAGGAACGACAACGCCTTCTCGAGCGGCACGGGCGGCGGGATGACGGCCTGGATACGCACCGCGTTCAACTGTTGGAAGCGCTTGAGCGCACGCGGCTGCGTGCTGGTGGTGATGGTCGCGAAGGTCGACAGCGGCACCAGGGTGCCGTTGGGCCCCGTGACGTAGACCGACTTGAGCTGGTCAGCCGTGAGCCGCTCGCTGCGCGTGATCTGCGGGATGACCTTGTAGCTCTTGCCCTGGATGCTGAAGCGATTGACGAAGTTGCCACCCAGCATGGTCGACAGGTCGCGCCCCACCTGGCTCATGTCGACGCCGAGTGAGCGCACCTTGTCGCGGTCGAGCACGACTTCGGCTTGCGGTTGGTCGTACTTGAGATCGGTGTCGACGAACATGAACATGCCGCTCGCGTAGGCCTTCTGCACGAGGTTGTTGGCGATCGCCAGCAACTCTTCGGGCTCGGCGGTCGAGGCGATCACGAGGTCCACCGGGAAGCTGCCGCCACCCGGCAGCGAAGGCGGGGTCAACGCAATGGCGCGGATACCGGGAATCTTCCCGAAGCCGGCCGCGACTTCGCCCTGAAGTTGCGCGGTGCTCTTCTTGCGCTCATTCCAGGGCTTGGTGACCATGCCGGCGAAGCCGCCGGCGGGGCTCGTGATCTGGAACGTGTTCTTGGTCTCCGGGAACGAATGGAAGACATCGTAGATCTTTGAGGCGAACATCGAGGTCTGGTCGAGCGTCGAATTTGGCGCTGCCTGCACGATGCCGAACACCACGCTCTGGTCTTCCGCGGGCGCAAGCTCGCGTTGCGTGAACATGTAGAACGGCACCATCAGCAGCACCACGATGACCCACAACGTCAGCACGACGGAGCGATTCCGCAGCGTGCCCTCGAGCAGCCGCGTGTAGAACAGCCGGAAACGGTCGAAGTCGCGGTTGATGCGACCGGCGAAGCCGCGTTCGCTGTCCCCCGCGCGCAGCAGCTTCGAACCCATCATCGGGGACAGCGTCAACGCGACGATCCCTGAGACAATCACGGCACCCGCCAGCGTCAACGCGAATTCCCGGAACAGCGCACCGGTGAGGCCACCCTGGATCGCGAGCGGTGTATAGACGGCCGCCAGCGTGATCGTCATCGCGATAATGGGCCCGAGCAGTTCACGCGCCGCATGGATCGAGGCGTTGAACGGAGTCTCCCCGGCATGGAGATGCCGCTCGATGTTCTCCACCATGACAATGGCATCGTCGACCACCAATCCGACGGACAGCACGATGGCCAGCAGGGTCAGCAGGTTTATTGTGAACCCTGCGGTTTGCATCAGGAAGACGGCACCGACCAGCGAGATCGGGATGGCGACCAGCGGAATGACCAGACCGCGCACCGAACCGAGGAACAGGAAGATGACGAGGATGACGATCAGCAGCGTCTCCGTCAGCGTCTTGAGCACCTCGTGGATGGCGTCCTGGATGTAGATCGTCGAGTCGTACGGAATCCCCGACGTCATGCCGACGGGCAGCTGCGCCTGGATGTCCTTCATCACTTCGCGGACCTTCTTGATCACGTCGAGCGAATTGGAGGTGGGCAACACCCAGATGCCCATGAAGGTCGCCGTCTGGCCGTCGAAGCGGACTTCGGAATTGTAGTCCTCCGCTCCCAGCACGACGTCCGCGATGTCCCCGAGCCGCACGACGTCGCGGCCGTTCTGCTTGACGACGAGATGGCGGAACTCTTCAGGCGTTTTGAGATCGGTGTTCGCCACGAGATTGACCGAGGTCATCGAGCCCTTGGTCGCTCCCAGCGCGGACAAGAAGTTGTTCTGCGCCAGCGCGTTCCACACCATGGACGGTGACAACCCGAGTGCCGCCATGCGTTGCGGCTTGAGCCAAATGCGCATCGCGAAGGTGCGGCCGCCGAGAATGTCGGCGCGCTGCACGCCGCTGACGGCGCTGAGCTTGGGCTGGACCACGCGCGTCAGGTAATCGCTGATCTGGCTCTGGTCGAGGTCCGTGGAAGCGAACCCCAGGTACATCGAGGCGAACTGGGCATCCGCCGTCTCGACCGCGATGATCGGCGCTTGCGCCTCGGGCGGCAGGTCGTTGCGCACCTCGGCGACCTTGGACTGAATCTGGGTCAGCGCGGCGTTGGTGTCGTAGTTGAGCTTCAGGTGCACGGTGATGGTGCTGATGCTTTGCGAGCTCGACGACTCGACGTAGTCGATACCGTCAGCGCTGGCGATCACACGCTCGAGCGGCGAAGTGATGAAGCCGCGCACGAGATCGGCGTTGGCGCCGATATAGGCGGTGTTGACCGTGACGACCGCGATGTCGGTGCGCGGGAACTGGCGCACGGTGAGCGAGCGGATCGACTGGAGCCCCGCGATCAGGATCACGAGGCTGACGACCAGCGACAGTACGGGCCGGCGGATGAACAGGTCGGTGATGCGCATCAGCTTTCTTCCGGCTTGGGGTTGGGGCTGTTCGACGGTTGCGTCTTGTTATCCACGACGACCGCAGCACCCGTGCGCAGCTTGAACACGCCGGAGGTCACGACTTCCTGCCCCGAGTTGAGGCCCGTCAGCACGCCGACCTGGTCGCCCTGCGCTGCCCCGAGCTTCACGAACTGCTGGCGCACACCCTTGTAGGTCTTGCCATCGGGACCCTTGATGTCTTCCACGATGAACACCGAATTGCCGTAGGGCGCGTAGTTGATCGCCGAGACCGGCAGCGCCACGACCGGCGTGTGCGTACCGAGCAGCACGCGAACGGTGACGTACATGCCGGCGCGCAACAGCCCGCGCGGGTTGCGGAACGTAGCCTGCACCTGGACGTTTCGCGTTGCGTCGTTGACCATCGGGTTGATTGCGGTAACACGTCCCGAGAAGCGCGCGCTGACGCCGCTGTCGGCGACGGCCTCGACGCCAGCGCCGGACTTGATCAGCGATGCCTGTTGCTGTGGCACCGAGAAGTCGACGTACATCGGATCGAGCGCCTGCAGCGGCACAACCGGATCGCCGCTGTTCAAGTACTGGCCCAGATTGACGGTGCGAATGCCCGTGCGGCCCGAGAACGGGGCGCGGATGGTCTTGCGCGCGATCGCGGCCTGGTAACCCAAGACCTGCGCATCGGCCTGCTTGTACAGTGCCGAGATCTGGTCGAACTCAGACTGCGCAATGGCCTTCTGGTCGATCAGGGACTTCGCGCGGTCGAGGTTCGTCTTGGCGAGGTCGCGCTGCGCCTCGGCGGCGGCGAGTTGCGCCTTTTCCTGGCGGGCATCGAGGCTCACGAGTACCTGCCCCGCCTGCACGTAGGCCCCGGAATTGAACTCGACACGGTCGACGACACCCGGAAGGTCCGCGCTCAGCGTCACGCCCTGAACCGGTTCGGCGCTACCGACCGCTTCGAGGGCACCGGGCCAGTCTTCAGTCTTGGCGACGACCGTGGTGACGGTTTCCGGCGGCGGTGCCCACGCCTTGCCACCAGCAATGGCCGCCTGGATCTGCTGGAACTTGATGAAGCCGAGGAGGGCCACGACGGCGATCAACACCGCGAGCATCTGTATCATTCGCTTCGACATGTGTTCAGGGCTCCTGATGGCCGGGTGCTAAGGACAATGCAATTTGCAAACATGGGTAGGATGCAGTTGGACGCGCAGGGATTCCGTACAACTACGGAGGGCTTCGGGCCATCCGCGGCAACGGCACTCGCACGGACGCAGGGTGAATCGAGCGACAGAGTGTAGCTGGGCGGGACGTCGCTCGCCACTCGCGCGCGGTCGGAAGTGTCTTGGGTACCCATGGCGTACCGACAACCCGTACTGCACCGCCTCCACGGAACGCTGGAACAAGCTGAAACACATGCCGATGACCATGGGACACCCATTACCCGCCTTATCTGGAGGGTTGTCCCATGTCCCAGCAAGATCCGGCACCCGGTCCGCGTCACCCTTCGCCGCTCTGGTTGCTCGCCATTATGCCGGTCGGACTGTTGATCGGCTGGGGCGTGGCGCAGTTGCCGGGACCCAAGCTCAAACCTATCCCGGTCGAAGCCCCCACCGTCGCGGCACGCGCCGAGCCACAGGGTGCCCGGGTCCACCCTGGCGCCCCCGCCGATCCCACACCGCCGGCGCCACGGACTGAGCTGTCGCAATGGACGAGTTTTGCGGACGCGGTCGAAGAGTCGAAGGGCAACGGCAAGCCCGTGCTGATCGACTTCAACGCCGACTGGTGCGGCCCCTGCCGCGCGATGAAGCGCGAGGTATTCAATGACGGCAAGCTGGGGCCCATGGTGCAGGCAGCGGTCATCCCGGTGTCGATCGTGGATCGCGCCCGCGAGTCCGGCAGCAACCCGGAAGACGTCGAACGCCTGATGCAGCAATTCAAGGTCGACGCCTTCCCCACGCTGGTGGTGTTTTCACCGCGCACGGGCCGCGCGCTGCGAGCGCAGGGCTTCGCCGGAGCCGAGGCCACCGTCGCGTGGATCGAGGAAGCCGCACAGCGTGTGAAGTAGCGGACCCGTGATGTCCCGCGTGCGACCCGTCGCCCGCGCGGGCTCAGGCTCCCAGTGTCTGGTGCTCCATCAGGTGGTGCCGCACGTAGTCGCTCACGGCGTCCTCGAGCGGCGTGAACGCCCGGTGCCAGCCGGCCGCGTGCAACTTGGTGATCTCGGCCTGGGTGAAGTACTGGTACCTGCCCTGCAACTCCTGTGGCATGTCGATGTATTCAATCTGTGGCTCGCGCCCTGCCGCGGCGAAGATGGCATTCATCAGTCGGTTCCAGGTGTTCGCCTCCCCGGTGCCGACGTTGAAGATCCCGTTGGCGGCGGTGTGCGCGTGGAACCACTCGGTGATGGCCACGGCGTCCTTCACGTAGATGAAGTCGCGGCGTTGGCCGCCATTCTCGACGCCGGGCTGTTCGCTGCGAAACAGCCGCACGCGTCCGGTGTCGCGGATCTGCTCGAAGCCCTTGCACACCATCGAGCGCATGGCGCCCTTGTGCCACTCGTTGGGGCCGTAGACGTTGAAATACTTGAGCACGGCGATGCGGTCGAGCAGCCCGGCGTCGCGCGCCCACAGGTCGAAGCGGTGCTTCGACAATGCGTAGGGATTGAGGGGCCGCAAGTCATCGAGGTGGCGATGGTCGTCGCTGTAGCCCTCACTGCCATCGCCATAGGTGGCGGCGCTGCCGGCCTGAATGAACCGCGCTTCGGCGTCGAGTGTCGCGAGGCAGAGTTCGCGCGAGTAGTCGAGGTTGTTGCGGCGCAGGTACTGTTCGTCTGTTTCCAGGGTGCTGCTGCAGGCGCCCAGATGGAACACGCAGCGCAGTTCCCCTTGCCACTCGCCCGACTTGAGCCGCGCGAGGAACGGGGTATGCCCGAGGTACCCGCGAGTCGTGAGCGGCGCGAGATTGGGGTAGTCGCGCGCGTCCGCATGCGTATCGACGCACAGGATGTCGCGCTCGCCGAGTTGGTTCAGGTGCCACACCAGCACGCTGCCGATGAACCCGCCTGCCCCCGTGACCGCGATCATGTCGTTGCTCCGCTCGGGGGGATGCGATGCCCTACACGGACTGCAGGGCGGTTCAACCTGCCGCGCTCCCGCGTCATCAGAAGAAGCGCTTGGCGAGCCCGAGCGCGCCCTGCTTCCACGGCACACGATGCGAGACGCCCGAACTCTTGGCAAACTCGGACTGGTGCGCCATGTACCATTCGAAATTGCGCACCAGCGCCTGTTTGTTCGAGAACTTCGGCGCATAGCCGATGACGCGTTCGGCCTTCTCGATCGAGACGAACGAATCCTTGCTGGCGGTCTCGTACACCCACTTGTAGAGCGGCGAGACGCGCAGCGCGTCCAGCAGGCGCAGCGTCCAGATCACCGGTGCTGCGGGGAATCCACGCACGTGCTTGCCGTGACCCGCGTGGTCGAGCACCGCCTGGTAGTCCTCGCCCATCGTCGTGAACTCCTTGGCGCCGATGTTGAAGGTGTCGTTGACGATGTTCACATCGAGCGTCATGCAGCGGTGAATCGCCTGGCACAGGTCCTCGACGTCCAGCAACTGGTAGCGGTTCCTGCCGTTGCCGATCATGGGGAAGCCACGGCCGTCCTGCGCCCAGTCATAGAGCAGTGCGAACACGCCCAGGCGTTCCGGGCCGATGAAGCTCTTCGGGCGGATGACGGGCACGCACCGTCCACGCTTGCGGAACTCCTCGCACACGCCCTCGGCCGCGACCTTCGCCTTGCCGTAGGGACCGACGCCATCCATGCGGTCGGTCTCGAGCAATGGGTGGTGATCGGGAATGCCATAGACCGCCGTCGATGAGATGTGCACGAAGCGCCCGACCTGATGGCGTTCGGCGCTCTCGAGCAAGCGTCGCGTGCCGTCGATGCCCGTGGTCAGGATGTCGTGGGCCGGGTAGAGCGGCAGCGCCATGGCGCAGTGCACCACGAGGTCCACGCCCGCCATGGCAGACTCCACGGTGGCCGGATCGCGAATGTCACCGATGATCGCTTCGATGTTCGCTTTGCAATCGGCATAGTCGAACGGCAGCAGGTCGAGCGAGCGAATTCGGTAACCGAGCGGCAACAGGTAGCGGATCAGGTTGATCCCGTTGAACCCGGAACCTCCCGTGACCAGCACGAGCGGCTGCGCAGGGATTGCCCCGCCCGCGGTCTCCACCCCCGGGATCGCGTTCAAGCGAACCCTCTCTTTGCGAGGACCATGCGCCTACCAGCCCATGACGATGGCGAACATCAGCGGCGCGACAATCGAGGCGTCGGATTCGACGATGAAGCGCGGGGTGTCGACGGCAAGCTTGCCCCAGGTGATCTTTTCGTTGGGCACAGCCCCTGAGTAAGACCCATAGCTCGTGGTGGAATCGCTGATCTGAGCGAAGTAACTCCACACTGGGACGTCGGGCAGCTGCAGGTCCTGGTGAAGCATCGGCACGACGCAGATCGGGAAGTCACCGGCGATGCCGCCACCGATCTGGAACAGCCCGACCGGATGCTTCGCCGCCGTTTCGGGGTACCACTTGGCGAGCCGCAGCATGTAGCCGATGCCGCCCTGCACGGTGCGCGAGTCCTGGATGTCGCCGCTGATGCAATGACCGGCGTACATGTTGCCGAGCGTCGAGTCCTCCCACCCCGGCACGAACAGCGGCAGGTTCTTCTCGACCGCCGCGTGCAGCCAGCTGTTGGCGGGGTCCACGCCCGGGCTCGGCTTGCACACACCCTTGCGGATCACGCGGTAGAGAAATTCGTGCGGCAGCGCACTCTCGCCATTGCGGTCGGCCGCCTGCCACTCTTCCAGCACGTGCGTTTCGATCAAGCGCATCGCCTCGAACTCGGGGATGCAGGTGTCGGTGACGCGGTTCATGTGGCGCTTGAGCAACCCCGCCTCATCGGCGGGCGTCAGGTCGCGATAGTTGGGCAGCCGTTCGTAGTGATCGTGCGCGACATAGTTGAACAGGTCTTCTTCGAGATTGGCGCCGGTGCACGAAATGGCATGGACCTTGTCGGCGCGGATCATCGCTGCGAGCGAGACGCCCAGCTCCGCCGTGCTCATGGCGCCCGCGAGCGCGATCATCATCTTGCCGCCCGCGTCCAGGTGCGTGCGGTACGCCTCGGCGGCGTCGATCAGTGCCGCGGCGTTGAAGTGGCGGTAGTGATGCCGCAGGAATGACGAGATGGGAGCGGTCTTTGAATCGGGCTGGAGCGCGGCCATGGGCTTCCCGGTGTGCGCGGGATCGCGGCCTTGGGGCTCGGGCGCACGCCGGGCCTCAGGCGCCCTACGGCCGCGCGACACCGGGTGCGCGGCCGCCATCGGGACAGCGGGTGGCTTGAGCAGATGAGCGCGCAGATTATCGCGGGCGGGTGTTCAAGCCAAGCGGCCGAGGGCGACCCGGCCACTTGGCTAGATTCCGGGGGGATCGACTCCCATCAGGCGCAAGTAAAGGTTGAGCTGCGAGCGGTGATGGATCTCGTGCTCCTGCAGCCGGTCCAGCACCCAGTGCAGCGTCAGGGCGAGCGCCGGGCCCTCTGGCGGTTGCGAGGTGTAAGCGCGATCCAATTCGGCGATGGGCTGGTCGAGCCAGAATTGCGTACGCGAGTGCGCGCGTTCGAGCAACGCGATCAGCGCGGCGTGATCGGGAGCATCGACGGCAAGCGCCCAGCCCTGCGCAGGGGCGCTTGCCGGGACCAGCCAATCCTCGTAAGTGCCGCCTTCGACCACGCTCGAGACCCAGCCGTGTTCGGCTTCGGCGATGTGCACGATCAGTTGCCGGGCGGTGAACATCGTAGGGAGGGGCTTGAAGTCGAACTGCTCCGCCGGGAGCGACTGGACCGACAGCAGCAAGAAGGGACGAATTTTCGCATCCCAGTACGGGAAGCACGACCTAACCATCCCCGGGTAGGCGGCCGCTGACAACGCGCGAGCTTGCGCGCGAATGTCTGCCGCTGTGGATGGACGCATGCGGCCTCCTCCCTGTTCCGTTTACTGCTGCAAAGCGTACGAGATCTTGGCGAAGGTCTGGTTGCCGCTGCGCTGGAGGCGGTTCGAGGCGTCATCGAACGTACGGCTGTCACCGTAGCCCGCGAACAGCACCGTCTGCCAGTTCAACTTGTAGGCGAACAACGCCGAGGCCGCGAAACCTGCGCTCTTCTTCTCTACCGTGTCGAGGTACCGGGAGGGTTCACGGCGAGTTTCGACGTACTGGTTGATCACGCGGACGAACGAGCGGGAGTTGAACGACCAGGTGGCGCGCAGGCGCTCGACCGTGGCGAGAAATAACCGCCCCGACGTTCCCGTCGTATCGCGCACGTTGAGCCATCGCACGTTGGCGTTGCCGCGCAGCTCGAGGTGCGCGTTGGGCCGCACCAACACGCTGTTGAGCAACGTGGCGCCACTGCCCTTGCGGCCATTCTCGAAATCGATCTCGTCGCCGAAATAGGCGTCGACGGTGACGCTGTTGAGCACCCTGCCCGGGCTCGCCTGCAACTGGATGCGCGGGCGGAAGCGCTGCAACCACTCCTCGCCCACACGGAAGTGTTCGCGGTTGAGCTCGACCCGGCAAAAGCTGTTCCAGCGTCCGTCCATGCCTGCCCCCACCGTGATGCGCTGTGACAGCGCGTCGCCCCGCAGGTCGGCGTCGTAGAGATTGATGCTGAATAACCGCACGCGCGACAGGAACTTGTCCTTGGGGCGCAGCGTGTAACCCGCTTCCGCGTAACCTTCCCGGTAGCCGACCTGGGGAATGAACCCGTCGTCGGCGCGGAATTCGTCACCGATGTCCTGTCCCTGCAGGTACCAATCGGCATGCTCGCCCGAGTGCGACCAGCCCAGTTGCGCCGCATGATCCGACAATTCGCGCCCATCCCACTCGTCCGCAAGATCGGTGCGGCGCGGTGTATGGCTGCGGCTCCACAGTGCCTGCCCCGTGATGGCATCCGTGCCGCGCGGGCGCCACTGGAAGTCGGGCCCGAGGACCATGTTGTCACCCGCCGCGTTCCAGTTGAACTTCGGCAACGCTCCCGAGTAGTCCCCGCCCCGCTGGATCACGCGTCCGGTCACCAGCATGCTGACGAACGAGGGGCCGATGTCGCGGCGCGCGCGGAATATGCCGACGTCGGAGACGAAGTCCTGGTGGGCAAAGCCCGACCCTTCAGGCCCTGGCAGGATCACATTGCCCCCACCATGGTCCTGCGTCACGAGTGCCGTGTAGGCGGTTGAGCCGATCTTGCCGGTGGCGCGCAGGCCGGCATCGGGCGAGGTGATCGTGCGGGTGTACACGGCATTCATCGGCGTCGACAGCAGGTCCACCCCCTCGAGGAAGAACGGCCGCTTCTCCGCAAAGAACAACGCGAAGCGTTCGTTCGCCACGATCTGCGCGGCGTCCGATTCGACCTGTGAGAAGTCCGGCTTCACCGTGGCGTCGATGGCGAGTCCGCTCGCCGGACTCCACTTGATGTCGAGACCCGCGGCCGTTTTGGGGTCCTTCCACTTCATCGGGCTGCCGGGTCCCGACCGCGGCGCGCTGGCCTGCGATGCGGTCGCGAACGGCGCCACGACAAAGTGGGAACCATGCGGCAGGTCCGCCAGTCCGACCAGCTTGCTCGAGTTGCACACAAAGCAGTTGCTGCTGCGGGGCTGCCGGGCGGTGAACATCTGGTAGTGACGGTCGCGCGGGTAGTTGCGGTACATCAAGATGCCCCACGTCGGATTCGCCTGCTGGTCATAGCGCAGCGACGAGAACGGAATCCGCATCTCGAGCGTCCAGCCGCCCCGGACGAGCTTGCCCTGAGCGTCCCAGAAGAAGTCGGGCGCACTGTCTTCCCCCGTGGCATCGCTGGTGATGGCGTCGTATTGCACACCGCGGAAGTTCGCGAGGAACAGCTGCGCGGTCTTGCCGTCGTTGTGGCTGTCGAGGACCAGCCCGCAATAGTCCGTCGAGCCGGGCAAGGCGTCGTGATCACCGAGCGGACCGCGCACCCCCGAGGGGTTCGGGTCATCGAGCCGGAACGCGGCGTAGAGATAGTGGTCGTCGTACGTGAGGTAGCCCACAGTCTTGACCGGCGGCGTCGTGTTGTCGGTGACGTTGGTCTCGTACCACGTCGTCTCCGGCGCGACCGTGGTCCAGCCGGCATCATCGAGGTTGCCGTCCACGACAATGGCTCCCGTGGAGTGTTGGATGGAGATCACGGACTTGGGGACAGCATCATCGGCGTTCACAGCGGACGTGACGACCGCGCAAGCGAGCAGCGTCCACGTGAAGAGAGTTCCGTACACCCGGCGGCGAGAGGGCATGGGGGCTCGATCAGGTTGAGGGGCCAAGCAGGTCCACGACGGGTGCGTGGAGTGCGATGGACGTCAGGTTGGCGGTCGCCCACCATTCGACAACGCCAGCCTGCCAAACGTTGACATGCGGCGCACGAATGCGGTGCAACGTCCGGTGAACGCGCTCCGTGCACGTTCAGGTGCGCGGCTTCACGCGATCGAAGCCGATCAGTACGAACCCCACGACAAGGAACCCTGCGGCGAACCAGCTGCAGTTGAGCAGCACGCGAGCGAGACCCCAGCTGCCCACATCGAGGAAGAAGTACGGGACGGCTGCCCCCAAGCCGCTGCGCACCAGCATCACAATGGCGTAGCACGCAGGAAACACGAGCCACTGCCCCAACGCGCGCAGTCGCGGGTCGAACCGCGGGACCGCGAGCGCCCAGTACAAGGCATAGCTCAACGGGCCAACGTAGCGCAGGCAGATATCGGCCGTATGTTGGAGACCAGCCGCCGGCCAGAGTTTGCGGAGGAACAGGCTGTAGATCGCCCCGATCATGACCATGCTGAGGGCGATCCCAGTGGCGACGTTGGGCAGCGCGGCTCGACGGCCTAATGCCCCACGCGGTTGCAGGAGTGCTGCGCTGAGTGACACGGCGGCAAGCGCGTTCGTGAGCACCGTGAAGTAGCCCAGCATGTGCCCCACGGCGCCGGGCACAGAGCCGCCTTTCGCCAGCAGTGCGGGAACGGTGATCCACGTCTGCAGCGCCACCGCGGTCCATGCGGTGATGGCGGGGATACTCATCACCGCCGTTCGAAGGGCTGCTCCCCCGCGCATGGCGAGCCGCGTCAGGGCGCCACGGTGGTGAACGGTGCGGCGGCCCTCGTGGTGTCCCAGTCGAGGTTGAGGATTCCCCCCTGCGCCGAGGTTTCCACGCTGATGGTGAAGCGCTCCACCGCGGCGGGGAGTGTGCTGACCTTCATGTCGATGCTGGCGATGTCCTTCGCGGCATCGTGCTCGGTGCCCCACTGGCCGGTCTGGCTGTTGACCATCAGCTTCCAGCCCGCGCGCGAGGGAAGTGCCCAGATCGTGTAGAGCCCCGCGGGCACGACGGTACCGCCGAACGACAGTGCCTTGTCCGTCCGGAACTGCGTCGCGGCGTTGGCGCCGGTGCGCCACACTTCACCGTAAGGCACCACGTTGCCGAAGATCTCGCGGCCACGCTTGCCGGGGCGTCCATAGTCGACCCACAGCGAAGCACCGCCGGCGCCTTCGACCCGCACGGTATCGCGAGGAGACAACACGCCGAGCCCCGCGCCGTGCTGGTCGCGCGCGAGGAACGCGGCGGCCAGGGCATC
>JAYSRO010000336.1:0-2582 GCA_043720995.1 Candidatus Eiseniibacteriota bacterium
TCATTCGGCTCCCTGCATGCGATTCGCGTGGTACTGCGGGTCCCACCTGTTATGACGCGGATGGAAGCCGGAAAAGTTGCTGCGAACTCACAAGGGAGGAGCGGTTAGCCGGATTGAGTCCCGGAATCGCGCGGAGGAGCCGGAGCCGCGGATGCGCTACGCGCCTGCTCCAACTGCCTGACGAGCCGGTGAGCGTCCTCGAGCCACTGCAGCTTTTCGCCGATGGAAAGCCTTGCCATCCGCTGCCGCTGGGCCAGTGAATGCCCTTCCCAACCGGCTTCCCACAGTCTGTCATCGCGCGGATCCAGCTCACTCATCGCTTGTCTCCGCCGAGGGGTGTAAGGCGCGGAGGCCCTCGATGTCTTGCAGGTCCTGCGGGCGCCCGGCGGCGCGCTTCATGCCGAACAATTCCTGCACGCCGACAAACGTCGCAAATGTGCCGGGAACCAATTCCATTCGCGCCGCGCGGATATAGGCCGCCTCAAAATCGAAGGGCGGCTCGAGAAACAGGTCGATCTCGGTATCGGGATGTTCGGGGCTCGACGCCGAGAATACCGTGAGGCCCTTCTCATTGCGCCATGCGGCGCGCGAGTTCGGATCCGCGAACGCGCGGAAGTCGACGGGTGCACGCGGGCGATACCCGAGTTTCGACAGCGCCTCGATGGCCTTCAGCAGTTGTTCCCGGTCCGGGTCGAGCACCAGGTCCACGTCCGCGGTGAATCGCACGAAGCCGTGCGCCACCACGGCCAGGCCACCCACGATGAGATAGCGAACGCCCGCCTCATTCAAGGCGCTGATGATGCGTTCAATGCTGTGGCGGGTCATGTGGGAGCCTCGAATTCGGGACGGCTCGATGCGGGAGTCGCAGCTCGCACCAATCGTAGCGTGATCATGCCGCGGGCGCCACGGCAGGCGCCCCGCCGCTTGCATTGCCTGCGCAGAGGCCCCCATTCTGCCCCAATCGTGACCGACTCAACGACCTCCTCCCGCCCCATCGCCGTCACCGGCGCGCTCGGCTTCGTCGCCTCGCGGCTGTTCCCGCGGCTCGCCGAATCGGGGCGGCCGCTGTTCGCCGTGGTGCGGCCGGGCCGCGACGCCTCCCGCCTCGAGGCGATGGGCATTGGGATCCGCCGCGCCGATCTCGAGGAACCCGAGGCGCACGCCGCGGCGTTCGAGGGCATAGACTCCGTTGTGCACCTGTCGGGCATGGCCCAGGCGACGCGACTGGTGCCCGTGTTGCAGGCCGCGGGCGTTCAGCGCGGTGTGTTCATCAGCTCTGCGGGTGTGTACACGAAGCTCAAGAGCCACAGCGCCGACAAGAAGCGCACGGGCGAGGCCGTGCTGGGCGCCTCGACGATCGCGCATACCATTCTGCGGCCGAGCATGATCTATGGCACGCCCGCCGACCGGAACATGGTGCGATTGCTCGAATGGATCCGCCGCTTTCCTGTGGTGACCGTGCCCGGGGCGGGCCTGACCCTGCAGCAGCCGGTGCATGTCGACGACCTGGTCGCGGCCATCCTCGCCTCGCTTGTGCAAACGCATTCGGGCGGCCGCGCTTACGACGTCGGCGGGCCCGCGCCGATTGCGCTGCGCGATGTGGTGCGCGAAGCCGGCCGCGCGATGGGCCGGCGCGCCTGGGTCGTGCCGACGCCGCTCAAGGCAACGTACCGGATGGTCACGCTGCTCCAACGCCTGCGCCTGCCCTCACCGGTGCGGCCCGAGCAGGTGTTACGGCTCGAGGAGTCGAAGGCCGTCGATATCAGTCCCGCCATGCGAGATCTAGGATTCGCTCCGCGCTCATTCGCCGAGGGAATTCGCGCCGAGGCGGAGATGCTGGCGGCGCTCAAGTAGGCCAGACGGAACTCCGTGGGCGGTGTAGGCTCATGGGATGCCGCCCCAGCCCGACCCGTCCGCCGAGTGGCCGCTGCACGTCGCCGCCTGCTGCAAGGCGTTGCGTGACGGCGCCTTGCCCTCGGCCCGCGATGCCCTGAGGGCGTCGCTGTGGCTGGCGCTCCATGGCGCCCTGATGCGGCACCTGCGCGCCCGCGCGCGGGGTGGATTCCCCACGAATGAAGACCTCGAGGACATTGCCTCGACCAAAGCGATAGATCTGCTCTCCCGCGGCGAATCTGGAGCATGGGCCCCGGATGGCCGCTCGGCCGGCGAGATCGCCAGCTATGTCGCCACCGTCGCGCGCAATGGACTCACCGACCATGTCCGCCGCACGCGTCGCGCGGGGTCCCACACGCCGGTGGGAGCAGGATTCGATGAAGACGATGAGGCACACGAATACACGCCAGTCTCAACGACGTCACCGCCGCACGCGGATGTCGAGGCGCGCGAGTTGGCGAGGGCGCTGGTCGAGTGCGCGGGGCGCCTGCAACCCAAGGCGCGGCGGGTGTGGTTCCTGCGCGCGTTCCACGACATGACCAGCCGCGACATCGCGACGCACCCTGACATCATGCTGGATGCCGCGTATGTAGATGTGGTGGCCAAGCGCGCGCGTGATGCGATTCGCGCGTGCCTGGGCGAGCAAGGTCATGACGCGATGGACCCGCCGGCGGGAGCATTCGTCGAAT
>JAYSRO010000337.1:0-2576 GCA_043720995.1 Candidatus Eiseniibacteriota bacterium
CCCGGGCCTGGACACTCGCGAACTGGCGCAGCAGCACATCGCTATCGAGCCCGCGCAGCGCCGCCGGCTGCGACTCGGCGGGGACGCCCGCGAGGATTGGAAGCCCGAACGACCGCGACGGCTGCAAAGCAGGAACAACACTCATAAGCAACTCCGCGACGGGGGCAGGGTCGCGGGGGCAACGCAGAGCCTATCACGCGCATGCGCGGCGCTCGTGCTTGCGTTCAGAGCGCGAAACACAGCGCGCGACGCGATTTCTGAGCCCCACCGCACGATGCGCACCCTACGCGCACCCCCAGCGCATCCGCGCGCCATCAGCGAACGATCCTCGGTCAGTCGCAAAACGCGTCCGCGAACGCGTCAATACAATTGTGCGAAAAGCCACCCGCGCCCGCCCCTGGTTCGCCGCGGGCATGCTCGACAGCAGCACGACGTCCCAGCTCTCGTCGTCGTTGCGCTCGAGCACCGCCGTCTCGAGCCGCGTGTTCGACACCGGCCTCTTGCCCGCATCGAACACGACCGTGACCGAGTAGTACGTCCACGCCACGCGCCCGGAGCGATGCGCCCGAAGCGATGCGCCCGAGAAACGTCTCCCCCCAACGAATCAGCCGGGCTCCCGAAGGAGGCCCGGCTGTTCGCTTACATGGTGGAGGCGGCGGGAATCGAACCCGCGTCCGAAAGGTCATCCGCAGAGAGCGCTACAGGCTTATCCGACCAATTCTGTAGCTGTCTCGCGCGCGTCGCTCCGGTCGGCGGGATCTCTGCGCGCCAGCCCTCCAACATCTCGTCGTCGGCCCTCGGGCGGGGCTTCAGACCAGCCTGCGATTGTATGGCACCTCGGCCCGGCCCCCACAGGCGGGGTCCGGAGAGGCGTCACTGCCTAATTAGGCAGCGAGAGCCATCTGCGTGTTGGCAGATGTGATGTTCCCGGCTTTTTTGACGAGGCGTCGGGTCCCCGGCCTGCTCTCGCTGTTTCAGTCCCCCCGTCGAGACCTGTACGCCCCCCAAACGGGTGGCACGGCGGGATGAGCGCCATGCTCGGTGCTGCGTGCTGCTTGATGCACAGGCGCCATACTGGGACTCCCCAGCCTGAGCGCCCGTCACTTGTAGATGCGTCATCGGCAACAGGGACTCGGGACTTGTCGGTTCCCGGAACCTGCCCGCTGCAAGCAATCAGAACGGGATGTCGCTGTCGTCCCCGCCGCCCGAACCACCGAAGTCGGCGAAGTCGTCCGCGCCACCACCCACCGGCGCGCCGACATCCTCGCCCCCGCGCTGCTGGGAGCCGGAATCCCCGCCCGCGCTCGGGCCACGACCGCCACCGCTGCCGCCGCCGACGAAGCGCATGTTCTGCGCGACGACCTCGGTGGTGAAGCGCTTCTGGCCTTCCTTGTCCTGCCACTGGCGCGTGCGCAACGAGCCCTCGATCAGTACTTCGCGGCCCTTGGTGAGGTACTGCTTCGCCAGATCGGCCTGCTTGCCGAACAGCACGACACGGTGCCACTCGGTTTCGTTCTTCCAGCCGCCATTGCCGTCGGGCCGGCGCTCGTCGGTGGCCAGGTTGAGCGTGGCGACCGTGAGCTGGCTCTGGGTGTAGCGCACCTCGGGATCGCGGCCGAGCCGGCCGAGAAGGATGACGCGATTGAGACTCATGATGTGCTCCTTGGAAATGGGGGCCCCATGAACGCGGGGGCCGAAGGCGGGTCAGCCCGCACAGCATAAGCGTTCGGACGGCCCACCGAAAGCCCCTCTCGCACGGACGCTTCGAACTTCACGTCCGGCCACTATTTCGCTGGAATCCGCAGCGCACGAACCCCTGGAAATGCTCATTCTAGAGTCGCGGACCCCGACGGCCCCGCCGACCCCGACGACCCCGACGACCCCCGCCGACCTCGCAGACCCCGCCGGCCTGACCCGATCCGCATCCAGGAGCCGCCATGTCCTCTCGCCGCCCGCTTCTCCAACTCCTCGCCGTGGCAGCGCTCGCCGTGGCCCCGGTGACTTCGCGCGCCCAGACCATGTCCACTTACGCCACGGTCCCGGCACCCCAAGGTCACGCCCGCCGGCGTCATCAGTACGCTTGCGAGCGGCCTGCCGGGACCCTTCGGGCTCACCATCGATGCCGGCGGCAACCTGTATGCCGGTGCGTACAACGGACAGAAGATCCTGCGCATCGGCCCCGGCGGCGCTCCGGTGACGGAGGTGGTGGGCAACCTGGTTCAGTCGATGGGATTCGTACGCTGGATCGGCGATAACTTCATCGTCAGCACGTACGGCGGCGGCCGGCTGCTGTTCACCCAACCGGGACCCCGAGGCACTCCTCCCGTGCCGATCACGAGCCTGACGCTCGTGAGCCAGTGCACGGATGGCGTGATGCCGGCGGGCGCGCGCGTGAACCAGCCGGTGTTCATGGCGTTGCACCAGGACGTCGTCTACTTCGCGGACCAAACCTGCAACAAGGTGCGCCGCTTCTTGCTGACGAACCTGGACGGCCCGGTGCCCGCGCTCCAGCGCTCGTGGGAACAGGTGAAGTCGCAATACCGCTGAAGTTCCGGGTCGGGCCGTTGACGTCCCGG
>JAYSRO010000338.1:0-2573 GCA_043720995.1 Candidatus Eiseniibacteriota bacterium
CGCGGATTGCCAACGGCCCAGCACGTACGGCCGGCCGCCAAAGCGGCTCATCGCCAACTCGGTGAGCGCGGGCGCCAGCGTGAGGTCCACCGCGAACGAACCGCGGCGATGATCGGTGAAGTAGCCCGCGATCACCAACGTCTCGCCGCCGCACAGGAAATACACCTCGCTATCGAGCGCCACGCCCACGCCGCGGGCAAGGCCCTCGGCGGCGCGGAGGTAATCGCGCAGGCGTGCTCCCTCGAGGACGACTTCGGCCGCGAGCATGCCGGGTCCCAGGCGCTTCGTCTGCTGCGGGCGGAAGCGCTCGGCGGCGAAGCGCAACGATGCGTCGCCCATCACCGCGGGCGTGCCGGGGCAGCTCGCGAGCGCTCGCGCAAAGGCGCGCGCCGCCGCCAGGCCATGGAAGTCGACGAACAGGTACGCGGCGGCGGTCGCGTGTTCGCTCACCTCGGCGACGCCGAGTTCCTTGGGCCCCGCGATACGCTTCCATGGCAGGCCAGTCGAGGCGCCGTGCGCGTGGGTGCGCCACGCTTGAGAGTCCTCGTCGCGCCATACCTGCTCGACGTGATGGAAGTGGGATTGCGTGAACAGCTTGAGGTTCGAGGGGGGCGCGAAGGCGTCCGCCGGCTGCGCCGCGATCCAGCGCGCGGCCTCGAGCGCCACGTCGCGATCACGGAACGCCAACAGGAATGCGCCGATCTCCGCCAGCGGCTCCACGACCACCGTGAGGTGCAGGACTAGCCCGAACACGCCCTCGCTGCCCGCGAAGTCACGCAGCGTAAGTGCGGGCAGGCCGCGGCCAGTGAACCACTGCGCCGCGGCATCGCCTGTAAGCGTGTTGCGATGCGGCGGCGCCTCGCCCGGAACATCGATGCGGCCATCGGCGTGGAAGCGCACGTGCTCGCCATTGGGCAACACGACATCAGCGATGCGAACGGAGTCGACCGCCACGCCATGGCTGAAGGCGTTGAGTCCCGCGCCGCCGGTGACGAACCAGCCCGCGAGCGTCCCTCCCAGATTCGAGGGGTACACCTTGAGTGCCAGGCCGCGCTGCGCCAGCCGCTCGTGCACCTGGCGCAAGCGCGCACCGGCGCCGACGATCGCGGTGCTCGACGCGGCGTCGACATCGATCATGTCGAGGCGAGCGAGATCCAGCGTCACGCCGCCATCGTTCGGCACCGAACCGCCCATCGCCGTCGAGCCCGCCCCGCGCAGCGTCACCGGCACCTGCCCGGCGCGCGCCCAGCGGAACAGCTCGCACACTTCGCTCAGCGATGCGGGCTGGAACACCACATCGGGTACAGCCTGGGTCAGCGTGCGCGTGAACAGCGCAGTCAGGTAGACGTTCTGGTCGCGGTCGGATTCTGTGCGCAACAACTCATCCGTGATGATGCGATCGGCCAACGTCTTTTCGGCGACCTGATCCGCGGCGCCGTGCCGCACGACCTTCGACATCGCGTCGAACAGCGAGGCCGCCAGTGCGCGCGTGCGGGAAGGGCCCGGGCGCTCGAGCGGTGCCACGCCGTCGTTGAGGAAGCGATGCAGGTCCGGCAAGGCCCCGTTCGAAACGCCGGCGCGCTGCTCGTGATTGAGTGCCACGAATTCATCACGCGTGCGGCCGAGGAAGCGTTCGAACACGGAGGCCATGTCAGGGGTTCGCGATCATGGCGGTGATCCGGATGAACGACATCACAAACCCCGCGGCAGTCGCGGCCAGCAGGCCGAAGGCCAACAGCCGCACACCCAGCCCCTCGCGACTCTCGTCGCTGAAACGCATGGCCTCCGCCGACACCCAGCCGCCCGCGAAGCCACCGGCATGCGCCCAGTTGTTCACGTTGGGCATGATGAAACCCATCACGAACATGATGATCGCCCACTGGTAGAGCTGCCGCGTCATCGCCGAACCCCCGCGGCGGCGGCCGTAGACGATCAGTGCGGCCAGCAGGCCAAAAATGCTGCCCGAGGCGCCGATCGACGGCGTGTTGCCCGCGAGATTCGAGACCACGAAGCCCGCGGCCCCCGCGATCGAGAAGATGACGAAGCCGCGAGCGCTGCCGAACAACCGCACGACCTGCGGCCCAAGGTCACGCACCCACATCAAGTTGAAGAAGATGTGCATCAACCCGCCATGCAGGTAGATCGCGGTGAGCACGGTCCACCACATGCCCTCGCGCCAGGCCACGCCACCAGTCATGCCCAGCTGGTAGAGCGCGCGGTTGCCGGGCGACAGCAGCGAGAACAGGTTGAAGCCGCCCATGATCGATTCGGGCTGCAGCGCCAGCGCGACGATGTAGAGCACCACGCAGACGACCGTAACGATGTGCGGGAAGTCGAACCCGCCGAACACCTTCTGGAGCGCCGGCCCATAGCCGAACATGCCCGGACGGAACACGCCACAGAATGGGCAGCGTTCTTCCGTGACACTGATGAGCTTGCCGCAGTTGGGGCAGATCATTGCCCCGGAGGTCTTGCGCATTGGTAGATCCTACGTTACACCGTGGAGAACACGATGCGGGGTAGAACCCCCTTTCAAACCGTGCATGCGGATTTCCCGCACACGGCTTACGGAT
>JAYSRO010000339.1:0-5154 GCA_043720995.1 Candidatus Eiseniibacteriota bacterium
CGTTGAGCGGGTCGCCGGCGACGCCGCCGCGGCCGTAGTTGTCCGACTGCGCGTTGCCCGAAGCTTCGTCGAAGCCTGCGTCATAGAAGAAGTCGTGCAACCAGTTGTTGTCGTAGAACTGCTGCGTGATCGCGGCCATCTGCTGGCCGGTGGAGGCGTTCGGCGCAAAGTAGGGGTCGTAGGTCCGGTCGAAGGTGCCGGGCGCGGTCGTCGAGGCGCGGAAGTCGCCGCCCGAGAAGCCGTCCGGCGCGACGATGTCGACATAGGCATCGACGTTGTTGCCGAGCGTCTGGGTGGCGCCCGGCGGCAGCCACGGGTCGTTGGTTGAGATCGGTCCGTTCTGCAGGGACAGCAGCAGTGCGGGGACGTAGGGCGGGTTGTAGTTGTTGGGCGTGCCGGTCGGGTGCGGCGTCGGGGCCGTTCCCTGGGGTCCGTCATACGGCGCCATCAGCCCCGTGTTGTCTGCCCACACGCGGTAAGAATAGGAGTCGCTCTCGGTGATGCGGTGGCGGAACAGGATCGCGCCGTCGAGCGCGGAGATGACGTATGCGTAGCCTTCCGTCGCCGACATCAACTCGATGTAGTAGGAGGGGATCAGCTGCCCGGGCAGGTGGAACAGCGTCTGCCGCGCGCGCACGGGACGGCTCATCTGGTCTTCGGGCTCCACGTTGATCGAGTGGAACGCGTCGTAGTTGTGGTAACCGCCCGGCGCGTTGCTGATCACGCTAACGCCGCCTGCGGTACCGCCGGCGAAGTCGCCGAGCGCCTTCACGACCGCTTCGGGCTCGCTTAGCATGAAGTCCTGCAGCCGCGCGCGCTTCGCCTCGTCGATGCTCGGCAGGTAGCCCGCGGCTGCGACCAGGTTCAGGCTGCCGTCCATCATGACGCGCAGCTCATCGCGGAACACTTCGACGCCGCCCACCGCCTGCCGGAACGACACGATGATGCCGCCGCGGCCTGTGTCGTGGACGTTGCGCACGAGCGCGTTCGCCACGTCATTGGGGGTGAGCCCGTAGAGCGAACCCAACTGCTCTACGTACGAGCGCGCGCTCAGTGCGGCCGCGCCGGGTGCGCGTCGCGTGGTGAGCGCTGTCGATGACGCCTTCTCCGAACGCGCACCCCACACAAACGTGGGAACGCCGAAGCGCGCGTCGACCTGGTCCACCGTCACCAGCGCCCGCAGGCCCTGGTCGGTCTGCAGCGCGCGAACGCGATCGATCGGGCCCTGGTACGGCGCGAGCGTCGAAGCCGCGTCGAATTCGAGCCGCGCCGCCGCGAATGCGGGGGCCGCGAAGAGCATGCCGAGCGCGAGCGCCGCGGCCGTTCGGAGAAGCGCAAATGCATAGTAGCGAGGTGATTTCACGGTGTTCTCCCGATGGAAGGACAAGCCGGGGCAGCTTGGGACAAGTGAGCGTTCAACTATGGCGGCCATGCCTGTGGCGGGGCAATAGCTAACTTGGGCCATGAAACCCTGTTTAGGGTGTCCGAACACGGTTTGCGTGATTGATGCGCGCATCGGGTGTAGCTTTCCCAGCCATGAAGATCCAGCTGAGCCTGGAGGCGAATGACTCCGAGGAGATCGAAGTCCGGCCGCTTGAGGACTCGCGATTCGAGCTCTGTGAGACTCCGTTGTTCGGCTTTCCGGATGTCTGCTGCGGCGACATCGTCCGACTATGTTCGCTGGGTGAAGATCGTTATAAGATTGCGAAAGTCGTCGAGCGTCCCTACGGCCACTGGAACTTCTTGATTCCCGGGACGTACGGTGCATCCTGCAGCTTGTTTGAATTTGGGGACTGGGTGAGTTCGCGAGGCGGCCGGTGGGAGTGCCTGATGTTCGGGCTGTTGTACATCCACCTGCCCGCTGGAGGATCGATCGCGGACGTCGAGGCCGAGCTCAGGGCGCGTGTCGAACAATTCCTCGGTTCCCCTGAGCACGAGCAGTTGCTCAAGTTGGGGCCGCCGACCAGGCCACCGCGCAACGCCTAGCGACGGGGCACGTGCGCCGCTGGCCACATGGGCAGGATTCCCAGTACAATTTTCCCCGGGCCGCAGCGTGAACCCACGCCACCCAGTATCTCCCCGGTGCTTACCCTTGGCGGTTGCCGCCGCGGGTTCCGGGTCACCAGCGGGAGCGGTCCATTGCGCGAGGGCGACGGCCCATCTCCACTGCGATCGAGTCGATGGGCTGCGCTGC
The DNA here is from genome assembly GCA_043720995.1 of Candidatus Eiseniibacteriota bacterium. Taxonomy (GTDB): domain Bacteria; phylum Eisenbacteria; class RBG-16-71-46; order RBG-16-71-46; family RBG-16-71-46; genus JANLWK01. Next base: position 2,195 of record JAYSRO010000339.1, read on the forward strand.
TCGTCATGGCTGTGCTGGCGCTCTCCCTGCTCGGTGGCTGCAGCAAGCGTCTGGTGTTGTCCCCCACGCCCAACATGCTGCCGACGGTGCGCCTCACGTCTGGCCCGATCGACACGACCGAAGTCTGCCATCCGCGGCCGGGGATCAGCTGCTACTCGTTGATGCTGCACTGGGTGGGATTCGATCCGGACGGCAAGGTGGCGTACTACCGCTACGTGGTCGATCCGCCGGATCAGGGCGACACCACATGGATCCAGACGACGGAGAAGGAGAAGCGATTCACCTTCGAGTCGAACACCGCCAACGGCGGACGCGATTCGCTGACGTTGCTCAAGGGCTATCACGTGATCGTCGTTGAGGCCGTCGACAACCATGGCGCTCCAGGACCTTCCGCCTATCGCGCGTTCTTCTCGTGGACGACGGCGCCGACGGTCCAGATCAATGTCCCCCGCCCGCACGGCACGAGCCAGTTGCTGGTGCCGCCCTCCGTGCGATTCCGGTGGGAGGGGCACGACGAAGACGCCAGCAACATGAACGTCAGGCTGCCGGTCCGCTACAAGTACCTGCTGCTGGGGCCGGGCAATGGGGAATCTGTAGTGCCCGGCGGCATCCCGGCGATCATCGCATCGCACGGCTCGCTGCTGCGGCGTTACTACGCCCCGGAGTTCCGTGCCGAGGATGGCTGGGAAGCGGTCTCGCGGGACACCACGGCGGTGCAGTTCTCGAATCTCCTGCCGGGCGCGGACTACCTGTTCATCGTGGTGGCGTTCGACGAGTCCGGCGCGTATTCGCCCGTGTTCGAGCTGAGCACAAACGTGCTGTACTTCAGGGTGGGCTACGCCACGGCGTTCGGTCCCGTCATGTCGGTGTTCAATGACACGTTTTACTACAAGTACCCAGGCCCCGGGTTCAACCCATCGAACGAGGTGCGCGTCGAAATCCCCGGCGGGCGACGCGTCACGATTTCGTGGTTGGCGACGCCGCCCGCGGGCGCTGACATCGTAGCCTATCGCTGGATGCTCGACGGCGACGTCTTCGATGACCGCGCGCGCAGTGATGAGATCTTTGACACGCGTCACTGGAGCACACCGGCCGCGAACGTGACCTCGGCAACGATCGGACCGTTCGCGAGGGGCGACCACTACTTCTACGCACAGGCGCAGGACAACACGGGCCTCAAGGCGCTCGCCACGGTGCACTTCCGCTCGATTGAACCCGCATTCAACAAACCGCTGTTGATCGTGGATGACACGCGCCGCTCACCGGATAGCTTCTATGCCGACGGAACGCTCAAGCCCGCCGCGGGGAACTGGCCGGCGGCGGCGGAACTGGACACTTTCATGTATGCGGTCGGTGGCGTCCCCTAGCGGCGTGCGCCGGAGGGGATGCTGAGTCCGCAGGGCATCCTCGCCGGCTACAACTTCGACACGCTCGGCACCCGGACGGTGACCGCGGAGGGAACGGCGTCGCTGGCGACACTGGCGCAATACCGTCATGTCGTTTGGCTCGGGGACTTCGACAGCGGCAGGAACGCGAGCGCCTTTACCTACCCGATCGATCCCATGCCGCTGCTCAGCTATATGACGACTCCTGGCAAGCAGAACACGCTCACGGCCTACCTGGAACTGGGCGGCGAAGTCTGGCTCGTGGGCGGTGGCGGAGCCATGGCGACGACCTACAAGTTCAACGAGCCGTCGAACGACATCGGCAACGGCTCGTTCATCTTCAGCTCGCTCCGGGGTAGGACCGAATTGGCGCCCGGGCGCTTCATGTACAGCGCGGCGCACTGGCAGACCGAAATTCGCGCCGTGACGAGCCTGTCGCTGGCGGCGACGGGGAATGTGCAGCGCTCGCTCGGGCGTTTCACCTCGCGCCCCGCTAGCTATGCCAGCGTGCCTACGACGTTCGATGCGCGCACCGTCTCGACGGATCCGCTGCCGCCCTACCGCACCGACCCGTTCTTCTACCTGCGCAACTACTCGTGCGAATACTTGAACGTCCCCACGACCATGATCGAGCCCGTGCAAGGGGACCTGACCGTGGACTTCGCGATCGACGCGTTCGACGATACCGATCCGGTCGCAGTCCCCGCGCGCTGGCGGTCCTCGGACTCGCTGAACACCTCGGTGGGGACGGTCCCGGTCACCTCGACGCCTCCCGATGTCGCGGGGCACGCGTTGCGGCTCACGACGCAGGGGGGAGGTGCCTCTGATGGCGACTTTGTGCGTCACGTATTCGGGGGCCCACGTGATTATTCCGGCGTGAGCTCGATCCACTTGAGCGTGCGCGAGAACGACGCCGGCCATTCCGCGGCCTGGCGAGTGCGATTGTTCGATGTGGACGGACGGAGCGTCAGCGCCCCCGTTCCCGCCACGGGCCTGCCCGGCACCTTCGCACCCGTCGAGGTCGTGGAGTCGGCGTGGGCGCACGATGCGAGCTCCGCGCTCGGCTTCGACCGGTTGCAGGTCACCGGTCTGGCGCTCGTGCTCGACCACGGTGGTGCCGCAACCACGACCGACTTCGACGCCATGCGTTCCATCACCCTGGCGAGTGCGTCGGTCATGGACACGCTGATGGGCATCCGCACCAGTTTCGCCGCAGGGGCTACGCCGAGTCCCACGATGACGGTGTACTACGGGCATGACCTGCCGAGGCCGTTCATCTACACCGGCTTCGCGCCCTGGACGTTCCGCCGCACGCAGTGCAGGGCGCTGTTCGATTTTGTGCTGCGCGATCTGTGGGGGCTGCAGCGAGGGAGCAGTGCTGCCGGCGCGATGGCGCGCCCGGCGTTGCCCACCGCGCGCATGACGATGGCAGCGGCGCACCCGTCCACGCGCTCCACGGCAGTCGCGGCTCCAGCGCCGCCCGTTCGATCGGCCCGACGACCCCGATGAGTGTGCCGGCTTCGCACCAATGGACTCCTGCGGCCGGGGTGCGCGCCGCGCTCGCGCTCATGGCAT